>JAFZIG010000060.1 GCA_017554485.1 Acidaminococcaceae bacterium | reverse complement strand
TTCCGCCTTTTTGTCTCCACCGCCGCAGCCTGCCAGCGCGCCAATAATAAACATGGATGCCAGAGATGCGCTCAATACGCGTTTCAGGGATTTTTTCATATTACTTCTCCTCCTTAAAAATATACATGGTCAGGTAATGCTGCTTCAACTATTATATCGCTTTTTTTATAAAAATAACAGTATTTCCTATTTTCAGTTCGCATAAAATTTTGCATCAGGAAAAGACTTCGTAAAACCGTGCCCGTTTGCTATTCCATGGACTTATTCGCCTATGGCGTCGAAACTCGGGGCTACGCCCCTCAGACAGTCTCGCCATAACGGCGAATTTCATCTCACGGAATCACGCAAACGTTCCCGACGTTTTACTCATGTCTTTTTCTTCTGCATAATTTTATGCAATTAAAACTCAGCTTTTCTTCCTTCTTATAAATTGCAGGGTGCCAATTACCACCAGGCAGGCCAGCCCGATCACATCGGTAAACGTGCCCGGATATAACATGGCGGGCGCCGCGGCAATCAACACAATCCGTTCCAGCATATTACATTTCTGCACCAGCCAGCCTTCCAGTCCGGCAACCAGGGCAACGGTTCCCACAGAAGCAGTAAAGACCGTCCATAACGTCGCCGACAACGTCGCATTGGGATCCACCCCTATCAGCAACACGGGATTATCCAGGAAAAAGAAGGGGATGATAAAGCCGATCAGACCGAGACGCACGGCCCACAGTCCTGTCTTTGTCTGGTCCGAACCGGCGATACCGGACGCCACATAGGCACTCATGGCCACCGGCGGCGTAATATTGGACAGGCAGGCATAAATCAGGCAGAACAGATGGGACGTCAGTGCCAGCACACCGGCCTTGATCAGCACCGGAACTGCCACTGCCTGCACAATGACATAGGCCGCCACACCGGGAACCCCCATGCCCAGAATCGTGGACATGATCATGACCAGGAGGCCGGTTACATAAATGTTATCATTATTGATTACGTTTAAAATCAGATAACCCATGTTCAAACCCATACTGGTCAGGGTCACCGTACCGATGATCACACCGATGATGACACAGCAGACGCCTACGGAAATCGCGCCTTTGGCCCCTTCCACCGTGGCCTCTATGATCTTATTCCAAGTCATGCGGGTCTCTTTCCGGATCCAGCTGGCAGCGATAGTAGCAAAAATCGCAATGACCGCGGCATACAACGGCGTATAGCCGGCAAACATCAGCGCGATAAGGACAGCCAGCGGAATCACCAGATGTCCCTGTTCCTTCAGCACTTTGGCCGCATCCGGAATATTTTCCTTTGATAAGCCGGAAAGCCCCAGACGCTTTGCTTCAAAATGCACGGACATCAATAATCCCAAATAGTACAGAAACGCCGGTACAATGGCAGCCAGCATAACCTTGGTATAACTCAGGTTCAGGAATTCCGCCATAACGAAGCCCACCGCGCCCATAATGGGAGGACAGAACTGCCCACCGGTGGAAGCCACTGCTTCCACCGCCCCGGCAAACTCTTTCCGGTAACCGGTACGCTTCATCAGGGGAATGGTAATCGTACCCGTAGTGGCCACGTTGGCAATAGCGGAACCGTTGATCATACCCATCAGGGCAGAGGCTACTACCGCCACCTTGGCCGGACCGCCGGGAGTCTGGCCCACCAGGGTCAGGGAAAAATCATTGATAAACTTGGAAAAGCCGCTGTGCTTTAAAAACGCGCCAAATACAACAAACAGGAAAATATAAGTAGCCGATACACCGATACCGGTACCCAGCACACCCTGGGTACCCCAGAACTGGGTGATCAGCACCCGTTTCAGGGTAAACCCGTTATGCCCCAAAAGTCCCGGCAAAAAAGCGCCAAACCAGTTGTAACCCAAAAAAATCAGGGCCAGCAGAGCAAGATTACCGGAAGCACGCCGGGCCGCTTCAAACACCACTACCAAAGCTACGGCCGCAATGCCAACCTCAAACGGATCCACCCGTCCCCCGGTCTGGGCGATCCGGGTAAAATTCAGAATCAGGTACCCGAAAGAACCGGTTCCCAGTAAAATCAGCAGTATGTCCCAAACCGGCGGCAATTTCCGCACCCGTTTTTCTTTTTTATAGGTTGGGAACAGCAAAAACGTAAACAGCAGCAAAAAAATACAGTGAAACGCCCGTAGGTTAATCGCACTGATAGCGCCTATCGTAGTAAAATAGAGCTGGAAAACCGTCCAGAAGCAGAGCAGCACCACAATAATCTTACTCATGGGGCCGATATAGGTCCGCATCCGGGAATCTGCTTCTTTTTCTTCCAACAACTCTTGCGCTTTTTTATCCAGCTCTTCCTGTAATTGCGCTTCCTCTTTCCCGGTTTCAGGATTTACAGCCGGTTTCTTTTTGTCCTGCATACTAAAAACTTCCTCGAATAATAGTTTTCATTTAATACTTATACATAAGGTTTATTTCAGATACTTCTCATTAAACAGTTTCTCATTCCCTTTAAACGGAACAAACGCCTCAACCGGTCCCATTACCGCAGGCCCCAGAGTACCCGGCGGGAAGATCATGGTAATCCCTTCATCACCCCAGGTCCATGTCAGAGGCGGCTCCCCGGCATAATCTCTCCGGAACAGATCGTCCACAACAGTCTTGTAGTTATCGAAATAAAACAGCTGCCGCTCCTTTTTAACCTTTTCCAGGGCCGGCTTCACATACTTCTCACGGAATTCGTCCCGTTTGCCGGGAGCCAGCGCTCCGTCCATCGTGATGAAATCACCGGTCACCGGGTCAAAATTATAGGTAAAAATATCGATGTTTGGATGGGCCCCACCCCGGCTCTGATAATACTCTACGTAGAGGCTCAGAATGTTCCGGTCCAAATATTTCTGCCAGATCCTCTCTTCCAACAGATAAAACATGTAGTCTTCCGGACGGTATTTTTTCAGTTCCACCGCATCCTTATAATCTTCCCGAGCTTCGTCCGTCATGCGGTAATTCCACTCCCGGTTGTGTATTTCCTCCAGCCTTTTCGACAGAGCCGGGAATGCGTCCGCATTCTCCACGATGAGCCGGGTGTAATCGGTAACGATACAGACCTGTCCCTGCGGCGTCTTATATTCCTGTTTCTGCTGCTCCATCCGGATCTTGGGAAGAACACCCGCAGGAGCAGCTTCCGCAACGCAGGCCCGGACACCGCAAAAAGTCAAAACCATTGTAAACAGCGTTATCATAAATCGTTTCACTGTACAACACCTCCCATATCATGCAAAGGAAAAACGCCGGTTTCTTTAACCGTAAAATGGCCGGCAATTTCGTAAACCTGTAAAAAGACAAATTTACCAACAATATATTATAGCTATTTTAACACAGATATTTTATAATATAAATGATTCATCAACAAATTTTTGCAGAAATTATGTTAGAAAGGAACGGTCACCATTTATGAAACGACTGCTTATATATTGCCTCACGATGTTTTTCTGCCTGGTCTTTTCCGGATGTTATCTTGACGATTTTACGGCCTCGGAACAGGACAAACTGCTGGACGACGGCATAAAGATATTTAAAGAGTACCTTGCCAAAACCCGCCCCGAAGCAAAAATCAAAAAAATCTCCCATGTAAGATACCTGGGAGATAATCACAAGATGCAGCTGACAGAATTTGCGGAAGGGGAATATGAAGCTGGCAGCCAAAAACTCAAATTTGCCGTGGATACCAAGTCGGGCGCGATTTACACCTCCGAACAAACCACTCAGTTTAAGCAGAAAATGACAACCCTGATCAATGAAATGTTAGGCCTGCAATGGACAGCAGTGAAGCCTGACGTCTATGTTACATCCCGGGTCACCCTCCACGGCAAAAAGGCGCCCATGGGCGACAACACCGGCGAACTGCGCGGCGTGCTGCCAGTGAACATCAAGGACATGGATGCCTATGTCAGAGATTCTTTTAAAAACAAAGATCTGTCCCTTTCCCTGCATTTTATTTATACGGGTGCCCCGCTGCGTCCCCAAGCGGTGATGGAGACCGCAGCGAAAACATTCACCGGCAATGTGTCCTTACAACTGCAGCGTTTCCCCGACGCACTGCAAAAAGATGTGGAACGGGCCAGTCACGCAGCCTGGGGCGCCAATCCCCAATGGCCGGTCAACGGACACGATTCCCTGGCAGAAGAGAGTATGACGGTAAAAGGAAACGCCGCTTATACGTATCACCAATGGCAGGATTATAACGGTAAAGCGCCCTTCACCATCCACTACCCCGCCCTCACCCTTACCCGCGAAAAACAGAAAGACAGTTCGCTTAAAGAACAGAAACGTAATTTTGACATAACACGGGACATGCAGATCAAACAAAACGGGAAGCAATTTGAATTTGTCACGAAAGACAACCAAAAAATCAACTACTATATCTTTATGGACAGTCTGGCTCCGGCAGACAACGTAAAAGAAATCGCAGCCCGCAACCGTAAATTCCATGACGCCGCCTACAACGAATACCGTTGGCAGCCCGTACTGGGCCGCTGGTGCGTAGGCAGCAGATCGGAAAAATACGGCCAGCTTTACGCTTTGGAAGAAAACGACCTGCTCATCTTCGGCAATGAAGGCCTGAATAAACTGAAACCGAAAAAGAAAGAACCGGAGAAGAAATAGCGCCGGCTTGTCCTGTACAGAACTGTTTTACAAAAATATTGCACAGACAGGATGCAAAAACATAAATTTGACAAAATGTTGTTTTACACTGTTTATAATTGAAAATGGTCCGGTACCCTATTTTATCCGGATACCGGCGCGCATCACCGGCTTTTTACAACATGCACCGTAATCTTATTGTACAGGAGGTACTTATAATGAAAAAAACCACTGCCGTCTGCACCGCCCTGCTTGCTTTCGCCTGCTCCATATCTGCCTTTGCCGCCTCTTCGGACAGCGTTTTGGATAAACTGAATATCCCGACAGAGAAAACAACCGTTGCCGTGGAACCGGCCGAAAAAGGAACGCCGGCCGCCGAAGAACAGCAGAAAAAAGCGGAAAAGGTCACCTCTATGGACCTGGTGCTGATCCTTGACAAATCCGGCTCCATGTACGGCCTGGAAAAAGACACCATCGGCGGCTTCAACTCCATGCTGGACAAACAGCGGGAAAGCAAGTTGCCGGTCAAAGTTACTGCCGTCATGTTCAATAACGCAGTTTCCACGGTTTATGACCGCACCGACCTGGACAAAGTAAAGAACATTACAGACAAAGAATACACACCCCAGGGTACTACGGCACTGCTGGACGCTGTGGGCAATACCTTATCCAAAATGAAAGCCCTGGAAGATATCGACGCCAAAGGCAATAAGGTGCTGGTCGTCATTACCACAGACGGCAAGGAGAATGCTTCCAAGGAGTGGACCTATGCCAAAGTAAAAACACTGATTTCCGAACTGCAGGAAAAGAACTTTGAATTTGTATTTTTAGGCGCCAACATTGACGCGGCCCAAACCGCGCAAAGCATTGGCATCAAAAAAGAGAATGCCGTAAAATATAAAAACACTAAATCCGGCGTGCAGGCAAACTTCCGGGCCGTGAACGCCATGGTAGCGGACTACGCCCGCTCGGGCAGCATGGAATCCAAAAACTGGAAAAAAGAAGTAGAAGAAGATAAATAACACTATATTTCCCGGGAAATAGTAATCCGCCAGAGAGTGCACCACTCTTTGGCGGATTTTTAGCTTAGAAATCCCGTCTGATCCTGCTTCCTTCACAAATTAACTCTGCTTTCCTGAGGTTATGATTTTTAAATTATCGATAATCAAACTTTCCGTCGTTCTTTTCTTCCAGCGCCTTGATAGCGTGATAAGTGTATTCCGCAAAGGGCACCTCTAATTCTTTTGCGGCAGCCTTTTCCATCAGCACCTTGCAGAACATGTCAATTTCCGTATGCCGTTTCGCTTCCAGATCCTGCAGCGTGGAAAAACGAGCCCGTTCCAGCCAGCGGGGACGGGTATTTTCCAGCGGGCCATAGGTAATGCCATATGCTGTCGCTACCTTACGCGCTTCCGCTTCCAACCGGTCCCGGATAAAGCCTACGTGGGCACTGTCAAAGTAGGACGCGTACCCTGTGCCCAATACGGCCTGCGGCAGATTATACGCTATATTCAACGTAAACTTCAGCCACTGTTCCGAAATGATATCTTTGCAGAAATGATATTTCAACGGCGTTTTTGCAAGCAGCTCACGGATAGCCAGCAGCCGTTCTGTCTCTTCTGCCGAATCTTTTTCGCCTACAAAGAGGCCCGGTGTTTTCTCTGCATTAAAGGTTACACTGTTACCCTTCCGCTCAGAGTTGATACGCATCAGGCTGTACACGATCCGGGCCGGATCAATCACCGTCCCGATGATTTCTTCGCTGTCAATTCCATTTAGCAGACTGAGGACTGTCGTATGCGGTGTTACAACGGTGCGGATATCTTCCAGCGCCGAACGTAAGCCGTTATATTTTGTCGAAATCAAAAGCAGGTCCACGCCTTTTGCTTCCTCCGGTGTTTTCACCGCAGGCTTATACGTTTTTCCGTTAATACAGAGACCGTCCTTTTCTAAACGCTCTTTCCGTTCTCCTTTGGCAACCAGGCAAAAATCTATCTCCGGCGCTGCCGAAAAGCCATAGATAAAATAGGCGCCAATGGCGCCCGCGCCTAAAATCGCAACTTTATTTATCATCATATAATCCCCCTTTTAATTATTATACCATAACTAAAAAGGAAAACCGAAATCATGCTTTCCTTTGCATCGTCTTTTTGATACAATAAAATTGATAAATGAACAGTATAGCCAGTCTAAAAAGTGTATCGGGAGGTGGCATCATGCGATTCTGGAAATTCGGACTCTTTTTGCTATTCTGCACTTTGTTTGGCCTGCATGGGTGCAGCGGCGCAGAAGAAAAACCTGTACAGAAACCGCCGCAAAAACCGGATGTATCCTTTACCCCCAGCGAGATACAGAAAAGCGAGATCTCCTTTTATCACAGATATTGTCATTATGAATTGATCATGCGGCGCGAAGGGAAAAAAATCCTTTGTACCATGCGCACCATGAATTCAAGATTTCACCCACAACCATCTTCTTCCGGCACGGGCATGAAGCCAATCATGGAAGCGCCGAAAAAAGGTGAGCGTGTCTTTCCCAGGGGCTGCAGCTTTACCGCCGATGAAAAAGCCCTGGCCGACCTGGATCAGTTGCTGCAGAAAGGCGGAGTGAGCGTAGCCGCAGCAACAACAGAACCCACGGAATTTAAACAGCTCCGGCTTCTTTATGTGGAATATAAGAACGGGAAGCATATCACGCTGAACCGGGCCGGCAAAGACAGCCCGTTCCGTAAAGAAGTAACCGACGAAAAACTGGCGGAGTTTATGGAAAAGCTGGCAAAGGACAACGGACAGAAGCTTTATGACGGAAAGGTTCTGCTGGGCCGGTTGTCAGGCTGCCACTACAGCAGCGCCGGCAGTATGAGCGGCGGGCATCATTTTATTGATGTAAGCTGGAAGAATGAAACAGAAGCACTGTTCGAAAGCCGTTATAAAGACTGGCACAATTCACCGGAAAAAACGCAGAACCGTGTCATTTCCGCACAGATGCTGGACGAAATGGAAGCGCTGGGCCGGGAATATAAAATCGACACCTGGGGACCCTTCCCCCAAACGGATCTGATCGCCCTGGATGCCGCAACTGTCACGGTTACCCTCAGGTACGGCGAACCATGGTCCTGGATAAAATGGGATCTGTCCATGGGTTCAATGGACGAGCTTAACAAGCGTCAGACAGAATATTACAGGAAAATAAGAGATTTAATGATGAAAGAAGATAAAAAGGGATAAGAAAAACAAACCAGCGGCGGGGAAGGCATCGCAAAACCGTGCCCGTTTGCTATTTCATGGACTCATTCGCCTGTGGCTTCGAAACTCGGGCTTCGCCCTCAAACAGTCTCGCCACGGACGGCTCATTTCGTCTCATGAAATTACGCAAACGCTCACGACGTTTTGCGATGCCTTCCCTGCCGCTTCTTCTCAATTACTGCTTGACAACAGAATTTAACGTGCTATAATACGATTCGTGTCCAAAAAGGTCGAACATAATGGACACGACGGAAAACTCGTTGGTATTACGAGATCAGGTGAACCCGGAGTTTCTATCACAACTCCGGGTTTTTCTTTTGCAAAAAACAGCGTAGTCTGTCAATCTGACAAATTGCGCCGGTGTGCGGGAATCGCTCTCTCCTTCTCCAATTTTTTCATCAGTTCCGGCCCCGCGTCTTTCAAAAGAGAAACCGCAAAACATTTCTTCCCTGCATCTTTCAACGATGCCCCGATATGATAAACCGTTTTTCCATCCAATATCAGGAAACGGTCATGAAAGACGTTTGTGTGTTTCATTTCCAGCTTCGGGTACTGCGCGTTAAACGCGGCGACGTCCTGCGCCGTCAGCTTTGTTTTGGTAAATGTGTAAACGGTTACGGCCACACCGGATTGTTTTTTCGCTAATAAGTTCAGCGTGCCCACATCCACGTATCCGTCTATCAGGATAATTTCCTGTTCTGCTTTTTGTATCAACTCTGTAAGCAGGCTGAACGCATCATAGATTTGTCCGTCAAAGAATATTTTCTGGTGTGTTTCCGTATGTTCACCGATACACTCAAAAAGCCGGTCAACCTTTTTGTCTGTCTCCAGTTGTTTTAATTCCACTTTACTGATTCTGTCAAACAGTGCGGCGTTGTTTGCAATGAAATGGCGCATTTCCCGAAAGGCTCGCATGATGAATATGCTTTGCTTTACAGCAAGTTCACCGCGAAGTACCGTTGAGAGCATGTAAATTCCCTGCTCGGTAAAAGCATATGGTAATTTTTTTACATTACTACCGCGCTTATTACCGCTCTCGTTCAAAGTCGCAATTTGCGACTTTGAAGAATCTGGGATTTCTTCTTTCAGTAACTGGAACATAAAATCCTCAGGAAATCTTTCCTTGTTACGTCGCACCTGTTCATTTAACCGCTTAACATCATATCCGTAAAGTTCCGCCAAATCGCTATCCAACATCACCTGCTTTCCCCGGATGGTAAATATCCGGCGTTTGATATCGTTAGCATCTAACGATATAATTTCTGAATCATTTTCCATAAGCAACCTCCCGTTTTATAATTTCAGGAACAAATGTTCGTAATTATTGTAGCATAAGTTTTGCAAAAAGAAAAGCGAACAAAATCGCTTCCACCCCTTCAAGGGGTGGTTCGCTTAGCCCTATAAGGGCCCAACACAGGCCAGCGCCTAAATGACGCTGGCTTTCACTTTGTTCAAGCCGTCGTGGTATGACTACTGGCCACCCTTAAAAGGGTCTT
>JAFZIG010000059.1 GCA_017554485.1 Acidaminococcaceae bacterium | reverse complement strand
AGCCCTCTTCGATGAGCAGACGGTTGACCATCTTGCCTTCCGGACCGGTCTGGTGGGTCACCAGCACTTTGCCCAAAATCTGGGATGCATAGTATTTCACTTCATCGATGTTGTGGGCCAGCTTCACGCCGCCGGCCTTGCCCCGGCCGCCTGCATGAATCTGGGCTTTAACCACAGCAATGGGCGCGTCAAAGTCCTTGGCGATGCGGGCCGCTTCTTCCGGGCTGAAAGCCGGGCTGCCGTTGGGCACGTTGATGCCGTACATCTTCATGATCTGTTTTGCCTGGTACTCATGAATTTTCAAAATAATGTCCCTCCTTTGTAATTGATATACATAAACGTTACACATGTGATGCCTTACTTTCATGACCGGAACCCTTTGTATGATTCCGGCTAAATCGGGAACATAAACTATTTTAAAAAAATTGCCGTACGTGAGAGCCATTCCGTACGACATCATTGTTTCATAATTATTATCGTATTTTTTGAACAAGATGTCAATCAGAAATGCTTTTCAATAATAAAAAGCTTTTCAATAAAATAAATAAAACCGGATACTTTTATATGTTTATAATGCCTGCATTGTGGCAGAACGTTTCTGCAGCTCCAGGCTGCGGACAGAGATATTAACACGCTGCACATGCATACCGGTCATGGATTCTACCCTTGTTTTAATTCTTTTTTGTAAAAGACGCGAAACTTCAAACACTTTGACACCATAATACAGGTTTAGCTCCACATGAACAGACAGGCCTTTGTTGTCGGTACGACGGCGGACATGGATGTAATGAATCTTCGCCACGCCAACCATACGCTGCACGATCAGGTTGATGATATCGTCAATCACGTAGTCGGATATCAGGATCGTACCGTAATAACTGAAGGCCGGGCGTACAATGGAACGGCTTTCCTGCCGGGCATTTTTGTTTTTGGAAAAAATATTATAAGGAAGATTCGCAAAAAAGCCGCTGAAGTGCTGCTTTAATTCCACAGTGGGTACAGGCACAATATGTTTGCCGTAACGCAGCCTGGACTCGTGGGCCTTCTTGATTTCCTGCTTGGACGCGATATCTGTAATGTAAATTGTCTTTAAGGGATCGGGAAGCACCAGCCGTGCCGTAATCTTATTGATCATACGGTCAGACGTAGCAATGATCAGGATACGGCGAATACTGGAGCGCGCCAGTGCTTCGCGCACCGCCGAGGCATGGCTTTCTTCATAAAAGATCGCGCGTTTTACCGCCTGCACACGGTTTTGTTCACTTTTTGCCGAAGTGCCCCCTAAAATTTTTGAGCCTTGAATCAGCAGACCGTCATCAATGATGGCATCGCAATGGTACTGGTGCGCTACACCGATGGCCCGATGACTCTTGCCGGAGCCGCTGGGACCTACAAACGCGATAACTTCCATGGGCTTTGTTTCCTTAAAAGCTTCCTTACAATAATCTTAACTGACGCGCCTAGCCGTCCCGGCGCTTCTTTTACTACAATTATAACCCAAACCGACGTAAAAAGTCTTGCACTTTTTCGCGCTCTACCGGCCACCCCGGCAACGTTTCGGGGAAGCGTCCCGGATTGCCGTGGAAATCACTGCCGCCGGTTATGAGCAGCTTGCGCTCCGTGGCAGTTTTCAGCCAAAAAAATTCTGTTTCTTTGGTTTTGGCAGAAGGATGGTACACTTCGATTCCGTCATAAGCCAGAGCGCCCAACAGTTTTAAGGCAAGGGCCCTGTCGCCTATCTCTTCCGGATGCGCCTGCACCGCAATCCCGCCGGCCTGATGGATCAGCATGACAGCTTCCGGCGGCGTCATCTTGGTTTGGGGCTGGTAGGCAGGTTTGCCTTCGCCGATGTATTTATCAAAGGCTTCCTGTACTGTTTTCACATAACCCTGTGCCACCAATGCGCGGGCGATATGGGGACGTCCCACGGCCCGCTGCCCTTCCTCCGGAACAGGAACCTCCACATCCATTCCCATTTCATGCAGACGTTTTATGATTTTTTCCAAACGGCTTCGCCTGGCATTGCGCACATCCGCCAGTCGTTCCAGTAGCAGGGCGTTATGTTCGTCGATGCCATACCCGATAATATGTACCTGCCGGTTTTCCCAGCGGGCGCTGAACTCCACGCCGGGAATAAAAGCAATGCCAGCTTCTTTTGCGGCTTCTTCCATTTCCGGCAGGCCCTTCAGGGTATCGTGATCTGTTAGAGCTAGGACTGTGATGCCGGCAGCTTTGGCCATGGTAGCCAGTTCGTGGGGCGAATACACACCGTCAGAATATGTACTATGCAAATGCAGGTCTGCCAATTCCTTCATAATCATTACCTTCATAAATAATGCTGTCAAAGAAAAGACCTCGCTGGTGTTTTTCTTTGCCGCATTATATTTAACAAATTGTTGTTTAAAGTGTGCGTGCGTACTCAATCAGTGTGGCTGTACCGAAAGCCGTGCAGCCTTCCGGCAAATGGCCTTCTGTTTTCTTAGCGGTAGACGTGCCGCCGATATCCAGATGGGCCCAGGGGATTCCTTTGTCCACAAACTCCCCGATGAACACTCCGCCGGTGATAGTTCCTGCCGGACGGCCCGCATTGTTTTTAATGTCGGCGCATGTGCTTTTGAGCATCTCTTCCGCCTCTTCCACGATGGGCAACTGCCACCAGGCCTCGCCCACACGGCGGCCGGCCTTTTTAATCTCTTCCGCCAGCGCGTCGTCGTTGGCGATGATACCGGAGGTGTGTTCCCCCAGCGCTACGCTCACCGCGCCGGTCAGTGTGGCGATATCAATCACTTTGGCGGCCCCTTTGCGGCAGGCGTACCAAACAGCATCGGCCAGCACGAGCCGGCCTTCCGCGTCGGTATTGTCCACTTCGATTGTCTTGCCGCTACCTGCTTTAATAATATCGCCCGGTCGTTGGGCGGAACCGGAAGGCATATTTTCCGCGCAGGCCATAACGCCAATCACATTGACCGGCAGCCACAGGGCCGCAATGGCCTGCATGGCACTCAGCACAGCCGCCGCGCCGGTCATATCGTCCTTCATCTCCCCCATGCCTTCCGAGGGCTTGATGGAAATACCGCCGCTGTCGAAGGTGATGCCTTTACCCACAAAGGCAACATACGGTTTGTCCTGACCATTGGCATATTTCAACACTGCCACTTTCGGTCCGTGCACGCTTCCCTGTCCGACGGCAAGAATGGCGCCCATGCCAAGCTTCTGCATTTCCCCGGCAGATAAAACTTCAGCTTCTAAATTATATTTTTTGGCAGTCAGCATCGCTTCCTCTGCCAGTGTTTCCGGATTCATCACGTTGCCGGGTTCATTAGCAAGATCACGGGCGTGATAAATGGCATTGCAAATTGTTGACGCTTCTTTTAAGATTCCGGCAGCACCGGGAATCACATTAAATATCGTAACAGAAACTTTTTCGCTTTTTGCTGCTTCACTTTTATATTTGTCGAAACGATAGCTGCCCAGCAACAAGCCCTCCGTCAGTGCTTTCAGGTAATGGCCCCGTTTCGGGTACGTCAGCAACGGAGCGGCAGCAATAGCCTGTCTGACTTTATTTTTATGCAGCTCCCGTACCGCGTTTCCTGCTGCTATACGCAAGTGGTTCGGCGTACATTCTTTTCCCGCGCCTACACCCGCAAAGATAACACGTGTGAAACCGTTTTTTGTTTTCATCAACAGCGAAGTGATGCTGCCCGTATCCGTAAACCCGTAACCCTGGGTTTTGATCTGCCAGGCAACGGCATCATAAAACGCTTCCGGCAGTGTAAGGGCATGAATGTGATCGGCGCACTCCTTGCAAAGGAACAGGACCACCGCTTCCGCCTTTTCGTACAGTTCCATCTTCTCTTTGCCGCTCTTAACCGTAATCAGCTGTGTCATAATTATTCTCCATATCTTATCTGAATTTGTTTCTGTTCGCCCAACGTCATCTGCACAATCATTATCGCTTCATCTGCTCAAAGTAGAAACAAAAAATCACCGATACGTTATTCCATTCACAATAGTATCCAAATAGCTTTTCCCGTTTTTCCGGTTCATTTCCAGATCGCTGACCAGCACCCGACGCACATAAATCTTCCGTCCTTCTTTGTAGTAGCTGCTGGAAGAATGTATCACGTAAGGCACGCCGTCATTCATGCCCAGATAAATCATGATATGTCCCCGCATGGACAACGGGGAACCCGGTTTCAACTTTGCAAGCGCCTGCAACCGTTCTTCCCGGTTCATGCCGGTAAAGTCTGTTACTTCTCCCGGCATTTTCACAAGCTTGAACGTGTTGCGCGGAAGATCCAGCCCCATGGTACGGTATACCGAGCCTACCAGAGAAGAACAATCCACACTGCGCATGGCGCCGCCCCAACCGTAGACAGACCCGTAAAACTTAAAGGCCTGCCGGATCACCTGATCGGAAGTGTAAGGAAGAAATCCGCGATGCAGGTTTCTATCTTTCATCAGCCAGATTTGTTTTTCTTTCAGCAGGCCCGACTTACTGTCTTTATAGGGCAGCAATACCTGCCAGCGATTTTTCTTTTCCTGCAAAAGCTGCAGCTTTGCCCCCATTAAATGGAATACATCCTCTCCATTGACGCGGGTAAAATAATCCCGGCCTGTGACAACAAGAAAATCCTGCGGATCTGCATACTTCAGCCACTGTTCCCTGTCACAGAGAGCAACTTCTTCGCGGGAGATCCACCCGAACAGGTTGTATAGACGCACATAGTAATATTTTTTATCCATGGACTCATGCAGAATCGCCACCGGTTCCCCGGCTTCCAAAACAGAATCCTGCACATTGTCATAATACACATCATCCGGTTCGTCAAACAGGCCGTCCGCCAGCGGCAGGTTACGGACCATGGCATGGCGTACCGTGACACCGTACTGCACTGTTACAGTTTCATTTTCCCCCGGCAGGGCTGCCAGGTTCAGATTTTTTTGTATCGTTTCCTTTTCCGCTTCCGTTACTTCTTTACCGTTCAGGTACACAGCACCCCGCATGGCCCAGGTGTTAGTGATCCAGGGCAGGAACTCTTTCACAGGAATTGATTCCGGAATACTTTTCATCTCCGTAACATCCAAAGGCATGTCACAGATTTTCCGGTTGAACTGCCTGATTTCCTCTTCGTCTAAAACAACCCGATCGCCCGCATTGTTATTTAAAATCCAAAAGGAAGGCTCCGTCAGCTCACCGGAATCAACAATACCTGCAACTACCGGCGGCGAAACAAGCAGCAACGCAAAAAACACAGCAATGCAAACCTGCTTCCAGATCCTAAAACAAAAATACTTTAACATGCCAAAGCAAAAATGATCCTGTCCGTCACGTGCCGCACAGGTGATGCTGCTTTTATGTAAAAACCTGCTATCCATTTCCCACTCCATGCAAATTTCGCAAGAAAGATATGACCACTCCGGCTGTTATTTCATTACTTACTTAATTATAGCGCATAAAAAAAACGTATTCAATAACCTTGCGGCTAAAGAATACGCTTAATTTAATCTGATCCCGGCACCTGCCTTTCCCGAGTTCTCCCAAAACAGGTCAGGCAGATGTCTGTATCAGTTTGTGAACAAATTATAAACTATT
>JAFZIG010000058.1 GCA_017554485.1 Acidaminococcaceae bacterium | reverse complement strand
GTTTACAGCATAGGTCCCGAAGATAACGCCGGGAATCAGCAGCCAGTTAACTTTCAACAACAGTTTTGCCAAAGCGTTGATCAGATGTTTATCGCAGCCGGTAAAACGCATGGCCAGCGCAAAACCCATACTGGAGCAGGCAGAAGAAATCATGCCGCTGCCCATACCTTTGGCAAACGCGTCCAATGCCTTCATGGGCGCCCCCGACACCAGACACATCACGATACCGGCACACACCAGTACCATCCTGGCTTCATAGCGCTTCACCAACAGGAACAGCGCCGCCAGAACAATAAGACAACCTAAGATTAACATATAATAACCTCCCTTGCCGGACCGTATAAACCGCAATGGATCCGGCCTTTTTTAAATAATCAGACGTACCCGTCTCCATTATTAACTATTAGTATATCACTGCAAAAAACTCTTAACAATATTTCAGACACAGGAATACTGTATACACAACACTTTTCATAACATATATAAACTCTCTTCATGTTACAAGAAAAAACGGAAAAGCAACAAAGCCTTTCCGTTTTCTGAAAACTGTTTTTTTACGTTCTGTCAAATCCGTACTCAGATTTTGATTTTGCCTTTTCCGTCCGTAATGTCGATTGCTGTCCCGTATTCTTTCGAAAGACCGGCAATATCTGCAATGATCTGTTCGCCGTATTCTTTATCTGCCAGTTCTGGACGGCCACGCAGGCTTCTGCCATTTTTAAAGCCCAGGCTCAGGGGCTGCAGGTCCACTTCACGGATTGCGCCTTCGGTTACGGTAAAGGAGGCCAGCGCAGACTCAAAGACAAAATGGTCTACCGCCAGGCCCCGTGTCCCGTTGCCGCTGCGGGCATCCAGACCGTCTGCCACGGTATTGTCAGGTCCCAGATCGTACAGATCATAAAACTCTGTAGGCTGGCGTTCTACGGAATCGTTCTGGAAAATGAAATCCCCCAGGCTGTAGAATACCGGTTTGTCTTTGTAAATCTCAATACCCCGCCAGATATGAGGACCGTGCCCGATATACGCAGAAGCTCCCGCATCGATGCACAACTTTGCGAAATCCTTGCAGAAATCTGCCGGACGGTTCTTCGCCATCCCTTTGCGTTCGTGACTGTGGTGGCTTACAAATACAAAGTCAGCCTGCCGTTTCGCTTCTTCGATGGAACGGACGATCCGGTCCGCGTCCTTTTTATTCATCATGGTGACAGTACCGGGTTTTTCGCCGCGGGCCGTGGCTTCAAAGCGAATCTTTCCTATCAGGTAACCGCCGGTCAGAGGCTTATTGAACCCTTCTTTTTCCAGCAGCATACGGTCTGCGTTCACTTCGGTCTGGTCCACGATTTTGCGAAGGGTATCCAGTTCTTTCGGTCTGACCTTGTGGACCGTCTGGTACCGCAGCACGTTGGCGCCGGGACGTCCCAGCACATCCCGCCTGGGATTGGACGCCATCCCCCACTCGTTCATGGTGGAAGTTACGCCAATGATCGCAACACGTCCCTGAGGCAGGTCCAGGTATTTCGGCTGGGCTGCTTCTTCCAGATTGATGCCGCAGCCCGCATGGACAACGCCTGCCGCATCCAGATGTTTCTTTGTGGTCAAAATACCGCCCAGGTTCCAGTCGATGGTATGGTTATTCGCCCAGGTGTACAGATTGAACCCCAGATATTGCAGGTCCTGCAGCACGACCGGCCGGGCGCAGGCCCAGGTTCCGCCGCTCACCGGCGCCGGGAAGACTTCAAAATCATGAAGCAGGATTTCAAAATTGGTAAACCGGACATCAAAACTCTCCAGATACTCTTTCAGCGCTTTGCGTTTTGCATCCCGGGGCAACCGCTGGGTAATAAACGAATCCCCTGCCAGCACCATGGAAACCGTCTTTTTCATCATCATGCCTCCTTTTTGCTACCATGTTAATATCCATAAATTTATCAAATTCCGGATTGTAAAGAACGGGTATTCAAAGAATGCCCCGCATCAGCGAGGCATTCTAAATCATTATTCTATTATCCTGCACTCAGCGTACTATCTTCATACGTTTTTTGTCTTCATACATTGCAAGGTCAGCCCGCCGCTGGACATCATCCGGAGAAACGTCAGAAGCTCCATATACGGCCATTCCTTTCGCCACGGAAACACGTTTCCATGCGTTCTTTTCCTTCATACTATCCTGCGCAATCCGGTTGAACTCGGCTATCAGATCTTCACGCTGCTCGTAATCGGCGCCTTCCAGCAATATGATAAACTCATCACCGCCAATGCGGTACACCGGGCTGTGCTCAAATACTTTACACATCGCGTTACAGCAATTCACCAAATACTCATCACCGTAATCGTGACCGTAGGTATCGTTGACTACTTTCAAATTATTAACATCCATCATCAGCAGCGCATACTTTGCCTCCCCGATCCGCATCTGTCTTTGCAGGCGCTCTTTGGTTTCCTCCAGGGCGTTCTTGTTCTTCACATGGGTCAGCGGATCGCTGTATGCCTTGTACTGCATGCCTGCAATATACTGTTTCAGGCTCTCCACGGTAACTGCAAAGCTTCGTGTCAGCCTTCCCACTTCATCATCAGTAGGCTTGGGCAACTCCACGTCCAGCTGGCCCTCCGCAATCTGTTCGGCAGCTTCCGTAAGCTTCTTCAAAGGCCTGGTAATGCGACCGGAAACAAAAACCGTGATAAATGCCGCAATCAGCGCCATGCTTACCGCTACCAGCATCAATATCTGGAACAGATCGTCCTGCCGCTTTTCAATCTCGCCGGCCTCAACGGAAAGAAGCAGTATCATATCATTCTGCAACGGACTGTATACAAGCTTCTTCTCTTTATCCTGATGCATGTACGTGTATGTCTTGGGCTTGCCTCCCCCTGCGTGATATTTAAGGTCATTGACCAGTACTTTCATTTCCGCGTTGTAATCGGTAACCGAGGTCCCGGGCTCATATACCGGATGATAATAAATCTTCCCTTCCCGGGATATCAGGCTGGTATACCCTGTTTTATACGGGCTTATGATGCTTACATCGTTAACGATAAGGTTAAAGTCCATATCCATGCCCACGATACCGATAAACCGTCCCTGCTTGTACAGGGGTGCGACATAGGATATCATGTCCATATCCACGTTCTTATTGTAATAGGGTTCCAGCCATAAGGGTTTTCCTGCCGCCTTGGGAGCATAGTACCATCCCACATGCTCCATATCGGAAGGAGCATATTGCAGGATCGGTGTCAGCGGCTGTTTGATAAACGTTTCCACCCGCTTCTTTTTTGTATAGAAGAAACCGCCGTCTCCCGCCGCTTCATCTGATAATTCGGGCGCAATGCGAAGATAATAACAGCCTACGCCTTTATTGTGGCGGACAATATCACCGATCAGCTTTTCCATTTCACTGATATATTCCCTGCGTACAGCGGCATTGGACTGAATCAGAGCCGGCGGCGGCATCTTGTCTATTGCCTGTTCCGCGAAAATTTCAATGGAACGCTGGATATCATACAGTTCCTCATTCAAAAAGCTCGTTTCCTGCCTGCAGGTAAGCTGTAAAATTTCATCAGAATATTCTTCCTGGGAACGGGACGTGAACCATAAACCCGCCCCGCCCATGATAAATGTGCAGAGGAATATGATGATCAAATTTAAAACTGTAAATTTTTTCAGAATTGAATTCATGGAGATGGCCTCCGACAATACATTTTGGGCAAAACACCGCTTCTTTTTCAGCGTATATTACTCGTAAGGACATCATATTGAGGATAATTCGCAGTACTCATCATACTATATTAATTATATTATACCACAAAAGCATCTTTTGCTCAAATGCTTATCCTTGCTTCGGCGCTGCAATCCCCGACAATTTAACTACCGTCTCAACATGCCACGAGATACAACCATGAATGTCAGCAGTTCAAGCGAACAAATCAATAACTCAAACTTCGCAGGTAAAAAATAGCCTGCAAGTCACATAAAACCTAATCTTTTCAAAATAAAAATAGCATGAGACACATCCATTTTGTTATAATTTAATTGGCAAAAAAATCAAAGCAAATGGAGGCTCATGCTATGTACAGTATAACACAAGACAACCACTCTACGGAATATGTTCCTGAAAAATCCAACCTTGTGTTCCTCCATATAATCATAGATCCAGTTTATGCCCTTTATACTAATATCCTCAATCCAAATAATCTCTAAATGTCGGGCACTTTTTTGGGTCAACAATATAGCAATCTCCGCCTGATCCGCCTGACACCTTCTTCAACTGCTCACCATCTAATTCAATGTCTGCAAATTCAGCCAGATAAGCCTCTGCTTCCTCTTTGGTAATCGTAAAGCCTTCGGTCTTGGCCAGCGCCATCAGTTCTTCTGCAGTCTTGCATTGCATGGCTTTTTGAATCAATTCTTTTTTGATATTTTCCATAATGAAAGCCTCCTCAAAAAAAATTTGTTTTAACTGTCTTTTCCCTCTTCAACGCTCTGAGACCTGCTCTATTTCTTCAGCCTGCATTAAAAGGCTTTTACGGTACTATGATGGCAGCGGGTCTCCCACCACACAGGTACGAGCTATCCTGACAGGCTTGTTCTTCTGTGAGCTTATCAGCTTACAAAGGCAGTTCCTACAACGAGTGGAATGGAATACTGCATTTGCAGCTCGCACATGATTCATTATTATACTGTTGAGATAATAAAGATTACCGTAGGCTATCTCAGCCAATCACATCGGGCAGCAGCAACCGTTTGCAAGTATAAGGTGTTTTTTGCACGCCTCACGACTTTTATTAAGTTATTCTCGGACACCACCCCCCTATATTAAAGTCATTATCAGTATTGCAGTCATAGGTAGAATCTCCGCCTGCCACCTTCTTCAACTGCTCACCATCTAGTTCAACGTCTGCAAGTTCAGCTAGATAAGCCTCTGCTTCCTCTTGGGTAACTGCAAAGCCTTCGGTCTTGGCCAGCACCATCAGTTCGTCCGCAGTCTTGCATTCCATGGCTTTTTGAACCAGTTCTTTTTTGTTTATTTCCATAATAAAATCCCCCTCAACAAGTTTTGTTTTAGATGACTTTTGCCTTTTCAATGCTCTGATTATATTACTCAAACTTCGCAGGTAAAAAACAGCCTGCAAGTCACATAAAACCTAATCTTTTCAAAATAAAAATAGCATGAGACACATCCATTTTGCAAAATAATACTTTAATAATTCATTATACACAATAAATCTGCATAAAAAAAGACCGATTTCAAGTTATTACTTAAAATCAGTCTTTCCTACTTATTCAGGCTTTTGAGAGCCTCTTATTATTTTTTTCTTGTCAGCAGTACTACCGTCTCAACATGGTGGGTCCTGCTGAACATGTCGCAGGGCTGTACTTTATCGATGGTAAAGCCGTGTTCATACAGATACGCCAGATCCCTGGCCAGCGTAGCCGGATTACAGGAAACATACACCACGCGCTCCGGTTTTACTTTCACGATCGCTGCCAGCACCCGTTCCTCGCAGCCGGCCCGGGGCGGATCCAAAATCACCACATCGGGACGTAGACCGCCGATAGCAAGCTTTGGCATTTCTACCGCCGCATCGCCCAACAAAAAGTCGGCGTTCTCAATGTGGTTCGCCATGGCATTCTTCTTTGCGTCCCGAATCGCTGAAGGTACAATTTCAATCCCAAGAGCCCGCTTCGCCTTTTGCGCCATGAACAAGGTGATGGTTCCCGTACCGCAATACAGGTCCACCACAGTTTCTGTCCCCTTTAGTTCCGCAAACAACAAAGCTGTGTTATATAGTTTTTCCGCCTGCTCGCTGTTGACCTGGAAGAAGGACTGGGCTGAGATGTTGAATTTCAGCGGGCCGATTTTGTCTTTGATCGTAGGCCCGCCGGCGATTACCTTTGTCTTCTCACCCAAAATAACATTGGTGTTCCGCCTGTTCACATTCTGTACCACACTCTTCACACCGGGAAGCGCCGCTTTCAGCATCTTCACCAGTTCTTTAAGCCGCGGCACATTATCCTGGGCCGTCACCAGGCAGACCATGATCTCACCTGTATGAACACCCACTCTTCCCATGATGTGGCGAATTATGCCGGTACCTTTATCTTCATCATAAGGCGTAATCTTAAACTGCTTCATCCATGTTCTCACCACAGCAGCGATTTCATTATTTTTCTGTTTCTGGATACAGCAATCGGTTACGTCAATCACGCGATGCGTATTTAAAGCAAAGCAGCCAATTTGCAGTTTTCCGTTTTTCCCCGCTACCGGGAACTGCATTTTATTACGATAATACAAAGGATGGTCCGAGCCGATTGTCGGCATAACTTTGACATCTCGAAGATGACCAATCCGTTCCAGTGCCGCTTTTACCTGTTCCCGTTTCTCTTTCAGTTCCGCCTCATAGGATAGATGCTGCAACTGACAGCCTCCGCAGGTTTTATAGACGGGGCAAACCGGCGTTACCCTGTCAGGTGACGGTTTTATAATATCGAAAAGCTTACCGGTAATAAAGTTCTTTTTAATAAATTCTGCAGTCGCTTTTACCGTTTCACCCGGCAAAGCGCCCGGCACGAACACAGCGATATCTTTAAAACGACCAACGCCTTCACCGGTACTTCCCAGGCCCGTTATCTCAAGCTCCATCTCCTGACCTTTCTGAACAGGAACCCCCGGCGCCAATTTTACGAATTCATTTTTATTATTAGCTATTTTCTTAGGTTTTGCTGATGTTCTCATTGCAATTACTCACTTTGAAATTATAGTTTTAAAAGAGAAAAAGTTGCAGACTTATCGTCCGCAACTTAATCATACCCCACATGTATTTGTTTGTAAACAGATACACAAATGCTCAAACGCATAATCCTTCAAAAGACAACTTTAAGAAGCATTTATAATTTCGCGCTGATCTTATTCGGTTTCCTTCCTTCCGCTTTCGCCATCTCAACTTCCCGCTTTTTGGCTTCCAGCTCTTCAATCTGGCATTCCGGGCAAACGCCCTGGAATACAATATTGTGGTTTTCCATACGGTAGCCCGTCATCTGCGCAATCTTATCGTCCAGATCCTGGAAATAATCCAAATCGTCCACGTTCATGAACCTGTGACATTTCACGCACTGCACATGATAATGCTTGGTCAGCATATGGTCATACCGGTCTGCGGAACTGGGAACAGAAACGCGGTGCAGCAGCCCGCTGTCCACTAATGAATTCAGATTCCGATACACAGTCCCTTTACTGATATCCGGGTAGTCCAGAACGATACGATTGTACACCTCTTCCGCCGTAGGATGGTTGCTCAACGAACGTACTGCAGAAATGACCAGCTGGCGCTGAATGGTATTTCTCTTTTGCACAGCCATACCTCCAATCAATACTGATTACTAAAAAGGCTATTTTTTACAAATCAAAAAAATTAATTTCAATTTTCTTTTTAAAAAATCCCTATCTACATTAAGTTTATCATATTTTTTGATTTTGTAAAGGGCTGTTCTCATTTTGCAGAAAATTTAATTAGGATTTTTTACTATTTCCAAGTCTGTTCACTGTCCAAAAGGCCCGTATCGGAAGATTGGAAGCACCCGGCGGCGACCAGATGAATTCCGCGTCCTTTCGTTTATGATTCGGAGAGTGTAGGAAAACATCGTCCACTTCATCCCCTTTACCGAAAAAAGCGTTCTTTCCCGGAATCGTTATCACCTCGGCCTTATCTTCCGAAATCATCAATCCCGTGCCATAAAACTCACCGCCCCAGGGATTGATGCCTATTTGTATGGGGTATTCACCTGTAACACTGTAAAGAACATGATAGACAACACCGTAATTTCCATAGTTCTGTGTTTTCTTTCCTGTCATCCGGTCTGTCCCCATCAGGAAATTGCGATCCTCTGAATCTGCCATACACAGCGCTTTTGCCTGAAACCATCTCATCTGTATAGGCTTTTTAACAACATAAGTCAGGTCCGCATGCTGATAGGTTCCCCGCAACGGATGTTCGTCCATAGGCAGAACAGCAGCTTCCCGTGAAAATCTCTCCAAATCCTCCTCCGGATTGCACATCATGACTATGATTTCAACCGGCTGACTGGCATGGAAATCAAATATGCCGGTCAGCAGCTGTTCCGGTTTTAGTTGTACGCCGGCACGCTTTATATTGCGTTCCTGTGACAAAACCTCCATGTATTCCCCTTTGGCCAGTGTCGTTAACGGTAAGTCAGATACTTTACGGTAAAAGCTGTAATCCTTTAATCCACCGTCACCTTTGCTGCTCTTTTTATGCTTACCCCGTTTTTCTTTCAGTTCAGTTTTACGAGCCTTTTGCCAAAACTCTTTGTAATCGTTGAAATACCGTGTCTGGCCTTTTCGTGCGGAAATATAATACCATTTATCCGGATCGCCGATCCCCCTGCATCCCCAGGTGATCGTAGTCCGTTGATTGACTGGACGCATCAGTACGGCAAGCTTTCTAGTGCTTTTGGTTCCATTTACATGATGGAAAAAGACCCTGCCTTCCCCTTCCACAATATCCTTATATAAAATCCCGTTCTCATAAACCATCTCCGGACTGTCGGAAAACAACAGTGTGGGGCCGCTTTGCAATACCTGCACATCCACATCCTGATATCTCTCTGGGACTTTACGGTACCCCGCTTCCACAGAGCCGGGAGAAAAAAGGCCTCCAAACACACCGATACCTGCCAGAACCGCAGCGATACGTGACGGCAACTTGATAAACGGAAACCAGTTCATTTTCTTTCTACGCCCTCCGAAAAAAGAAATACGGATGGACGATACTGCCGCACATCCGTGTTGATATTTAATGAAAACCACTTAATTTATTCTAATTTTTTAATTGCTCAACGTAACAATACGCAAACGCTTACTTTTTCAGGCTGTTCTGATAATCTTCCATAAACTTTGCCAGCCCTTTGTCGGTCAGTTCGTGTTTGATCAGGTCGCGCAGGACCTTGGTGGGAATCGTCGCAATATCCGCCCCCGCCAGCATCATCCTGTCAACATGTTCCATATTGCGCACGCTGGCGGCGATAATTTCCGTCTTGAACTGATAGTTGCGGAAAGCTTTTACCATATCTTCCACCAGCTTGGAACCGTCCTGCCCGATATCATCCAGACGTCCGATAAAGGGGCTCACATAGGAAGCACCGGCCCGTGCTGCCAGAAGAGCCTGCCCCAGGCTGAACACCAGCGTAACGTTTGTCCGGATACCCTCCGCCGCCAGGATCTTGACTGCTTTCAGCCCTTCCGTGATGCAGGGGATTTTCACTACCACATTGTCCGCGATTTTTACCAACTCTCTTGCTTCCTTAACCATGCCTTCGCAATCCTGGCTGATCACTTCAGCGCTTACAGGCCCGGGAATCAGCGCGCAGATTTCCGGAATCACTTCCGCCTGTGTGCGCCCGGACTTGGCAATCAGGGACGGGTTGGTAGTTACCCCGTAGACGATCCCCATATCCGCGAATTCCCTGATTTCTTCCACATTAGCCGTATCCATAAAAATCTTCATACTTTACGCCTCTTTCTTTTTAAATTTATTTTACTGCAAAACATAAGGAACCGCCGGTTCATCCACCTGCCTCCCTGCTGGAAAAGCACAGGCTGCCGGCATTTCCTTAAAACAATGTCAGCTGGTCATCATCCGTTGGCAGCATCAGATCCAATTTCGGTTTTTTCCGGTTTTCATTGGTTACCCAGTTACCGCATTTCGGACAGTTCATCTCCATATCCGGCAAAGCCCAGGCAAGATGTGTCCCGCATTGGGGACAGATAAACTCCACCTGCATGCCCGGCCGTATCTTTATTTCTTTATGGCTATCTGCTTTTTTCAAAAAATGCCTCCCCATTCTGACTCACACCGAAAGAAGCAGGGATCTGTCTTAGTTAATCTTTATTCTCGTTATACGTCCTGCATCCTGATTTCAATTTTGCTTTTACTTTTATTATTAATTATACAACACTTTCGATTCGTGGTAAAATAAAAATGCAAAAAGAAGCAAGTATGCCGACAAAAAGGAGGAGGATCGCTCATGTTAGATTTAGCCAAAGAGTTTTTGCTTTTAGGTTTTCTGGAAGAAACAGAGGAAGACGGTACCGTAACATTTGTCATGGATTTTCCTAATGACATTTATACCACTGTCACCGACGACAACGGAAGGACGCCGGTTCGGGCCAAGCAGAATCTGGTGCTGGCCTGCTACGACAAGGAAGGACGTTTTCTGTGGGGTAGCGAGTTCAAAACCTTTATGGAACTGCAAAAGCTCTGCCAGGCTTACCCGGCGGGCTCACCGGAATTGCTGCTGGCATTTAAGGATGCCTCTCAAACCCTGAAAGACCGCGAATGGGCTTCTCCCTCTCATCCGTAACACAATGCGGCAACTAAGCAAAACTTAAATAATACTGCAAGCCTTATCCTGATATCCTGCAAAGAAAAAAAGCTGTCTGGATTGATTGCTTTCAAACTGGACAGCTTTTCTGGTTTTTACAACCAGTTACCCTTTGTAATCAACAATGTTACTCTTCCAACAGACCCAGATGTTCAAACAGATGGAACAGCAGGCTCAGCAAAATCGCAACCAGTGTTGCCAGTACCATACCCTGCACCGTGATGGTGCCGAAGGTCAGTTTCGCCCCGGACAGACCCACGATCATGACCACCGCCGTCATGGTCAGGTTCCGGGACTTGCTGTAATCCACCTTCTGCTCCACCAGAAGGCGCAGGCCGGACGCAGCGATGACACCGAACAGCAGCATGCAGACGCCGCCCATGACCGGGCCGGGAATCCCGTGGATCAGCTGGCTCAATTTGCCGACAAAGGACAGCAGGATCGCAAACACCGCAGCGCCGCCGATGACCCAGACGCTGTACACTTTCGTGATGGCCATGACGCCGATATTCTCACCATAGGTCGTATTGGGCGTAGCCCCGAACAGACCGGACAACACGTTGGAACAGCCATCCGCGAACAGGGAGCGATCCAGCCCCGGCTCCTTCATCAAATCGCGGCCTACGATATTCCCGGTAACCATCAGGTGGCCGATGTGTTCTGTTAAAACTACCAGGGCAGCCGGCGCAATAATGGCAATGGCATCCATACTGAAGGTAGGAGCGGAAAACTGGGGTACCGCAAACCAGGGAGCATTGATGACCGGCGTCATGTCCACCATCCCCAGGATGAAGGCAAACACATAACCGCAGACAACACCGAACAGGATTGGGATGATGGCCATAAAGCCTTTGAATGCCACGGAACCTATGACCGTCACCAGCAGGGTAAACACCGAAACCATCACATTGTTCATTTCAATTTTATCCCCTACAAGGCCCGCCATAGACGCCGCCGTAGGTGCCAGTTCCAGGCCGATGATGGCGATAATGGCGCCCATCGCCGCCGGCGGGAAGATGAAGTCGATCCATTTCGTCCCCAGCATCTTTACAATGAAGGAGAACAGGATGAACAGCAGGCCGAATACAATAAACCCGGATTGGGCATCCGAATACGGGTGTGATGCCATAATCAGCAGCACAGGAGAAATAAAGGCAAAGCTGGAACCCAGATAGGACGGGATCTTCCCTTTGGTGAGGAAAATATAGAGCAGTGTACCTACGCCGTTCATGAACAGACAGGTGTTGGGGTTCAATTTAAACAAAAACGGAACCAGCACCGTAGCCCCGAACATAGCGAACAGATGCTGCAGGCTCAGCGGGATATTCATCAGCAGCGGCACACGCTCTTCAACCTGGATGACTTTATGCGACATGATTTTTCCTCCTGTTTTCAGGAAACAAAGACAACTGGTTTCCTATACTTTATTCTTCTTCTATTGTAATCTTTTTCGGACAGATTGGCAACAAAAAACGGCTGCCCCAAAGGACAGCCGTTTATGTTTAGACTGAAAACAAATTGAACAAACCGGAATGCGGAAAGCAATTAGCGCCCCAGCCAGGAGGTCTTCTTCGCCACCTGTTTCTCCACGTCCACACGGGCCGGCGCATACATCATAATGGAATCGCTGACCTTGGAAATGCTGGCATTTACAATATAGCTTACACCGCACATATAATCAAAGATACGGTTGCGCGTTTCCTTGTCCACTGCCGAGAAATTCACCATAACAGCACAGCCTTCTATCAGCTTGTCCGCGTAAGAAACCGCGTCTTCATAGGTATGAGGGGTACGCACCAGGATGTCCAGCTGTCCGGGCCGCACAACATACGGACCGGCATAGGTATCGACAGGGTCTTCATTACTGAACAGTTTCATTGCGGAATTTTTAAAATCCATAATGCGAAAGCCTCCATCCCGTTTGATTTAAAGAAATACTTAAAAAATTCTACAACATATTGTAGCAGATTCAATTAAAAAGCACAACTGTTTTTCCTAAAAAAATACCGAAAAAGCGGGATTTTTTCATGTTTTTAAGCAAAAACACAGTGTTTTCAGGCATTATACAGCGTTATTTTTAGAAAAAGCCGGACGTTGAGCCTTTTATTTGTCAGCGGCAGCGGCATTTTTTGCCCGCCCGCGGATGCGGCTGCGCTCTACCCGGTCAAGGATGCGTTTCCGCATACGGATATTTTTCGGAGTAACTTCTACCAGTTCGTCATCATTGATGTGTTCCAGCGCCTGTTCCAAAGAGAAAAATACCGGCGGAATCAGGCGAATCGCTTCGTCGCTGCCGGAAGCCCGCATATTGGAAACGTGCTTTTTCTTGCAGGGATTGACATCCATATCGTCTTCCCGGGAATTCTCTCC
>JAFZIG010000057.1 GCA_017554485.1 Acidaminococcaceae bacterium | reverse complement strand
TTGGCGTTCGCTTCAAACTTCGATCCGTCGATATACACATGCTGCATATCCACATGATCCTTTTCTACGATGTACGCCAGGACCGCCTTGAAGATTTCTTCAATGCTTTCTTCCAGTTCTTCCTTGATAAAGTAACTGAATTTCCGATAGCTTGGCGTCGCATACAGACTTTTCTTCACAGGCTCCCGAAACTGCCTTCGGCCTGGATGGAACGGTTCATTCGTAACAACGCGCCATGAATGCTTTCCAGGTTATCCAGTATCCCTTGTCACTGAGGAAGGGCTCATACAAATAAACGATAGCCCGATCCTCAGACTGGAGGATAAAGCAATGACCAACGAGCAAAAAGCAATGATCGACAGCCTCCGTTCCCAAGGGCATGGATATAAGAAAGTTTCGGCTATGACCGGCATCTCGCTGAATACGGTCAAGTCATATTTCAGGAGAACAGCGGTGCCAACGGAGATAATGCCGGGGGCTGCTGTTATTCTTCCTGCTGTGCAGACAGAAACCGAAAGCGAGCATCGCTGCAAATGCTGCGGGAAAAAGGTGAAGCAGACCGCCGGGCGCAAGGAAAAAAAGTTCTGCTCTGATGCATGCCGCATCACCTGGTGGAACGACCATCTGGATCAGGTGCAGCGTAAAGCCATCTATCATTTTGTTTGCCCCACCTGTGGCAGGGATTTCAGCGCCTATGGAAACGCGCACCGGAAGTACTGTTCCCATGCGTGCTACATCGCAGACCGGTTTGGAGGTGCGCGATGAAAATGACGCCGGAGCAGTTCAGGAACGAACATCTCTATGAGACCACCATGATGCACCTCAAGGGGATGCTCGACCAGGGGCTAATAACAGCCGAGGAATATCGGGCGTTTGAGACAAAATTCCGGGAGAAATACAAGCCGATTTCTGACGGTCTTTTTTGCGAGATCGACTTGCTATGTGTTCAAAACAGAGCGTAGCGCCTGACCGCGAATAAGAGCCAGCCGTTTTTTGCCCCTGCCCCCGATATTTTTCAAAATCGGAAAGGGGCTTTTCTTTCAGCGCGAAATAAAAACACCCCCCAGGGGGGGGATGCTCGTTCGGTTGCGGTCAGCCGTCGAAAAATACCCAATGGCAGTGGTCAAGGATGCGGTTTGCCGCCGCGTTGATTCTCCAGTGGTCGCCGCTTTCAACAGCCTCCGAAAGCGCGTTTTTCATGGGTTTTCGCAATGCCCGGCCCCTGTTGCGCCGGAACACCTTCTGCGTGTATTCCCGCATTTCCTCATGCTGGAACCAGCGCCAGACCGTGGAACGGTGAATCCCCAAAACTGCGGCAATTTCCGGCGTTTTCAGCCCTTTCCATAGCAGCGTCGCCGCCCTTTTCTGCTTTTCCCCGATCAGAAACGCCATTTTTTATACCTCTTATTTTTAGTCAAGTCTCTGCTGCTCGACTTCAACCAACTCGTCAAGTTTCTGGAGAATACCCAATAGCAGCATTTCTGTTTTCGTGCAAGCTATCCCTGTTTCCTTGGATACATCCTGCACAGCCGCAAGGAGCCGTTTGTAATCGAGAACGTCTGGCAATAACATCGTTTTCTCCTTTCATCCCCCCGCCCCCTTCACAAGCGCGGGCGCTGACCTTTCGTGAATGATGATTTTATATATATACGCCAAAGGAAATCGCCGCAGTCACTTTCCCACAATTGCCCCCCCGGTATCAAGGCAGACCCCCTCCTCCCCAGGGGCCGGGGTGGGGGAAACCCCTCCCGCTTCATACCAGCGGACAGCGACAGCCCTTCCTGAAATGACAGCGTTTGACTGCCGCCCTGTCACGATTCCCGCCGGGAAGATATGCCAGCCTGTGTCCCTCCAGCACGGCCCGCCAGCTTTATTATACGCTCTTTTCTCCCCTCGTTCAACTGCCGCTTTCCTGTCCGCCTGCCAGAAAAAACAGTCCCAAAGTGTCTTGACAATCAATAACTTTTAAGTTATTATGATAATGGAAGGAGGAAAGGTGTTTGTACAAGATTCATTTTTATAAAGATAAGGACAACAAAGAACTTGTACGGGAATATATGCGGGAACTTTCAGCGCAAAACACGAAGGACGCAAGAATAAAACTGCATAAGATTCAGGACTATATCAATGTTCTTGCGGCATACGGGACGCGGGCGGGAGAGCCGTATGTGAAAAAGGTAGACGATCAATGCGGCATATGGGAATTAAGGCCTTCAAGTGACCGAATCATGTTTGTAGCTTGGATAAACAATAGCTTTGTCCTGCTCCATTCGTTCCCGAAAAAGACGCAGAAAACGCCTCAAAGGGAAATCGAAAAGGCGCGGCGGGAACTGAAAGACTTAAAAGAAAGGGGTCTATAACAATGAAGGATAACAGCGCAATCGGCAGCAGCTGGGACGAAGTGCAAAAGGGACTGTTTACCCCGGAAGAAATCGCGGAAAGCAATCTCCGCGTGCAGCTTATGGGCGAATTGATCAAAGCGCGGCAGGAGCAAGGCATTTCTCAAAAGAAGCTGGAAGAATTGAGCGGCGTAAAACAGCCGATCATTGCCCGCATGGAAAAGGGATACACAAGCCCGCAGCTTGATACCCTTCTAAAGGTGCTTGCCCCTCTGGGAAAGACAATCGCCATTGTTCCCATGGATGGACGTTGAAAGGCTTTTCAGCAGCGCAACGAAAAAGGACGCAATCACGCCGAAAAACGGTGTATAATTGCGCCCTTTCTTTTTTACTCCTGTTTGCCCTTCCATTCTTCCTCAGAAATGCCCATATCAGCCCGCAGGAGCGCGTTTACAAGGCCGTTGATACTTTCCCCTTTGTTTTGCGCGTGGGCTTCTACGGCCTGTTTCTGGCCCTTGGGGACGCGGATTTTCATTTCATCATATGCTTTGGCGTTGTACCTGTCTTTTACCTTGCTTGAAGTCTTTCCCATATCATCGCCTCCGACTATATTATAGCACAGAATGTATCATGGGTACAGTATGCCGTTTCAACAAAATGTACCCAGTATGTTTGTGCAGATTTCCGATATTGAAATACTGTACCCAGTATGCTATACTGTCATTGTCCGAAGGGGAAAGCAAGGTTCCGAAAGCCGAAAGGCCGAAGGTAAAACGCCTTGCCACCAGTGGAAACGCAGTCAGAGCGACTTGAGCGCCACCGGGAATTGTGCGAAACCTGCTTCCTCCAGCAGACAGAATGAACCTTGAAAATTGAAAGGAGAAATCACAATGAGCATTAAGGAACTGGATAGCAGAGTTACAACCTTGCGGGAATTGCAAAGCGAAATCGAACGTCTGACCGCCGAAGTGGAAGCGATCAAAGACAGCATCAAGGCCGAAATGGTAAACCGCGGAGAGGAAACCTTGACCGGGAACGGCTGGAAAGCAAGCTGGAAAGTGATTGAAAGCAGCCGTCTTGATGGAAAGGCATTGAAAGCCGCCATGCCGGAAATTGCCGCCCGCTTCACCGTCAGTACCCGGACAAGCCGTTTCACCGTAAATTAAAACCCCGGAACGCTTACGAAGTGAGAAGCGAAAGCGAACCGGGAACACCCAAACAAGAGGGGCAGGGAAATTATAACACCCCTGCCCCGGTCAGTCAAGAAGGAGGCGATCACATGAATTTGACCGTAAAGGATATGCGGGCCATTGTTGGCTTTCTGGAAGTAGCAAAGGCCGTGACAGAGCGCAATTTGCGGGACAGCGCAGAGGGCTGTTATCATGACGCAATGACCCGGCAACTGGACAGCGTTACCGCACTGATAGAGAAAATTGAAAATCTGGAAATCTGAGGAGGAAATCACCATGAACGAACAGGAAGCCCTCGCCCTGATCGAACCCTTGAACCTGCCCGAAAAGCTGGCCCTTCTGGCCTTGTTGGACACGATCAGCGAAGAAGCCGCTCAGGAAGGAGGTAAACAGACATGACCACACGGGAACAAATCAACTGGTATCTTGACCGAATCCAGCTTGACCTGGGAGAAAGGCCCCTGCGCTGGGTGCTGACCATCCTTGACCTCCTTTATGTTTCAGGAGGGAAATACAGGGGGTGACAATTAGACCGGGGAGAAATCCCCGGTTTTTTGCTGTCTGTTTCTGCGGTCAGGCACAGCGCCCACGTAATCCATTCCGAACAAACAGTAAATGTGATTGAATGCGGTTTGAATGCGGCAGCCTTTTTCCCTGAAATCCTTGTTCTGTCTGGATTCCTCTCTTTCAGTGTTGTAAATGTGGTAAATGCGGTGCATTTTCAATTTCGCTTTTTTCTTTGAAAAAATCCCTGGTTAGGTTATTTTGTAGGTTATTCCGCTGTAATCATCCTCCACAATCAGCAAAACAAAAACCCGAAAACCCTCATAAATCAAGGCTTCCGGGCTTCATGGAGCATAGGAGACTCGAAGCGGATCAGAGATGTCCCAGCACGTCCCATTCTGTACCATCTGGTCACACTATGTTGCCACATCACACAGGTTTATCCCACTACGTCCCACACAATACCACACGGTTAATGGTACTAGGGAGTGTTCACACTGCCGCTCAAAGGCTGAATTCTGGTTGATTTTCCGTCATGCTGCGTTGCATTTCCTTGAAATACCGCCAGTATTCCTGCGGAAATGCGCCTTGCCTGACGAAAAATCATCTCAGAATCAGC
>JAFZIG010000056.1 GCA_017554485.1 Acidaminococcaceae bacterium | reverse complement strand
TGCAATTCCTCCGGTACATCTCCGGTCATTCAGGTTACTACTCTCACTGATAAATCACATAAACCTTCCTGTGAATGAGCAGCATATTCCTGACCTTTAGCACACAACCCCGTCTTTCATGACAATGTTGCCCGCCACGATCGTGGCCACGGCTTTGCCTTTGCACTGTTTGCCTTCAAAGGGGGTCACCTTGCCCACGGTGTAGAACTTGCTGGAATCCACGGTCCACTCTTTGTCCAGATCCAGGATGGTGATATCCGCCGGGGCGCCTTCTTTTAAGGTGCCGCCTTTTAATTTGAAGATCTTTGCCGGGCTGCAGCTCATCTTGTCGATGACCTGGTCCAGTGTCAGTATGTTCTTTTGATACAGATCCGTTAAAATCACGCCTACTGCCGTTTCCAGCCCGCAGAAGCCGTTGGGGGCCTTGCGGAATTCCACGTCCTTTTCTTCCGGGGCGTGGGGGGCGTGGTCGGTGACGATCATGTCGATGGTCCCGTCCAGCAGCGCGGCCCGCATGGCGTCCACGTGGTCCTGGCTCCGCAACGGCGGGGAAACACGGGTGGCCGTGCTGTAACCCTTGCAGGCCTCGTCGGTCAGGGTCAGGTGATGCACCGTAACTTCCGCCGTTACAGGATAGCCTTTGGCCTTGGCCTGGCGGATGATGTCCGCGGCGCCTTTACTGGCCACATGGGCGATGTGGATGTGGGACCCGGTGTAACCGGCTACCAGCACATCCCGGGCCACGGCGATATCTTCCGCCACAGAGGGCACGCCGGGCACGCCGATCCGGGCGGAAACGGCGCCTTCATGCATATAGCCGTCTGCGTTCAGTTCGCTCTCGATGCTGTGGGAGATCAGGGGCGCGCCGAAGCTGGTCATGTATCTGGCCGCGTTCATCAGCAGGCGGGTGCTGTATACGTAATGGCCGTCGTCGGAAAAGGCTACCGCGCCCTTTTCGATCATGTCGCCCATCTCCGCCAGTTCCTTACCTTCCTCGTCCTTGCTGATGGAGCCGATGACTTCTACATTTACATAGCCTTCTTTTGCCGCCCGTTCCTTGATGCCGCTGACCACGATGGACGTGGAGATGGCGGGTTTGGTGTTGGGCATGCAGGCGATGGTGGTGATGCCGCCGGCCGCCGCCGCCATGGTGCCGGTGCGGATGCTTTCCTTGGCTTCCAGACCGGGTTCGCGTAAATGAGTGTGCATATCGATGAAACCGGGGGCTACCACTTTGCCGGAAGCGTCATAGGTTTCGTCTGCTTTATCCGTAATCTCTTTGCCGATCTTTGCGATTTTGCCGTCTGCTACCAGAACGTCGCAGATTGCGTCCAGTTTCTGAGATGGGTCTACTACCCGTCCGTTTTTAATTAGCAGCTTCAATTTGTTTACCTCCAGTCAGTGTCAGGAATAACAACGCCATACGCACAGCCACACCGTTCTGCACTTCGTCCCGAATGGCCGCCTGGTCGCAGTAGCCCACGTCCCAGGAAATTTCCAGGCCACGGTTCATTGGACCGGGATGCAACACTATGCAGTCCGGTTTGGCCAGTTTCAGCCGGGCTTCGTTCAGTCCGAAGATCCGGGCGTATTCCCGGGGGGATGGGAAGAGGCCGCTCTTCTGCCGTTCCAGCTGGATCCGCAGCACGTCGATGACATCGGCGCCTTCGATGGCTTCTTCAATGCGTTTATGATAAGTCACGCCCAGGCTCTCAATAGCATAGGGCATCAGCGGGCGGGGGCCCGCCACATGCACGTCGGCCCCCAGCTTGGTCCACGCGGCGATGTTGGTACGGGCCACCCGGCTGTATAAAATGTCGCCCAGAATGACCATCTTTTTGCCTTTGAAATCTTTGATGCCTTTTTCCCGCAGGGTGAACATGTCCAGGAGCCCCTGGGAAGGATGGGCGTGGGCCCCGTCGCCGGCATTGATGATGACCGGTTTCGCCACGTCTGCCGCATAGACAGCCGCCCCTTCGATGGGATGGCGCATGACGATGGCGTCGCAGCACATGGACTGGACGGTGAGGATGGTATCCCGCAGGCACTCACCCTTCACCACGCTGGAGCTGGAAGTCGTGATGTTCACTACGTCCGCCCCCAGGTACTTGCCCGCCAGTTCAAAAGACGTACGGGTCCGGGTGCTGGGCTCGTAGAACAGGTTAATGATGGACTTGCCCCGCAGGGAGGGTACTTTCTTGATGTCGCGTTTCATGATTTTTTTCATTTCCGCAGCAGTCTGCAGAACCAGGTTGTACTCCTCGACACTGATACTCTCCAGGTCAAGGATGTCCCTGCCTGCCAGGGACACGGTAGCTTTTGCCATTGCAGTTCCTCCTGTCTGATGTCGGGAAACCCGCCCGCCTTTCGCTTGCTCAGCCTGTCCTGTCTGACAGGGCCGGACCACAGGCGGTTTCTCCAAAAATAAAAGCCTTCTTCGTCCCGCAGGATGCAAGAAGGCTTATTTTCTTCCATATAACATTGATTGCTAAGTCACCTTACAGCCTCACAGGACCGGTTTAAAGGTAATGCATATTTAGTTTTTTATATTATACCACGAACAGTTCGGAGCTTCAACTGAAAAAACTGTAAACCGTCGCAGACAATTTTACGAAACCAGTTTCAGAATATCCCGATGCTTTTCCGTCAACAGCGTCGGGTTCACGACTTCCGCCATAAATTCCCACTGTTTTTTACTGCGGGAAGGCTGGGTACTGTGCCAGTATTCCGCTGCCAGCTGCATAAAAAGCCTGATCCGTTTCTGACGTTTTTTGTTTCCGGCAGAAGCAGACAGCCATTCTCGCTGCCAGGCAGCATAAATCTCCCACTCGTCTTTCATCAAAAGCCGGGCGCAGGCTGCCGCCGTATCCCGGGCGTTCCGAAGAACAAAACGAACCAGGTCCAACGCGTTTTCTTTTTCCTCCAGCAGTTCCAGCTTCCGTTCCACCTGGTTCAGAAGACCGGAGTCCCGAACCGCTGCCTCCACTTCCAGCACTATTTCCTCCTGCAGAACGTGACGGTAACGGCGCATCCCCCACCTCAACATAATCAGCGCGAACAGCTGGCAGGGATAATACAAGCGAAATGCAGTTTCAAAATCATCCCACTTGCTTTGCATCTGCATATGGACAGAAACATCCGCCATTGCCTTTTTGATCAGCCCGATATCCCGCAGCGAACCCAGACACAGGCACAAGTACTTGAGCAGTACCCTGCTTTCTTCTTCCCAGCCCCGCTGGGCAATTTGTGCCGCCGTACCGCCCCAGTCCACGATAAACTGCTGACGCATTGCCCGGTCAGCAGTTGAATGGCGCAACACATTGCGGCTGAAGGAACATGATGTCGCCAACGCATTAATGTGACGTCTGTCTGCCGCCACAAACAACATATCGGACAACGCTGCCAACAGCCCCGGCGTAACCACAACATTCCGGTCATTCCAGTATTTCCACAGCGAAGAAATAATTTCCCTGAAAGCGCCATCATTCCGGGTACGCGCTGCCATATCCGCTACATTTTTCAGGTAAAGCCAGGCGTCGTCCAGTTCCTTGGCATTGGCATCAGCATTTTCACTGCCTGCCACACGAATACCGCTTATGATCGCCTGCCCGCAGGCCCTGCCAAAATCAGGCATCCCCTGTTTAAAGGCCATGCAGCCAAAAAGCCCTGCCTGCTTCAACAGTTCTTCGCGGCTCTCCGGATATCCCTGCAAGGTCTTACGGTAAATCGACATAAACTTTTCCGTATTGTCTTCCTCACCGCTCCGCAGAAAATAGAAACCGCCTTCTTTCAGTTTAGCTGTCAGTTCTGTCCCATACTCCCCGCTTTCCAGCATCTGGTTCAGCAATTTGTAATCCGGAGCCTGCAGCAGCAGTTGCTTACGCCGTTCTTCCTTTTCTTCTTCCAGTTCCTGATCCAACCGCTGGTCAAAATCCGTATATGCTTTTTTAAAAATGCTTTCTTCCTGTTTTGCCATATGTCACGTTACCGCAAATTGAAAACAACTCGTTTACTGCAGCGTCCCCTCAAGCCTGGAAGCCATGTTCAGCCAGAACCTCGTATGCGTCTTCCGCTTCCGAAACAGGCACGGAGATTTCAACTGAAGCCGGCTTGCCGTTACGGTGCGTTCCCACTGTTTTTAACTGGCAGAGAAACCCATTGTCGGCAAGCAGTTTTTTCATTTTTTCAGCCCGCTCCTGTGTCGGGGCAATATAAATCACTTTCCACACAGAACTGCACCTCAGGATTCCTTATAGGCTTTGATCTTTTCGATCAGCTTGGGCAGGACAACATGGACGTCGCCTACCAGTCCGTAATGGGCTACTTCAAAGATCGGCGCGTTCTCGTCCTTGTTGATAGCCACGATGACTTCCGACTCTTTCATGCCGGATACATGCTGCAACGCGCCGGAAATGGCGCAGGCAAAATACAGTTTCGGCGCAATGGTCTTGCCGGACTGGCCTACCTGGGAAGCATGGTCCACCCACTTCTCATCTACCGCCGCCCGGGAACCGGCCAGTGCGGATTTTTCAAACAAAGCAGCCAGGTCTTCCAGCATTTTGAAGCGTTCCCCGTCGCCAAAACCGCGGCCGCCGGCGCAGACCACTTCCGCGTCTTCGATCTTCAGCTTGCCGCCGGTGGAAAGGGGCTCCTTCTTCAGGATCTCCACTTTGCTTTCTACTTTATTCTTTACAGTATAGTTAATTACTTCGCCCTGCCGGGATGCGTCCGGTTCCATAGGCGCAAAAATCTTGGGGCGCACGGATCCCATCTGGGGACGGATGTCGGAGCAGACGATGGTGCCCATCAGGTTGCCGCCCATGGCGGGCCGGGTCCATTTCAGGAGGCCGTTCTCACCCATTTCCACTTCCGTGCAGTCCGCGCACAGGCCGGTCTTCAGCCGGGCTGCCACACGGGGCGCCAGGTCCCGGCCATCGATGGTGGCGCCGAACATTATGCCGTTGGGTTTGTACTCCTGCGCCAGTTCGCAGATGGCGTTGGTATACAGCTCCACATTGTAATCCGTATATTCCTCACCCAGCACGGCGTACACCACGTCCGCGCCCTGGGCGATCAGTTTTTCCGCATGGCCGTTGTTCTCCCTGGCGATCAGGACGACAGCGGTATTCTGCCCCACCGTGTCGGCCAGGCGGCGGGCCTGCCCCAGCAGTTCATAGGTCACGCCAAGGGTCTCGCCGTTTTCCAGCTGGGCTACTACCCAGATTGCATTTTCAGTCTTTGCCATTCTTAATATCCTCCCTCGGAAGAGTAATCGCATCCATAGGACAGTCATAAACGCATGCGCAACATTCCACACAGTTCTCTTCTTTTACAGAAGCTTTACCGCTTCTCACCTGTATGGCGCCCGTGGGGCAGATGGCCGCGCAGTTCTCACAGCCTATGCAGCGTGTCATTTCCACTTTAACTGCCACGATACACCGCTCAGCGTTTGATCAAGCCGGCTTCAATGAGCTTTTCCACCAGCTTGTCCACGGCCACGTCCACATCTTCTTCCTTGATGATCTGGGTGTCCACCTTATGGACATCCGGCGTAAACACTTTGATGACACGGGTCGGGGACGCTTTCAGGCCTACACAGGTAACTTCCAGCCCCAGATCCGCCGCGGTCTTCACCGGGATTTCCGTCTTGCGGGCTTTCATCTTGCCGCGGATGCTGGCAAAACGCAGTTCCTTTTCCGCACGGGTCATGGTGACCAGAAGAGGCGCGGGAACCGCCAGGGTCTCCGCCCAGTTTTCCGTTTCCCGCTCTACCACGAAGCGCCCGTCCGCAAATTCCACTTTCAACGCGGAAGTAACCTGGGGAATACCCAGATGCTCCGCCATCTCCGGGCCCACCTGGGCCGTACAGCCGTCCGCCGCTTCCCGTCCGCAGAGGATCAGGTCATATTCGCCCAGGCTTTTTACCAGGGCAGCCAGCGCCGTACTGGTGGCCAGCGTATCGGAACCGGCTACTGCGCAGTCGCACAGCAGGTACGCTTCATCCGCGCCCAGGGCAATGGCATCCTTCAGGATATTCTTGGCCTGGGGCGGTCCCATAGTAACGACCTTCACCTTCGCGCCGTATCTATCTTTTAAAATCAGTGCTGTCTCCAGCGCTTCCGCGTCATAGGGATTCAGAATGTTCTCTACCCCATCCCGGACAAGGGTTTTGGTTTCCGGATTCAGACGGATCTGCGTCGTATCCGGCACTTGCTTTACACAGACGATAATGTTCATGTGTTCCTCCTGCTTGCGTAATCATTTTGTACCTGCAACGGTACAGTATATTATATCATAAATTGAATTGTTTTCCAAATGGAAAGAGGCTGCCGCACGGGTAATGCGACAGCCTTTTTGAAAACTTTGTGTAAATTATCAACGCGGTTTAACGGTGGAACCTTTTTTATGAAGTTTCCTCCCGGAATGTTCTTACAGGTTGTTCTCTTTCCTGAACTGAGCCAACAGTTCCAGCACTTTAATCTTCATGTTATGGCCTTCGGTAAAGCGGGCCCGGTTTCCGTTCACACCGTCGATCATGGCCTGGGCACGGTCTTCCTGCATCTGCATGATGTTGGCTACCGGTTTCATCAAGTCAGCATATTTGCTGTTCAGGTCGCCGTTAACTTTTTTGATTTCCGCCAGGGCGTTTTTGCCCATATCCAGCAGCGCTGCTTTGTTAATGGCGCCGGAGTTGATGGAATCCGCCAGTTTTTTCAGGGTGGCTTCGTTTTTGTCAGCAAAAGCCGCAAATTCTTTCACCATGGCTGCCTTGTCCTTGGCTTTGGCTGCGTCGCCGACCACTGCGCCGGCCGCCGCGGCTGCCAGTTTCTTCATATCCCAGCCCTGGGGTTTCAGTTTCTCGAAAATCGCGTTCAGGTCCAGACCGCCCAGGCTCTTTATGCCGTCGCCCCAAACTAGCGATTTGATGGCTTCTTTTGCTGCCGCGAAGCTGAATGCGCCGTCCTTGTTTTCCAGGATGGCTTCCTTGTTCAGAGCCACTTTGCCGGCCGCGTAATCAAAGGCCACGTTGCAGAAGTCCAGCGCCTTGCCGTCTTCGCCAACCTTCAGGATCCAGGCATAGGCTTTTTTGCCCAGATCGTCCGTTACTACAGATTTGGGATTGTAGTAACCGGTGATTTTTCCGGCCGCGTCTTTGATGGCTACCCAGCCGTTCTTCTCCAGCTCTTCAATCTTAAAGGTCTTGGGATCGATATTCAGGTTGCCTGCAGCGATACCGCGGCTGATCTTTTCAGACAGTCCCGTGGCTTTGCCCATCAGGTCGGCCACGTCTTTTTCCGCAGCGGCGTTGCCTTTGGCGGCTTCTTTCAGCTTGGCAATATTGTCCATCAGGCCCTTGAAAGCATCGGTGGCCTTCTTGGCAGCGTCGCCCTTCAGCTCATCGGCAGCCAGCTTGTCCACATTGCCCAGCAGGGTGCCGATTTCCGTTTTCAGCCCCTTGATCAGCTCTGCTTTTTTGTCTCCGCCGCCGCAGCCTGCCACCAGAGACAGGGACAGCAGCATCGCCATCACAAACATCGTAAATTTCTTCACAACACTTCCCCCTTTTCAAATAATTGGAAATGCTATGCAGTATCGTTTACACTGCCGCTGCACGCATCACTGCAACAACAGCACAGATACCTTGCGCGGCATTCCCTCACGGGAACCGACGTTCTTGTTTCTCTACTACTATTTTACCACTTCTGTATAAAAAGGAAAACTCTTTTTGTAAACGTTGAAGCTTTTGCGTTGTCTGTTACTGCGTGCTGCTCTTTTTGATTCCAATTATATAAAACACCGCAAAGGCCAGCATGTCCGCCACTACGACAGTGGCACCAGTGGGCGTACCTGCCAGGATGGAAAAGACGATACCTAAAAAGGCGCACACCACGGAAAACACAGCGGAACATAAAATTACAGACTTAAAACTGCTGAATACCCGCATGGCAGACAGGGCTGGAAAGATTACCAGCGCGGAGATCAGCAGCGACCCTACCAGATTCATGGCCAGTACAATGATCACCGCGATCAGCACCGCCAGCAGCAGGTTGTACATATCCACCGGCGTACCCGTCGCCCGTGCAAAGGTCTCGTCAAAGGTCACGGCGAAAATTTTATGATAAAGCAAAACAAATACGCCAATCACGACAGCGGACAATATGCCGCACAGCTCCACCTGCATTTTTGTCAGTGTCAGGATAGACGTAGATCCGAACAGCGTGGTGCACACATCCCCGGAGACGTTGGCGGAAGAGGAAAACACATTCATCAAGAGATAGCCGATGGCCATGGCGCCCACGGAAATCATGGCGATGGTCGCGTCCCCTTTGATCTTCGCGTTCTGCCCGGTGCGCAGCAACAGAATGGCAAAGACCGTCGTCACCAGCAAAATAAAAGGCATATCCTCCGTAAAGCCTGCCACCGCCGCCACGGCCATGGCCCCGAAGGCCACGTGGGAAAGGCCGTCCCCGATAAAGGAATACCGTTTCAGCACCAGCGTCACTCCCAGCATGGAGGAACACAGGGCGATCAGTATCCCTACGATCAGGGCGTTGAGCACAAAAGGATATTGTAAATACATAAACAGCTTATCTAACATAATTATCTCTCAGGCCAGAAACAACCGGCCATACTCCGATTCCCGATAGGCTTCCGCCGTACCGAAAAAGTAATCCTTGTCCATGTGCAAAATGTGCGTCGCGTAAGGAATCGCTTCCCGCACATCATGGGAGATCATGATGATCGTAATGCCCATGTCCCGGTTGATGCATGCCACCAGCCGGTACATAGTTTCCGCCATTTTGGGATCCAGGCCCGACACCGGTTCGTCCAGTACCAGCAGCTTATCGGAAGCGCACAGGGCCCTCGCCAGCAGCACCCGCTGCTGCTGTCCTCCGGAAAGGTCCCGGTAACAGGTCTCTGCCAGCCCGGTGATCTCCATCTGCTCCATGGCTTTTTCGGCGATTTGTTTTTCTTCCCGGTTATAAAAGGGACGCAGTCCGCAACGCCCCTGACAACCGGAAAGCACTACCTCCCGCACGGAAGCGGGAAAGTCGCGCTGCACAAAGGTCTGCTGGGGAAGATAGCCGATTTCCCGGCGTTGCAGCCCTTCACCCAAAATGATGCTTCCCGATAACGGCTTCAGCAGGCCCAGGATCGCGCGCAGCAGGGTGCTCTTGCCCACGCCGTTCTCGCCTACGATGCACAGGTAGCTTCCTTTTTCAATTGTAAAGGACAGGTGTTCTACCAGGATGTTGGCGCCAAACCCCAGCTTCAGGTCCTGACAGATGATAATGGGTTCCATGGTACTTCCTTTATTTTGCAAGCGCTTCCTGCAGCACTTTCCGGTTTTCTTCCATCACTTTCAGATACGTAGTGCCGCTTTTGATTTCCTCTTCCGTCACCGACTGCATGGAGTTCAGGGTTAAAATCTTCTGGTTCTTTTCCTTTGTGTTTTCCACAATGGTCCGGGCCAGCTTATGCTGCTTTCCTTCTATAGTAAGAACCGCGGGCAGCTTCGGTTCGTCCACCTTCTTCGCCAGGAAGACCACTGTTTCAAAGCTTGCTTCCGTTTCCGCCGAGCAGCCGTTAAACGCCGCGTAATATTTCAGACCGTAATCCTCCGCCAGGTAACGGAAAGGGAAACGGTCACCGAACAGCACAACCTTGACCGGGGCTTTTGCAACGACTTCTTTGTATTGCTTATCCAACGCCGCCAGCTTCTTGCTGTAAGCGGTATAATTCGCCCGGTATGCTTCGGCGTTTTTCGCATCCAGTTCAGACATGTTTTCCGAAATGGCTTTGCAGGCAATGTCCGCATTCTTCAGGGACAGCCACACGTGTTCGTCGTATTCCACGCCCTCATGATGGTGCTTTTCGCCTTTATCGTGATGTTTATCATGTTCATGCTTTTCATCATGTTTATCCTTGTTACGATTATCATGCCCATCCTTGTCGTATCCGTGATGGTCATGCTTCTCCATGCCCTCCACTTCTTCTTCCGCCTTGACACGGTTGCCCAGCAGTTTCATCAGGTTGATGACCTTCCGCTTCGGATTACCGCCTTCCTTTAAGGCTTTGTCCACCCACTTGTCCGACTCGCCACCCACATAGATAAACAAATCGCAGGACGCAATGCGCAGGATGTCTTCCGCACTGGGCTGGTAGCTGTGCATATCCGCGCCTTTTTTGGACAATAATGTAAGTTCTGCAACCGTTTCCTCTTTGCCAAGAACCTCTTTGACCCAGCTGTATTCCGGAAAAATGGTTGCGACGATTTTCAATTTAGGCTTGGGCGTGTCTGTCTTCGCGCCTGTGCTTTTGCCGGAACCGCCGCAACCGCTTAAGCAGAAAACGCCAAACAGAACTGTTAAAAGCAAAATTAAAATGGTAAAAATGCGTTTCATATTTTTTTATCTTACTCCATTTCACTTATTTTTATTGCAATGCAAATCATGTCAACAATACTTGAATATATCGTCAAACAAAAAAATGTGCATAAAAACAGAAGAAACCGCCGAAATAATTCGACGGTTTTTAACAAATGGTAATATTCTGGAAGAGCCTGTAAACTTATTAGGTTTTTCCTATATTGTATTATAGCATAGTTGTCAAGAGGGGTAAGGACTCCATCAGAAACCATTTAACAGCTTCACTCTTTTTTGCAAACAGCTTTTAGCTAAAAATTTAAATCTCCTTTACCCTGAACGCATTTTCGCCTAACAGTCCCCGTAACTCGTCCTGCAGTGCTAAATCCTGCCCGTTTACATAGTAACGCGGGTCTAAACGGATGCGCCGACGGGATCCCATCAGTCTCAGGAAGACCATGGTGCTGCCGTGATGTTTCTGCAAAATGGTAATTAACGCTTTGGTCACAATATCCGATTCCCGTTCCGGGGAAATCACCAGCTCAATAATCGCGCTGACGGGAACTTTAATATGTCCCTGCTCGTCACAGTAACTTGAATTGTTTGCATTCGTCAAAAGGTTCTTATCCGCTTGTGCCGGTGTTTCGTTTTGACGCTGTAACTCATTATCGATTTGCTGCAGGGAAGCTTCATAGGCATCCGGATTTTCATTCACAAATCCGGAAACGTTGGCCTCGGCATTTTCATAACCATAGCCGTTTGCGTTTTCGTTATAAAAACCGTTTCCGTTATAATAAGCGCTTTCGTAATTAGCGCTGCCATTAAAGCTTTCGTTATAATTCCCGTTCCTGCTGCCGTTCCCCCGCCTGCCGTTTCGCTGCTGCCCCAAGAGCACCGGCGGCTTGCCTTCTTCCAGCAGCGCCATGCGGGCCGCGATGATCTTGCTGCCCCGTTCATCCACGTTGAAGCGTCCCTCCACTTCCACCACAACGTCTTCACGCAGCAACGCATGACATTCGTTATAAGCCTTGGGGAAGACCACCACTTCGATACGGGAACTGAAATCCTCCAGCGCCAGCACCGCCATGGAGTCGCCTTTTTTTGTCACCTTGATGTCCGTTGCGCTGATGATACCTCCCACATTGACGAACTGCCCATCCCGTACCGCCGGCGTATCGTCGGTCAGGGTGTACAACGGCGTCAGTTTATCCAACGCTTCCCGGTATCCGTCCAGGGGATGGCCGGTCACGTAAAAGCCGATCAGTTCTTTTTCATTTTTCAGTCTTACCGAGCGGCTCATCTCGTCCATCCTGGGCAGCGGTACGGAGTTCACTTCCGCAAATTCGTCGCCGCCGAACAGGCCGATCTGCCCGCTGTTGTAATCCCGCTGCTGCCGGATTCCCAGTTCCAGTGCATTTTCATGCACAGCCAGCAGTTGGGAACGGTAGGCCCCCAAAGAGTCCATGGCGCCGCACTTGATCAGGTTTTCCAAAAGACGCCGGTTCAGCGTCCGGTAATTCACCCGCTTGCAGAAATCCAGAATATCCCTGAAGGGGCCGCCTTCCTGGCGTGCCCGGACGATTTCCCGCACCGCGCCTTCGCCGACGCTCTTAATGCCCACCAGGCCGAAACGGATAGCGCCTTTTTCCACAGAGAAGCCTTCCTGGCTGGCGTTCACGTCCGGCGGCAGCATGGGGATGCCCCTGTCCTTGCAGACAGCAATGTACCAGCTCATCTTATCCGTGTCGCCCATGATGCTGGTCAGCAGGGCTGCGAAATACTCCGCAGGCCAGTGCGCTTTCAAGTAGGCAGTCTGGTAGGCCACCATGCCGTAGGCTACCGAATGGGATTTATTAAAGCCGTAACCGGCAAACTTCAGCAGTAAATCAAAAATCTCTTTGCTTTTTTCCGGCGGGATCTGATGCTGCTTTTGCGCCCCTTCCACAAAACGGTTTTCCATGGCAATCAGGTCTTTCGCCTTTTTCTTGCCCATGGCCCGGCGCATAATATCCGCTTCGCCCAGGGAGAAGCCTGCCAGGATGCGCGCGGTATTCATGACCTGCTCCTGGTACAACACCACCCCATAGGTGTCAGCCAGAACGCCGTCCAGCAGCGGATGGATGCTCTCCAACGCGTGATGCTGCTTCCGTCCTTCGATGAACTTGTCCGCCATACCTGCGTCCAAAGGCCCCGGGCGGTACAGAGCCACCAAAGGCACCAGGTCCCGCATGGACCTGGGCGCCAGCCGTTCCACAAGCCTTGTCATACCCGCGCTTTCCAGCTGGAACACCCCCTGGGTATCCCCGGCGCAGAGCATCCTGCTTACCGCTTCATCTTCCAACGGAATGTTGTCCAGATCAACAGTTTCACCCGTGCTCTCTTTTATAAACCGCAGCGCGTCGTCCATAACGGTCAGGGTGCGGAGACCCAGAAAGTCCATCTTCAAAAGGCCCAGTTCTTCCACCTGGTTCTTGTCGAACTGGGTGGTGATCATGCGCTCCTGGCTGATACCTGTTTCAACATCCGCCGCTTCGTCCAGCTGCAGAGGTACCAGGTCGATCAACGGCTTCGGGGCAATTACCACGCCGGCTGCGTGGGTGCCGCTGTTCCTGGGCAAGCCTTCCACGCTTTTGGCAATGTCGATGATCCGTTTCACTTCCGGGTCGCTGTCGTACATGGCCCGCAGGTCTTTGGACTGCAGCGCCCGTTCCAGGGTGATGCCCAGCTCCCGGGGCACCGCCTTGGCCACCCGGTCTGTTTTGGGCAGGCTGACGCCCAGGGCCCGGCCCACGTCGCGAACCGCCGCCCTTGCCTGTAACGTGCCAAAGGTTATAATCAGGGACACATGGTCTGCGCCGTACTTGCGGATCACATAATCCAGCACTTCGCCCCGCCTGCGGTAGCAGAAGTCCGTGTCAATATCGGGCATGCTGACCCGCTCCGGATTCAGGAAGCGCTCAAAGAGCAGGTCAAAATCCAGGGGATCGATATTTGTTATGTGCAGCAGGTACGCTACAATGGAACCGGCGGCGCTGCCCCGGCCCGGCCCCACCGGGATGGGATCCGGATTGCCGTTTATATCTTTATGGCTGCGGCAGTAGTGGATAAAATCCCACACAATCAGGAAATAGGCCGCATAGCCCATCTGCTTGATGACACTTAGTTCGTACTGCAGCCGGTCCCGGATTTCATTTTCCTTTTTCTTCCTGTCGTCCTCCGACAGTTTTTGCAGCAAAACGCCATACCGTTTTGGAATCTCCGCTTCGCAAAGGGCCCGGACATATTCGTTCGGGTCGCTATGGTACTGCTCCGGAATGGGGAACTCCGGCAGCAATAACTGCCCAAAGGTTAAATCCACATTGCAGCGTTCCGCAATGGCGTGGGTGTTGCGCAACGCTTCCTCATCATTGGGGAACAGCGCCCGCATCTCCTCGTAACTCTTACAGTAATACCAGTCGTTGTTGAAACGCATCCGGTCCGGGTCGTCCACGTTTTTGTTGGTCTGGATGCAGAGCAGCACGTCCTGGGCGGAAGCGTCTTCCCTCTTCACATAATGGATATCGTTGGTGACCACCAGCCCTACACCGTACTTTTCCGCCAGCATACGCAGTTGCTGATTGACGGTGCGTTCATCTTCTAGGTCGTGGTTCTGCATTTCCAGAAAGAAATTCTCTTTCCCGAAAATGTCAATATATTCCCGCATGGCTTTCTCCGCCCCGTCGAAATTCCGCTGCAGGATCAGCCGGGGAATCTCTCCCTGGATGCAGGCGGAAAGGCAGATCAGCCCCTTGCTGTATTGGCGCAGGATATCCTTGTCGATGCGGGGTTTGCGGTAAAACCCGTCGATGAAGCCCAGGGAGACCAGCCGCACCAGGTTATGGTAACCTTCCTCGTTCTCCGCCAGCAGGATCAGGTGATAGCGGGGCTGTTTGTCGATGCGGTCGAAGCGGCTCTCCGGGGTAATATAGCACTCACACCCAAAAATCACTTTGATGCCTGATTTTCCTTCCTTCTCCGCGTCTTTGCTCAGCTTTTGCGCAGTCTGGTACATATCCACCGCGCCGTACATATTGCCGTGGTCGGTGATGGCAATGCTGTCCATGCCCAGTTCCATGGCACGCTGCAGCAGCTCCTTCGGCTTGGAAGCTCCGTCTAATAAACTGTATTGGGTATGCACATGCAAGTGCGTAAACGATACACTCATAATAACTCCTAATTCTCCGTCGCTTCCGCGATTATGCCCAGCACCCAGCGGGCTGTGTTATTCAAGTCTGCCAGCGCCAGGCGTTCTTCCGTGGTGTGAATCTTATCCATACCCGTTGCCAGCAGCACGGATGGCAGTCCCATACCGCATAAAAAGTTGGCGTCGCTGCAACCGCCGGTGAACCCGGTGCTGACAGGAAAGCCCAGCTTTTCCGCAGCCGATGCCGCCAGCTTTACCGTTGCATGCCCTGCATTCAGATTCACGCCGGGAGCCACATCTTTCAGTTCAACCTCCAGTGAACCGCCGCCGGCTTCCACCGTGTTGCGGAATAACGCAACCGTTTCATTTTTCAGTTTCTCCAGCTTGTCCTCGTCCGGGCAGCGCATGTCGATCACGATTTCGCAGGCCTCCGGCACAATATTGGAAGCCAGGCCGCCGTTGATCATATCCACGCTTAACGTGGTTTCCTCATCCAGCCGTCCGTAAGCCGGAAGTACATTCAGCGCTTTTGCCGCCAGCATGATGGCGTTAATTCCTTTTTCCGGTTCCAGTCCGGCGTGGGCGCTTTTCCCCCGCACTGTCAATTTTACATTGATGGCTTTGGGTGAAGCATTATAGATCGCCCCCGGGTGTCCCCCGCAGTCCATGCAGTAACCTGCATCCGCCCGGATTTTTGTTTTATCCATATACCGCACGCCGTAGCTGCCGGTCTCTTCGGCAATGGTAAAGCAGACCTGCACATCCCCGTGTGGCAGATCATTTTCAATGACGCACTGCAGCGCTTCCAGCACCGCCGCGATACCGCTTTTGTCGTCGCCGCCCAAGGTGGTAGTGCCATCCGAATACAGCACGCCGTCTCTTTCTATTACTCTCGTCCCAGTAGTGGGAGCCACGCTGTCCATGTGGGCTTCAAAGAACAGGCGCACCGCGCCGGGCACGTTGCCTTTCAGGAAGCCCCACACGTTGCCGGTAGTGCCGCCGCATTTTTCACCGGCACTATCCATCTGGGTCTCCATACCCATCTCCTGCAGTTTTTGCATCAGCAGCGCCGCCTCTTCCTTTTCGTCCAGGCTGGGACAGGGTACGCCGACCAGTTCGATAAAGGTATTCTTCAGACGTTCTTCATTTATGGCAATACTTTTCTTGTTCATGGTTCTCACTTAATCCTTTTGCAATACATGGTTGCTCTACCATGCCTGCTCAATAAAAAAAACGATATAATTCAACGCTTCTTTTTTATTATAACATATCCTGCAGAGAACTAAACTAGCAAGCATTACCTTTCCCCATTTGTTTTTTGAGTATTAACCGTCGTTATGATATACTATATTTGTAAAAGAATTTAAAAATCTATGTTAATTTTTAATTAATTCAAGGGGGGCGATTACTTTGTTGAAGAAAATGATTGCCGGCGTGGCACTGCTTTCGCTTATGGCCGTAAGCGCCGAGGCCTGTACGGTGATGGTGGTGACGAAGGGCGCGTCAAAAGACGGCAGCATGCTGGTTTCCCATTCCAATGACGGCTTCGGCATTGAAATGAACCTGGTCTATGTGCCGGCGAAGAACCACCCGAAAGGCAGTCTTCGCCCTGTGTATGCCACGGCGGTAGCGCTGGACCAGATGCCCGAGTACAACGCCTTTAACCAGCCGTGCCTTGTGGCGCCGGAACGGAGCGAGGGCTGGAATTTCCCAGGCAGACCCCATACCAAGCCCCTCGGTTTTATTCCCGAAGTAGAGCACACCTACGCCTATATGGACATGGACTACGGCATTGCCAACGAACACGGTTTGATGTTCGGCGAATGCACCGACATGTCCGAATACCTGCCGGAAGCCCCTTACAAAAAAGGCGGCGGTATCTTCTATTCCTCCGAGCTGAGCCACGTAGCCCTGGAACGCTGCAAGACCGCCCGGGAAGCCATTCAGCTCATGGGCAGCCTCATTGATGAATACGGCCTGTGGGGCACGGCGGAAACCCTGGCCGTGGCCGACAAAAACGAGGCTTGGGTCTTTGAGATGCAGCCCACCCCCAGCGGCAAGGGCGGCCTTTGGATCGCGGAACGGATCCCTGACGGGCATTTCTCTATTTTCGCTAACCAGCTGCGGATCCACGCTATCAAAGAAGGCAGCCCGGACCAGATGTTTAACCCGCGCCTGCCACAGATGCTGAAAGAACTGGGCTGGGATGCCTATGACGAAAAGGGACGCCTGGACTGGGTAAAATCCCTGAAATCCAAAGAGTTCCATCATCCGTATTATTCCAAGCGCCGCGTCTGGCGCGGCCTGAGTGTTGCAGCACCGTCGAAGAACTTTCCGTCCCGGGTCAGTGACTGGGATGAGAACACCTATCCGCTGTCCGTCCGTCCCGACAAAAAGATGGACGTGGACGATATTATGCGCCTGCACCGGGATTATTACCAGGGCACTGAATTCGACAAGTCAAAGAGTTCCCTGGCGGGCCTGTACGGATCGCCTTACCATTACCAGCAGGAAATGGCCGAGCGCTCCATCCTTTCGGCAAAATCCAGCTATTCCCATATCGTCCAGTACAATGACGTACTGCCTTCGCCGGTAGTCTGGTGCTCCATGAATACACCCCTGGAGAATTCCTACATTCCCTTTGCCATAGCGAAAGTCCCCGAAGCATACGGTCACGCCCTGCGGGATACCTATGACCCCTCAAAGATGTTCTGGACCTGCAACCAGGTCATGGCCATCACCAAAGGCTATTTCGATGTGATGTACCCGATCGTTCAGGATGCGGTCCAAAAAGCCGAGGA
>JAFZIG010000055.1 GCA_017554485.1 Acidaminococcaceae bacterium | reverse complement strand
CACGGAACTGATTAAAGGGAAACCCTTAAGCGAGGTCATGCAGCTTACCAATAAAGCGGTAACGGAAGCGCTGGACGGGCTGCCTGTCTATAAGCTGCACTGTTCTGTTTTAGCGGAAGAAGCCATACAGGCTGCGCTGAAGGATTATGAGGAACGGAAGAAGAAACAGAACGCGGCAGATAAGCTGGATGCAGAATAAGACTCATAATAAATAAAAGGGTCAGATTACAGAACCTGCTCTACAATTGGAGTTGCGAAATTTTCCTGGTCATTTTGATGACCAGAGAATGCTTTTCGCAACTCTTTATTTTATTATGGTATAATAAAAAAGAGTATTCCGGCCACTCGCATCAAAAACTACAAATCTGTGTTTCAGGGAGGAATCACTATGTCGGAAAAATTAAAAGTTTTAATTCTCAACGGTAGTCCTCATATTAACGGCAATACCGCTGTTGCCTTGCGGGAACTGCAAAAAGTATTTGAAGACAAAGGCGTGGAAACGGAAATAGTCCACATCGGCAAAGAAGTAATCCGCGGCTGCATTGCCTGCGGTTACTGTCATAAACATGGGAAATGCATGTTCTCGGATATTGTTAATCAGCTGGCTCCCAAGTTTGAAGCGGCAGACGGACTGATTGTGGCAAGCCCGGTCTATTACGCTTCGGCCAATGCAACGCTCATCGCCTGCCTGGACCGTTTATTCTTCAGTACGCCTTTTGACAAGACCATGAAGGTCGGCGCCAGCGTGGTATGCAGCCGCCGTTCCGGATGTACGGCAACCTTTGACGAGCTTAACAAGTATTTTACGATTGCTAACATGCCTGTCGTTTCCAGTCAGTACTGGAACAACATCCACGGACTGGAACCCGGCGACGCGGAACTGGACGAAGAAGGAAAACAGACCATGCGCACACTTGCAAGGAACATGACGTTCCTGATGCAGAGCATCGCCCTGGGTAAAGAAAAGTACGGGTTGCCTGTAAAAGAAGAATGGGTTGGTACGCATTTTATCAATAAATAAGAATGACGGAAAAATAATCAGCGAACATGAAGACCGGGAAGCGCCGATTCAGTATTATCCTGCATTGCGATGAGGTAGGTTTAATTGAGAAGATAGGAGGTGCCTTATGAATAAGGTATTAATCGTTTCGGGACACACAGACTTAAACAATTCCTTTGCCAACAAAATCATTCTGGAGAAATTGGCCAAAGACCTGCCGGAAGCTGTTTTTGATTATCTGGACAAAGAATACCCGGACTTTACGGTGGATGTGCAAGCAGAGCAGAAGAAGCTGGTGGAAGCGGACATTATCGTACTGCAGTTCCCGGTTTTCTGGTACAGCTATCCGTCCATCATGCACCGCTGGATGGAGGACGTGTTCGTGCACGGCTTTGCTCATGGCAGCAAGGGCAAGGCGCTGCAGGGCAAAAAACTGGTGGCAAGCTTCACTACCGGCGCACCGGAAGAACTGTATGTGAAGGACGGCCCGCAGTTATATCCTATTGAAGAACTTGTCATACCTGCCATTAAAAGCACGGCGAACCTGTGCGGCATAGAGTATGCAGGTTTCATCTATACCGGCGGCGTAAGTTACGCCAGCCGCCCGGACGCGGAACAGATAAAAGTGATGCGCGCCAAAGCGGAAAATCACGCGGAACGGCTGGAAGCATTGCTGAAGGATATCTGAGGAAAAAGCTGATGATCGTTTTAGCATTGGATCATTTTGTAATTACAACAAATAATCTGGAAGCCTGCCTGCGCTTTTATACGGAAACGCTGGGCATGGAGGCAAAAGAAACGAATGGGCGTTTTTCTTTGTGGTTTGGTTCGCAAAAAATAAACATACACACACGTCCTGCGGAGTTTTTGCCTGCTGCTGCCCATCCGTTAGCGGGCAGCCTTGACTTGTGTTTTGAAATTGAAGACGATATGGAAGCTGTGCTGGCAGAGTTGAAAAGCAAAAACGCGCCGCTGGTTACCGGTATTGTGGAACGCAACGGCGCAAAAGGGAAGATGCGAAGCATTTATCTGCGTGATCCGGATGGTAACTTGGTTGAACTTGCTTCGTATGGGTGAGCTGAATTTGCTGACAAATCGACATCCGCAAGGGTGCCGATTTTTTTATTTCTGTTACCAAAAACATCTTTACTTTTTAAGCAAAAAACGATAAAATAAGTAAAGAAATTAAGGAGAACAATCTGTATGATTTCCTATGAGCAGCTTGAGAAACGGCTGAAAGAAAAAGGGCTTACAAAATCGTCTTTGACACAAAACCCGGGCGTATCTTCGCGCACCATCGCCAAGCTGGCAAAAGGAGAGAAGATATCCAGGCTTACGTTGCAGAAGATTGCAGATTTTTTGATTTGCGATCCGGCGGATTTATACCGGGTCGTGTCTGCCAACCCGATACTGCAACGGCTGCGGGAGGAAAAAGATGCAAAACTGTCCGGCGGTCTTTATCACGAACTGCAGGTACGGATGACGTACAATTCCAACCATATGGAGGGCAGTCGCCTGACGGAAGAGCAGACACGGATGATTTTTGAGACCAACACCCTTGACGCAGGGGATGGTGTGCCCGTTGACGATATTCTGGAAACCGTACATCACTTCCGCGCTGTTGATTATGTGATCGACGTGGCGGAAGAAGTTCTCACAGAGGAAACGATAAAGAAGCTGCACTATATTTTAAAACACGATACGCAAGATGCGTCGCTGGCCTGGTTCGCCATCGGGGAGTACAAGAAACGGCCTAATGTGGTGGGCGGGAAAAGAACAGCAGCGCCGGGCGAAGTTGCGGAAAAAATGCAGCAGCTCCTTGCGCGGTACAACGGCAAACCAAAAGTGACGGTAAACGATATTATCGGGTTCCACGCAGAGTTTGAACAGATCCATCCCTTTCAGGACGGCAATGGCAGGGTCGGACGCCTTATCGCATTGAAAGAATGTCTGCGCCATAACGTGATTCCTTTTATCATTGAAGATTCCAAGAAGAGCTTTTATTACAAAGGTCTGGCAAACTGGAACAGGGAAAAAGGCTGGCTGACAGATACCTGCCTTGACGGACAGGACACGTTTAAGAGGCTGCTTGCCATGTTTGAGGTTGAATAAAGATTGAGGATAAAGTTATAATGGACTATATAGACAACTTCCGATTTGTGTAGGCAACATGATAGTGAAAGGGCATTTTTCACGTATACGCTGTGACAGCCCGCTCGAACAATACAGATGAAATTTACGAACGATGTGTTACTGCGATACAGACATACAGACTATGACTCATAATAAATAAAAGGGTCAGGTTCCAAAACCTGCTCCACGACTGGAGTTGCGAAATTTTCCCGGTCATTGCGATGACCAAAGAATGCTTTTCGCAACTCTTTATTATATTTATCCGACTCTGAAGAAGATGCGCTTTGATGTGGTAACAATAATGACCGGCAGATGCCGGTCATTTTCTATATGTGATATAATTGAATTAAGGCAGAGGAAGAACTCGGAACTTCTGCCTGACATGAATCAGGTAATTCTTGTATATTGCCGGAGCAGCAATTGCTCCAAACAGGAAGCGCAGGGAGGAAGTCATGAAAGAAGAATGTCTGATCTGCAAGGCTCCGCTTGAATATCTTGAAGCGGATGTTCCTATGGAGTGTGAAATCTGCCATAAAAAAGAGAACAGTAAAACAAAATGTATCAACGGTCATTATGTATGCAACGATTGCCACACACAGGGGCTTGACACCATAATCGGGCTATGTATGGAGGAGACATCTAAAAATCCTGTTGAGGTTATCGAAAAGATGATGGCCATGCCCTTTTGCCATATGCACGGACCGGAGCACCACGTCATGGTGGGGGCGGCCCTTCTGACCGCCTATAAAAATGCCGGCGGCAATATCGACCTTCATGGCGCCTTAATTGAAATGATGAACCGCGGGAAAAGCGTGCCCGGTGGTGCCTGCGGGTTCTGGGGCGCCTGCGGGGCGGGACTCAGTTCGGGAATGTTTGTCTCTATTATCTCGAAATCCACCCCTCTCGCGAATGAGCCCTTTGCCCTGGCGCACCGGATGACTTCAGAATCGCTCGGAAAGATTGGAGAAATCGGCGGTCCCCGTTGCTGCAAGAGGGATTCGTTCCTGTCCATTCTGACTGCTGTGGATTTTGTAAAAGAGCATTTTGGTGTGGAGATGGAAAAGCCGGAAGTGATTTGTCATTATTCTTCGCAGAATAACCAGTGCATCGGTAAACGCTGTCCGTTTTCCAAAATAAATCATTGATTTGAATAATGAAAAGACACCCTGCAGAATAGTGATCTGCAGGGTGTTCCTTATCTTAGAGACTGAAAGCTGCGTTTATAAGATTAAAGATATTTGTGGAAGAAAGCTTCGATTTTATCAAAGGGGATGATGTCCATCCGGTCGTACAGGTCGGTGTGGCTGGCGCCCGGGATGATCATCAGTTCTTTGTTGTCGCCCTTCAGTTTTTTGAAAGCGTCTTCGCCGAAGTAACGGGAGTGGGCTTTCTCGCCGTGGATGATCAGTACGGCGTTGCGGATCTCCTCGGCGTAGGAGAGAAGGGGCATGTTCATGAAGGATAAACCGCTGGTCACGTTCCAGCCGCCGTTGGAGTTCAGGGAACGCTTGTGGTAACCACGGGGCGTTTTGTAGTAATCCCAGTAGTCACTGAAGAATTTCGGCTCTGCCGGGCGTTGGTCAGGCAAGCCACCGGCCAGTTTGTAACTGCCGTTTTTGAAATCCTCCGTGCGCTGTGCGTTCATTGCTTCCCGCGCCTTATAGCGGGCGTCTTCGTCCATGGCGTCAAAGTAGCCGTTGGCGGTGACGCGGCTCATATCGTACATGGTGGAAACTACAGCAGCTTTGATGCGGGTATCCATGGCAGCGGCATTCAGTCCCAGGCCGCCCCAGCCGCAGATGCCGATGATGCCCACATGATCCGGGTCCACGTTTTCCAAATTGGAAAGATAATCAACGGCGGCGGAGAAATCTTCTGTGTTGATGTCAGGGGAAGCTACATAGCGTACCTCGCCGCCGCTTTCACCGGTGAAGGACGGGTCAAAGGCGATGGTGAGAAATCCCCGTTCCGCCATGGTCTGGGCGTACAATCCGCTGCACTGTTCTTTTACGGCTCCGAAAGGTCCTGCCACTGCCAGGGCGGCCAGCTTTTTGCCCTTGCTGTTTTTGGGGATGTACATATCGGCCACCAGGGTGACGCCGTACCGGTTATGGAAGGTGATCTTCTTGTGTTCTACTTTACTGCTTTGGGGGAACGTCTTGTCCCATTTCTGTTCTAACTGCATAACGGCTCCTTTCGCGTTTCCTGTTTCTTTTGCCTGCGCTTTTTCCGCGGCCAGCCCGCTGACGCTCATGGTCATAAGTCCTGCTAATACGATAGCCAGTAATTTTTTGTTCAGTTTCATTTGCGTTGTTCCTTTCTGCGAAATGCGTTCTTTTGATTTACTGTCCGCATTGTATCACGCCGTTCAGAAATTCGCTAATGGTTATTTTTCAGAACGTGATATGAAAATCCGTCATTTCATTGTATAATAGAGAAAACACAAGAACGGAGGCATCGCGAATGGAAATCCGTACACTGCGTTATTTTCTGGAAACCGCAAGGGAAGGGAATATGACCCGGGCAGCCGAACGCCTGGCAGTTTCCCAGTCCACGTTATCAAAACAATTAAAACTGCTGGAAGAAGAGCTGGGCAAGAAGCTGTTCATCCGGCACAGTTTTTCCATTGAGCTGACGGAGGAGGGGATGCTGCTCCGGAAGCATACGGAAGACCTTTTGTCCATGGCGGATAAGATTTTGGAAGAGTTCCGCAGTCTGGACGATATCCTGGGCGGGGATCTGTATTTCGGCTGTGCCGAATCCTTCCTGATCTGTTACCTGGCCCGCATGCTGAAAATCTGTAAAGAACAGTATCCGGGACTGCGTTATCACATTTCCAGCGGCGACACGGAACAGGTGACGGAAAAACTGGACAAAGGGCTGCTGGACTTCGGGATCATCGTAGAACAGCCAAACCCGGATAAGTATCACGCGCTGGCATTTCCCGAAGCGGACCGGTGGGCGCTGGTAATGCCGGAGCATTGCGAGCTGGCCAAAAAAGAAAAAATCGTGTTTGAAGATTTGCTGGGGCTGCCGTTGTACTGCTCGGCACAGTCGGTAAAGGCAGATCTGCCGCGATGGTGCGGGGATCGGGTGAATGAATTGCGGTTTGAGGGATCCTTCCGCCTGGCTTATAATGCTTCGGTATTCGTGCGGGAAGGGCTTGGCTATTACCTGACCCTGGACAAGCTGGTGGATGTTTCACCGGGCAGTGGGCTAACGTCGCGCCCCCTGTATCCGCTGCTGGAAACGCCCATGTACCTGATATGGCGAAAATATCAGGTGTTTACCCCCATTGCAGAACGGTTCCTGGCAGTGGCGAGGCAGGAATTTCTTTCAGTATAAGGATTGACAGATACCTGCCTTGACGGGCAGGACACGTTTAAGAGTCTGCTTGCCATGTTTGAGATTGAATAAAGATTCCGGTTTGTCGAGTTATGATATGAAACGGAGGTACACGCTATGGAACTTCGCCTGCTGCAATATTTCCTGGCAGTATGCCGGGAGGAGAACATGACCCGTGCGGCGGATATGCTGCACCTGACCCAGCCCACCCTGAGCCGCCAGATCGCGCAACTGGAGGAAGAGCTGGGCGCACCGCTGTTTATCCGCGGGCGGCACCTGGCCCTGACGGAAGCCGGCATGAAGCTGCGCCGCCGGGCGGAAGAGATTATGCAGCTGATGGACAAAATAGAAATAGAGTTCAAGGAACAGGAAGAAGTGGCAGGTGTGGTATCCATCGGCGCCGGCGGGCTTTCGTCTTTCCGCTCGCTGTCGGAATTGATGCACGGATTCCAGAAGCTGTATCCCAGGGTGCAGTTTGACTTTTATACCAACAACGCAGAGTTCGTGAAGGAGCGCCTGGATCGGGGACTGCTTGACTTCGGCCTGCTGTTGGAGCCGGTTGATATTTCAAAATACAATTACATCCGCATGAAAGAGAAGGAGCGCTGGGGGCTGCTGATGCGGACGGATCATCCTTTGGCGGCCAAAGCATCGGTAACGCGGGAAGATCTCCGGTCGGTTCCCCTGATGACCAGCAACCGGCTGGCCATCCGGCAGGAAATCAGCCACTGGTTCGGAGATATGATGGACGAACTGAACATCGTAGCGACCCACAACATCATCACGAACGTGGTGGATGTGGTAGACATCGGCGCAGCCTGCGCCTTTACGGTGGAAGGGGCGGTGAGCCTCTTTGAGGGCGGGCGCCTCACGTTCCGTCCGGTATCGCCGGCGCTGGAAATGAATACGGTGCTGGCCTGGAAGAAGTTCAATCCCTTTTTCAATGCGGCGGGAAAATTCCTGGAGTATTTCAAAACCATGTATGTGGGGAAGTAAGGCAATGTTAGGTGAAAGGCAGAAGCGAAAACACGGGTTTATATAGAGACGGGCGTTAAAATTTGAAGTTAATCTTTAAATATGTTATATTAATAATAAGGAGTATTATGTGGTAATGGTTTAAATATGGTTTCGAGGTATATACAATGGATGAGAGAGACTGGCAGATAATCAGCCTGTTGTATAAAAACAAGAATATCACGAAAACAGCAAACAATCTTTATATTTCCCAGCCGGCACTGACCGGGCGCATCAAACAGATTGAGCAGGATCTGGGTGTTCCTATATTGAACCGTTCCAACCGAGGCGTGGAATTTACGCCTCATGGTGTATTTGTAGCGGAGTTTGCCAATCATCTGTTAGGTGAGATTTCTAATTTCCGTGAAAACCTGGGAGGACTGGGGAAGGATGTGGCGGGCGTCATCAAAATCGGCGCAACCAGCATCATCGGACGCTATTACCTTCCGCGTCTTTTAGAATGTTTTAATAAAAAATATCCTCTTGTCAAATTCAATATCAGCATCCATCCTTCTTCTGAGTTATTAAAGATGCTGCGATCAGATTTTATTGATTTCGGTATTGTCAAGCATTGCAAAGGGTTTGAAGGCGAAGAAAAACGGCTGTTGACAACGTATAATGTGGTCATTGCCAATTCTTCTCCTTTTGAAATGAAAGACCTGCCGGACATGCAGCAAATCTCTTATCCCTATGAGGATCAATACCGTGCCTTGCTCAGAACATGGTGGAAAGACAATTTTACCAGGCCGCCCAAAGTTACCAGCAAGGTAGCCAATCTGGATTTATGTAAGGAAATGGTGTTTAACGGCCTGGGCTTCAGTATTCTGCCGGAAATACTGATTCCGGAAAGTCCGATTCCCTTATATACGAAAGACATGTTTTTTAAAGACGGATCGCCCTTTGAGCGGCAAACATGGCTGGCCTGCAAAAAGTCACTCTTAACCAAATCGCTGCCCAGACTTTTCTTTGATTTTATTACAGCTTGCGATTTTAAATCCTATCTGCGTTCAAGGAACAGAAAATGAAAATATTGATTATTTCTGTTTATCAGTTTGTTTAAAAGAAAGAAACGGTTTAAGTTTTTGTATTTTTGAATACAGAAACGGCTGCACTGTATAATGATTGATATCACTAGTACACAGTGCAGCCGTTTTGTTTTGCAGTATTCTTAATATGGTGTGAAGCATGATAGGGGATTACGGATTATTCACCTGTACACCTGGCAATCGTACATGCTCATTGAATCAATGCTTCTTAAATTTGATGGATTACATCGATAATCGTCCCGTCCCTGTATTCAACGAGCCCGCAGAGTTTGCCGCTGAATTCAACCGGCGTTGCTTTGCCGGTAAGCTTATCTGCTTTTGCTTTCAGTTCTTCCATGGATTTTATTGGAAGCGCTTTTCCTCTGAGCATATCTGTAACATCCTGTCTGCGAGGATTCACTGCGATTCCGTATTCTGTTACTAAAATGTCAATTGATTCGCCCGGCGTTACGATGGTCGAAACATGATCCAACAGCATTGGCAGCCGGTTCCTTAGCAACGGCATGGTAATGACGGTAAGTTTTGCGCCTGCGGCCGCGTCCGGGTGCCCGCCGGGCGCTCCCAGCAGTTTTCCGTATGAATCAGTCAGGACGTTGACATTAAAATCAACGTCTATTTCCGTAGCGCTTAAGACCGCAAAATCCAGCATGTTTACATAGGGATTGGCACTGAAGGGGTTGGCATAGGCCGAAGCTGATATTTCATGATGCCTGGGATTCGTGCCTAAAGACTGTATTGCTGTCACATCGAAATCCTGGGGATCGTAAAATGTTTTTATCAGGCCTTCATTTAACATCTGGACATGGAAACCGGACACGCCGCCCACGCCAGCGCTGGCAACAATACTATCCTGCAGCATTTTCTCACGGATGAAGCTGGCCGTAGCGATAGCCATACCACCGCTGCCAAACTGGAACACCATGCCATCTCTGAAGTATTCTGTGGCGGCAATCACATCTGCCGCATATTTTGAAATCACAAGTTCAGCCGGACTTTTGCTGACCCGGATAGAGCCGGTTGCGATTCCTGCCGGGTCTCCGATGGAATCCACTTCGGTTATGTAATCTACCTGCGTCTGGGGAATACTTACGTAATCCAGGGCTGTTTCCGTATAACCGTCCGTTACCGCCACCACAAAATCGGCATATTCTGCATCGGGCATGGCATAGCCTAATGAACCGCAGGCGGATTTTCCCTGTACACCGTTGATGTTTCCGTATTTATCGCAGCACGGCGCCGCGATAAAGGCGACATTAATATGCAGTTCACCGGTTTCGATAGCTCTTGCGCGACCGCCGTGGGTCCGGTAGATGGCAGGCTTTTTAAGCTTGCCCTGTTGGACATAAGCGCCTAACTTGCCCCGGTTGCCGCTGGTATCAATGGCGGTGATGACGCCTTGCTCAAAGTAGGGGAGCAGACAGTCCTGTACCGCGCTTAAAGAGCTGACCGCCAGTGTCAGGTCCCGGATTCCTTTTTTGGCAATAGCGTCAATTACATATAACATTACAGCATCGCCATTGCGCAGGCAGTGATGGAAGGAAATGGTCATACCGTCTTTCAGTCCGACAGCGTCAAGGATGTAATCTAATGAAAATTTCTTGTTTGTGCCGGGCGTAACGAATTTTATCGGTCGGGCTGCCATTCTTCCGTTTGGCTTTGCCGCAAAGGCGCCGGCAAATGCTTTTTTGTTTTCAAAACCGGGAATTTGGTTAATTTCGTTGAGTAAAGAAGGATTCAGCATTTTCACAGCTCCTTTCCGGACGCTTTGGCATATTCCAGCGTGTTTTGGGCGCGTACAACTATAGGCATGTCGATCATCTTTCCGTCCAACGCTACGACGCCGGAAGCTTTGGCCATGGCTTCCTCATAAGCGGCTACTACTTTCTTCGCGTGCTCGAGCTCTTCATCGGAAGGAGTGAAAACCTGATGTACCAGTGGTACCTGGCTGGGGTGGATGACGGACTTGCCTGTGAAGCCTAACATTTTTCCGAACCGTACATCGGCAATGAAACCCTCTTCGTTTTTAAAATTACTGTATACATAATCTAAGGGCATTACTCCCGCGGCGTGGGCTGCTAATGAAATCAAATTGCGTGCAAACAGGATTTCCTGGCCGTCTTCGCTACGCGTCATACGCATATCGGTACGGAAATCCTCTGCTCCCAGGCCGATGGCAATCATGCGCGGGGAAGCGGATGCAATCTGGTACGCGTTGTAAACACCTAACGCAGTTTCGATGGTTGCGATGATTTTTACGGAACCTGCTTCAATGCCGCATGCTTTTTCGCATTCTGTGATTAGTTTATCTAACTGACGGATGTTTTCTGCTGTTTCGGATTTAGGCAGGCGGAGGAAGTCGGGTTTAACTGACACCATGCTCCGTACATCCTCTTCATAATAGGGTGTGTCCTGTGCGTTGATGCGTACACCGACACGGCAGGTTTCAGGGCGAAGGTCCGTCAGGTAATGTTTAACCAAATCTCTTGCTGCGTCTTTTTCATGGATTGAAACGGCGTCTTCCAAATCAAAAATCACGCAGTCGGCGCCGTAAATATCTGCTTTGACCATCTGGCCGGGATTGTTGCCGGGGACAAAAAGCAAGGTTCTGTATAATGAATTCATCTATTTTCCCTCCTTTGCCAGTGCGCGCTTCACGGCGGTCTCGACTCTTGCTTTGATTGCGAAATCCAAAGCTCCCAGGTCGTCAATCTGAATTTTAACATTGTTTACAGAGAAGGCATCAAGAATGATAAGAACGTCTTGCCGGATTGCTTCGCCGAATTTCTTCTCTACTTTGCTTTTAATTTCTATTTCGCGTCCGTTGCCGCCCAGCTCCAAAGTGACAAGCAGGTCTCCCTTTTTGTCGGTACCGCATTTTACCGCTTTGTCTGTGAATTCCATGTTGCTTCCTCCTTCAATCATTTCCCGAACCCGTACAGTTCTTCCGGATTTGTGACTAAAGCCAGTTTTCTTGTTTTTTCATCAGGGATCCAGCGAACAATCATATTGGTAAGGTAAGTTTCATCCGGTTTCACTTTTTCCGTTACATGGGGGAAGTCGCTGCCCCAAACGATCCGTTCCGGGGCGTACACGGCAATTTTTCGTGCCAGTTCATCACTATCCTCCCAGGGATAACCGGTTACTGTATTCAGGTAAGGCCCGGAAATCTTCACCCACACATTTCCTTTGTCAATCAGCGAAAACAAAATCGGCAAAGCCGGGTCATTGATCCCAAGATGAGGATCCATCCTGCCCATATGATCGATAACAACTTTACTCGGAATCTGACGGATAATTTCTGCCCGTTCGGCCAGTTGTTTCGCGCTCATATGCAGCTGCATGTTCCAGCCGAAATCATATACCCGTCTGCTTAAAGGCAGGCAATCCTCAAAAGATACCACTGCGTTATTCGGATTCCAGACACTGAATCGCAGTCCTTTGACTCCGCCGTCGTCCAGCCTTTTCAGTTCGCTGTCCGTTACCTCATTAGTAACAACGGCAATACCTACGCTGTTTTTACGCCCGAATTTTTCAATCGCGTCCAAGAGGCAGGTGTTATCACAGCCGAAAGTTTTTGCCTGTACAAAAACAGCCCGGTCAAGGTGCAGTTTGGCTGCAATTGCTTTATAGGTTTCGATAGTACCAATCTGTTCGGTAGCTTTCCCATCGTTAGGAAATCTGGGGTCGATGATATGCAGATGGGCATTGCAGGCGCCCTGTGGCATAGAGAAAGAAAGCATTGTAGTATTTGTCATAATTATCCTCTTCCTTTGTTTGAACAGTGTATCCATGATCCTGTCCTGTTTTGGACAGTTCTGGATAATTTCATTTATTTATTGTAACATAAGAAAACACGGCCCGGGTAATCCCAGGGCCGTGAGATATTATTTACCACAATCCCAGCATCTTCCAGAATGCCAGGCCAAGCGTCATGTATACAACCACATTAAACACGTTCATGATAGCGCCCAAAGTCCACCAGGTCTTCTGGGGAACATAGCCTGTACCGAACATAACGGGGCCGACAGCTCCGCCGTAATGGGTCAGCAGACAGCCAAAAGCGCTGGAAGCTGCAATTAAAAGTGCCAGCGGCATGGCAGGGGCTTTGGCCAGCAGGCCTACCGTAAACAGTACGGGGACAAAGGCTGCCACGTAAGCGCCCATGGAAGCGAACACATAACGCACCAGTACGGAAACCACCAATATGGAGCCCAACACGATAATCGGGTTAAGGCCGGTGAAGCTGAAGGTTTCACCGAAGACTTTTGCCAGCCAGGTAAAGAACTTGGCTTTGGCGAGGATTCCGGACAGGCCCATGATGGCGCCGTACCAGATTAATGTATTCCAGGCCGCATTGTTATTAAGTACGTTTTTCCATTCGATCAGTTTAAAGATAGAAGCAATCGCGAAGAACAACAAGGCGATAGCGGTAGCGCCGATTTTGGTGATGCTGCTGGTGGCCCAGCCAATGACTGCTAATACGAACAGGATCAGCAGGATCTTTTCTTTCCCGGACATAGGCCCCATTTCCCTCAGGCCTTCCTGGGACAGTTCTTTGTGATTAGGAATGTCCTTAATTTCAGGCGGATAGATTTTGTACAGAATGAAGGGTGCGGCCAGACAAACAAACAGGGCAGGGACTGACATATACATAAACCACTGGGCCCAGCTGATATCCACTTTTAAGATGTCTTTGGCAAAGCCAGCGGTCATGATGTTGGGAGCGCAGGCTGTTAAGAAAACAGCGGAAGTAGAAAGGCTGATAGTATAACCTGCAATCGTGATATAGGAACCGATCTTCCGCGCGGTTTCACCCGGTTCGGAACCTAAGGTAATAGCAACGTTCCGGAAAATGGGATACACGATGCCGCCGGAACGGGCTGTGTTGGACGGGGTAGCGGGGCTGAGGACCAGGTCGGTGATCATCTGGCCGTAAACAAGGCCCAGGGTTGACTTGCCAAACAGGCCAATCATCCAGTAAGCAATACGTTTGCCAAGGCCGGTATCTACAAAGGCCTGTGTAATCAGAAAAGCGGAGAATACAAGCCACACGGTGCCGTTGCTAAAACCGCTCAGCAGTTGGCCGATGGGGACTACAAAGGTACCGAAGGCGATAACTACCAGCATGGTAACTGATACGCTTGCGGGCTGCACAATCAGGCCCACGATTGCCGCACAGTACACGGCAAAAATTTTCCATGCAGCGGGAGTCAGACCCACGGGAACCGAAGTCATAAGAATGCCGATAGGAACTAAGAATAATACTAACCAACGTAACCAGGCCATTTTTACACCTCTTTCTTCAAACTGAAAATCATCTGATTCTGTTTTCTGTCAAAACATTATATCCCTGTATACGACTTCGCCTTTGCATAACGTCAGGAGAGGCCGGAACAGCTTGCTTCCGGTCCGTTTTGCACCGGATGTGTCGCTGAAGGTAACTGAGTGGTCTTCCAATGCGAACACTGCTACGTCTGCCAGCACCCCTTTGCTAAGCGTTCCCGGTTTTTCTTTGCCGTTCATCAGTTTCCCGGGATTTTCCGTGCAGCGTTTTACGATATCATAGATGTTCATCCCAAGCATCAGGTATTTGGACATTATATAAGGAAGGCCGAACACGGGATCCTTAAAGATAGTCTTGCTTGTCAGGTCAGTTGAGATGATGTCAGGCAGAAAACCGTTTGCCATCGCTTTTTCCGCAACTGCGAAGTTCCAGTGGTTGCCGCCATTGGCTGCATCCATGATCACCCCGCGTTCCTGCGCCTTTTTAACAGCATCCAGCACCTTGCCGTCTTCGCCGATGATGGAATAGCCCGTCCCGTGATAACAGTGGGCAAGGACGTCGCCTTCCCTAAGAACAGAAGCAACTTCCTCCATGTTCCTTTGGGGGTTTGTTACGTGGACGCACAGGCGGGTATCCAGTTCCTTGGCCAGGGCCGCAGCTTGTTCAAACACGCTGAAAGGCAGATTACCCATGATCGGTTTGCTGATGCGGATCTTCAACCCCTGCAGGATGTCCGGATAGGCTTTAAGAGCCTGTCTCAGTTTTTCTTTATCCCAATGCTTCGGATTAAAATCTTCGTGGAATTTCATGGTAGGCATGCCGCAGGGACAGAGGTTGATGTACCCCTGGACTGTCATGATGGAGCGGTTAATTACATCCTCAATGAACGTCTTAATTGTACTGACGCCAGCGCTTCCGGGATCAACGACCGACGTTACGCCCTGGCACAACAGATTGCTGTCAGGGTCGATGCCGATTTCCGTACTGTTGGGGAATACGTGGGCATGATAATCGATAAGACCGGGGAACACATATTTGCCTGCAGCATCAAATTCCAGGTCGATGGTATTTACGTCGGCTTCCGTCGCAACTCTTCCGTTGCTGACGTAAACATCTGCAATGCCGTCAATCTTGTTAGCCGGATCGATCACGTGCCCATTGCGGATAACAATGTTTCTCTGCATCTGATAACCTCCTTTTCTTAATTAATTATTTTTTAAGCATTTCGTTGTGTCTTCAGTGGCTGTAACAAAACTATGTTGTTTCGTTACTCATCTGATTGCATTATACATATTCTGGTTTTATTTGAAAAATACCAAAACGCTATGCTGGGTATCAGAAAAACTTATGGTTAAATCTCCTTCAGTCATAACTTTTTCTGATACCCAGCATTCTTATTTTGTATTTTTCAACGATACCATTTGCGGCTATACTGTAACCAGAAACAAAGCCGCGACGAGAATCGGTTGCGCGGCAACGATGAGGTACGGAATAAGTATAAATGAAAGGGGAGTTAAACATGTCGTTCAATCTGGTAAAGAAAGTCCGCCTGTGTGAAGTAGGACCCCGTGATGGGATCCAAAGCGAAAAGGTGTATCCCAACACACTCCAGAAAGTGGAGTTGATCAATGCAATCGCTGACGCCGGATTCCCGGTGATTGAAGTGGGTAGTTTCGTAAGCCCGAAAGCGGTACCACAGACAGCGGATACCGATGAAGTGTTCAAAAGGATCATCCAGAAAGAAAACGTGGAATATCGGGCACTGATTGCTAACGCCAAAGGAGTTGACCGGGCGGCGGCCTGCGGCTGCAAAAAAGTAAAGCTGAATGTCTCTGCCAGCGTTTCCCACAACCTGGCAAACCTGAACTGCACGCCGGAGGAAAGCGTTGCGAAATTCGCCGAGTGTGTGGATAAAGCGAATGCGGCCAACATCGGTATTTCCGGTTCCATCTCCATGGCCTTCGGTTCTCCCTGGGACAGGGACATTCCGGTTTCTGTACTGAAAAATATCGTAGAAGCTTATCTGAATGTAGGCATTGATGAAATCAGTTTGTCGGACGCATCCGGTATGGCGTACCCCACACAAGTTTATGAAATTTGCACAGAAATGAAGAAAGCGTATCCGCAGGTAAACTGGTGGCTGCACTTTCATAATACCAGAGGCCTGGGACTGTCTAACATCATTGCAGGCATGCAGGCCGGTTTTACCCAGTATGACTCCAGCTTTGCCGGTGTGGGCGGCTGTCCCTTTGTTCCAGGTGCGGCCGGCAACGTAACAACGGAAGACCTGGTGCATATGCTCCACGAATGCGGTGTGGAAACAGGCATCGACCTGGATAAAATGATGGCAATCGGTCGTCAGGTCGTGGAAATCATCGGGCACAAGACCGACAGTTTCCTGCTCCGGGCAGGCAAAAGAAGCGACCTGATCCGGGAACTGCCGAAGGGACAGGCAAAAAACAATACTCAGAAATGAGCAATGACAGTTAAGAATAAAAATAAGACATTGCGATAAAATACAGAAATTAGTTTAACTTTACTGATTATTTAAGGAGGAAAATCTGATGAAGAGAGCAGCATTAGAAGGCGTACGTGTATTAGACATTGCAACGGTAATTGCAGCCCCCTGGGCCGCAGGGATCATGGCGGATTTTGGCGCGGAAGTTATTAAAGTTGAAATGCCGGGCCGCGGTGACACATCCCGTAATCTTGGCCCGTTGAAGGACGGCGTCAGCATTCGCTGGCCTGCTTTGGGACGAAACAAGAAAAGCATCACGTTGGATTTCCATTATGAAGAAGGCAAGAAGGTTTTCCTGGAACTGGTTAAAAAGTGCGATGTGGTCATTGAGAATTTCAAAACCGGTACGCTGGATAAATGGGGCATCGGCGTAGACGTAATGCGACAGGTAAATCCTGATATTATTGTGACCCATGTAACCGGTTACGGACAGACGGGACCCAATAAGAATCTGGCGGGCTTGGGCATGCCCCTTCAGGCTTTTTCCGGTATGACCTATCTCTGCGGTTATCCTGATCGTCCGCCGGTACAGGGCCCTCCCATGCCGCTGGCTGATTACGTAGCCGGGCTTTATGCAGTTATAGGAACCATGATGGCTCTGTATCATCGCGATTTCCTGAAAGGCAAAGCCCAGGAAATCGATGTCAGTCTGTATGAAGGCCTGTTCCGCATGGAAGAGAGTTTTGTGGCCCAGCTGGATATCCTGGGTATTAACAAGGAACGGACTCCGGTTTCCAGCGGCGCTTCCTGCCCAATCGGCATCTTCAAGACCGGGGACAACCAGTGGATGACCCTGGTGTGCAGCACCAACCCGGTGTTCGATCATCTGTGCGACGCCATGGAACGGCCTGACTGGCTGCCTAAATACGCCAAAGCAAAAGACCGCCTGGCTGACCCTACACCCATTATGGATGCCGTAACCAAATGGATCGGCGAACAGACCTGGGAAGAAGTAAAAGCGAAATGCGATAAAGCCGGTGTTCCTGTTTGCAAAGTAATGAGCATGAAAGATATCTTTGAAGATCCGCAGTATGCAGCCCGTAATGATATCCTTGAAGTACCCTGTGAAGAATTCGGCACCATCAAAATGCCGGGCATTTTCCCGGTACTGACCGAGACCCCCGGAGAAGTGAAGTGGGCAGGCCCGAAACTGGGTTCTTACAATGAAGACGTTTATAAAAACATTCTGGGCATGACCGACGAAGAAATTGCCGGGTTGAAAGAAAGAAAGATTATCTGATCAAAGGAGGGAACCTACATTGAAAATTCATGAGTACCAGGCAAAACAGATCATGAAGATGTACGGCATCAACGTGCCCAACGGCAGCCCGGCTTTTAGCCCGGAAGAAGCGGCCCGTATTGCCAAGGACTTTGACGCGCCCATCGCCGTTGTGAAAGCCCAGATTCATGCAGGCGGCCGGGGCAAAGCCGGCGGCGTGAAGCTGGCCCACAACATTGATGAAGTGAAATACTATGCATCCCAGATTTTGGGCAAAGTGCTGGTGACCCACCAGACCGGTCCGGAAGGCAAGATGGTCAACCGTCTGCTCATCGAAGAGGGCTGCAACATTGAAAAAGAGTATTATCTGGGTTTTGTTATTGACCGTGATTCGGCCCAGATCGTCATGATGGGTAGCGCAGAAGGCGGCATGGAGATCGAAAAGGTAGCGGCGGAGATGCCGGACCGGATCTTCAAGGAATACATCGATCCCACCATCGGCCTGATGCCTTTCCAGACCAAGCGGATGGCCTACAACCTGAGATTCAATGAAAAGGTAGTAAGCAAGGCCCAGAAGGTCATGATGGACCTGTATAATATCGTTGTGGAAAAAGACTGCACCTTGGCGGAATGCAACCCGCTGGTAGTGACGGTTGATAATAAAGTAATGGCATTGGACGCCAAGCTGCAGTTTGACGACGCGGCCATCTACCGGCATCCGGAAATCGAAGCCATGCGCGATGAAGCGGAAGAAGACCCGAAGGAAAGGGCTGCCGCCAAAGCGTCCCTGTCTTATGTAAACCTGGGCGGCGACGTGGCCTGCATGGTAAACGGCGCGGGCCTGGCTATGGCAACGGTTGATATCATCAAATTCTACGGCGGCGAACCGGCCAACTTCCTGGACGTAGGCGGCGACAGTACGGTGGAAAAGATTGCGGAAGCCTTCCGCATCATGCAGAGTGACGACCAGGTCTGCAGCGTATTCGTCAACATCTTCGGCGGCATCAACAAGTGCGACGTCATCGCCGGCGGTATCGTGGAAGCGGCGAAGGTGGTAGGCCTCAGGGTTCCGGTTATCGCCCGTCTGGACGGCACCAATCATGAAGAGGGCCGCCGTATATTGAAAGAAGCGAACCTGCCCATGGTTCATGCGGTTGCCAAGATGGAAGAAGGCGCGGAACTGGCAGTGAAACTGGCGGCTGAACTGAAGGCGAAGAGAGCGGAAGGGAAGGAGGCGTAATCTCATGTCAGTATTTGTAGGGAAAGATACAAAACTCATCGTACAGGGCATCACGGGCCGTCAGGCTACGTTCCATACGAAGATTGCGCTGGATTACGGCACTAACGTAGTTGCCGGCGTGGCTCCGGGCAAAGCCGGAACGAAAGTGCTGGGTAAGATTCCTGTGTTCAATACGGTAAGTGAAGCGAAAGAAGCTACCGGCGGTAACGCCTCTGTGATTTATGTTCCGGCCCGTTTCGCGGCGGATGCTATCTGTGAAGCCATTGACGCGGGGCTGGATTTCGTGTGCTGCATCACCGAACATATCCCGGTACAGGATATGGTAAAGGTCCGTGCTTACATGAAAGGCAAGAAGACCCGGGTATTAGGTCCCAACTGCCCCGGTATCCTGACGGTAGATGAATGCCGTTTGGGATTACTGCCCACCTATATTCACAAGAAAGGTCATGTAGGCGTAATCAGCCGCTCCGGCACCCTGACCTATGAAGCGACTTATCAGCTGACCATGGCGGGCATCGGCCAGACCACCGCAGTAGGTTTGGGCGGCGACCCTGTCAAGGGCATGGACTACATCGAAGCGCTGGAAGCTTTTAATAATGATGATGATACGTTAGCCGTAATCATGATCGGT
>JAFZIG010000054.1 GCA_017554485.1 Acidaminococcaceae bacterium | reverse complement strand
GTGCTTGAGCCGGACGTCGAGGACATCCACTCCCAGGTGGAACTGCTGCTGACCCGCAAGCTCGGGGAAGTCGGCAAGAAGATACACTCCGGACGTTCCCGCAACGACCAGGTGCTGGTGGACATAAAACTGTTTTTGCGCGACGAGTTGCTGAAGGAGCGCGGGGAGGTACGTGCGCTCTTCGACGTGCTCCAGGGGCTAAGCGAGAAGCACAAGGACGTGCTGCTGCCGGGCTACACCCATGCGCAGATAGCCATGCCCTCGTCATTCGGCCTGTGGTTCGGAGCCTACGCGGAGGCGCTGGTGAGCGACGTGTGCATGCTGCACGGCGCGTACAAGGTGGTGAACAGCAATCCTCTGGGGTCCGCCGCCGGCTATGGCAGCTCCTTCCCCCTGGACAGGGAGATGACTACGGAGCTGCTGGGCTTCGCCGTTCCGGATTACAATTCCGTGGCGGCCCAGCTGTCGCGCGGCAAGGCGGAACGCTGCGTGGCTTCCGCTATCGGGTCTGTTGCCTTGACGCTGAATAAGTTTGCTTCCGACTGCTGCATGTATATGTCGCCCAATTATGGGTTTATTAAATTCCCGGATGCTTTTACCACCGGCTCCAGCATCATGCCGCATAAGAAGAATCCTGACGTCTGGGAGGTCATGCGGGGCAAGTGCAACCGCATTATGGCGGTGGAGAATGAGATTTCCATTATGTGCAGCAACATGCCTCACGGATACCACAGGGATTACCAGCTGCTGAAAGATGTGCTCTTCCCGGCGCTGGAAACCATGCACGAATGCCTGCAGATGGCCGCTTTCATGCTGGAACACATAGAAGTCAACGAGCATATTCTGGATAATCCGCTATACGATTATCTGTTTACCGTAGAAGAGGTGAATTCCCGCGTCCTGGCCGGAGTTCCGTTCCGCGACGCCTACAAACAGGTGGGCATAGAGGTGAACGAAGGGCGCTTCCATTATAATAAAGGTAAGCTGAACCATACCCATATAGGAAGTATAGGCAATTTGTGCAACGATAAAATAGCCCGCAGGATGGAGCAGGAGCTCGTTTGGTAGCTTTTTGCAGGTAATTTGTAAAAAAAATTAAAAAAAATTTGCGGGGTTAAAAAAAATGACTACCTTTGCATCCCCTTCCGAAAGGAGGGGAAACAAAACAAAGTTCATTGACAATACTGAGAGAGATAACGAGGTAAAAAAAGAGATTATAGTCTGATAAGAAATTCGAAGTTTTTTCGAGTTGTGAGGACTGCAATTTCATAAGGCAAAACGAGTATACACAAGAGACGAAAGTCGTCAAGTGTGATTCACAAAATAGTACGAGAAAAAGAGAAGAAGAGCGAACGGAGGATGCCTTGGCTTCCGAAAGCGAGGAAGGACGTGGTAAGCTGCGAAAAGCTCCGGGGATCTGCAAACAGGAATTGATCCGGAGATGTCCGAATGGGGGAACCCACATGGTTGAAGACCATGTACTGACAATAGTCAGAGCGAACGCAGGGAACTGAAACATCTTAGTACCTGCAGGAAAAGAAAGAAATTATCGATTCCCAAAGTAGTGGCGATCGAAATGGGAAGAGCCTAAACCGGATGCGTTACGGCGTATCCGGGGTTGTAGGACCATTCATAAAGAATTGGCTAGGAACCGGAACCGTCTGGAAAGTCGGTCCGCAGAGGGTGAAAGGCCCGTACGGGTAACGGGGTCAATTCGAGAGTGGCACCTGAGTAGGGCGGGACACGTGGAATCCTGTCTGAATCTGCGGCGACCATGCCGCAAGGCTAAATATGATCGGAAGACCGATAGTGGACCAGTACCGTGAGGGAAAGGTGGGAAGCACCCCGAACAGGGGAG
>JAFZIG010000005.1 GCA_017554485.1 Acidaminococcaceae bacterium | reverse complement strand
GCGCAAAGGTTGACCGTTTCCCGACTCGTGAGGAAATTGATGTTCCGGTAGTGGAACAGTCCATTGTCGAACTGTACTCCAAGTAATGATGAGCATCTTTTGCCACCAACCAGTTGGCGTATTGTGGTAATACGCGAGAGAAGGAGGCTTTCCGCATGATTGAAATTATTGAACCGAAACTGGTTACGTCTGAGGTTTCCAAGGACAAACGCTATGGCAAATTTATCTGGGAACCGTTGGAACGTGGCTATGGCATTACGTTAGGCAACAGCTTACGCCGTGTACTGCTGTCTTCCCTGAAAGGGTCTGCTGTCATCGGCGTGATGATCGAATACGGCGAAGGGACCAAGATCCTGCATGAGTTCACCACGATTCCCGGCGTCCGGGAGGATGTGGCGGACATCATCCTTAACATTAAAGGGCTGTGCATGCAGCTTCATTCTCCGGAAAATGAAATGAAGGTGCTGCATATCAATGCCGCAGGCGAGCAGGAAATTACGGCTGCGGACATTGAGCCGGACAGCGATGTGGATATCCTGAACCCGGATTTGCATATTGCGACGCTGGATAAAGACGCAGCACTGAAAATTGACATTTATGTCGATAACGGCAGGGGCTATGTTCCCAGCGATAAGAATAAAAGAGACGATATGGGGATCGGCTGGATTCCCGTTGACAGCATCTATTCTCCCATTACCCGCGTGAAATTCGGGGTAACCGACACTCGCGTGGGCAATGTGACCGATTACGATAAACTGACCCTGGAGGTATGGACCGACGGCAGCATCAATCCGGAAGATGCCATCAGCCGCGCATCCGGGCTCCTGATCGATTACCTGAGCCTCTTCCAGAACGGTACCGTTGTGGAGCAAAAGCCCGGTCCTGCCGCAGAACCGGAAGCAGGTGAAGCAGTTCAGGAGGCGCTGCCGGATCCGAAACTGTCCATGTCTATTGAAGAGATGGACCTGTCGGTTCGCAGCAACAACTGCCTGCGCCGGGCCGGTATCAATACGGTGGGCGACCTGATCAACAAGTCGGAAGACGATTTGAAGAAGGTCCGTAACCTGGGTACCAAGTCTTTGGAAGAAATTATTAAGAAGTTAGTTGATTTAGAACTGTCCTTGCGCAAGGACGATGAAGATTAATAAGGGGGACGGAAAATGGCATACAGAAAATTAAACCGCGCGTCCGGTAACCGTAAAGCTCTGTTCCGCAGTCTGTCCAGCGCCCTGATTATGAATGGCAGAATTGAGACCACTATCACGAAGGCAAAGGAGACCAGCAAGAATGTGGCGAAGCTGATCACCCTGGCCAAGGTTGGTGATTTGCATGCCCGCCGTCAGGTGCTGGCAACGCTGGTAGATGAAACTGCTACCAGGAAGCTGTTTGATGAACTGGCTCCCAAGTATCAGGACAGGCAGGGCGGCTTTACCCGTATTTACCGGGTTGGTCCTCGCCGCGGCGATGCTGCTGAGATGGCGATTATTGAACTGCTGTAATTGCAATCCTTTGGATTCAATAGAAAACTGCTTACCTTGTGAATGGGTAAGCAGTTTTTATTTTTACAAAAGAAGTCAATTTATAAATGATTCATATTCCACTTTTGCTAAATATAGTCCTTGTGCGGGTGCCGGGGAGTTTTCGAATTCGCCACGTTTGAGTATCAATTCTTCTGCTATTGCTTGCGGCGGTTTTTTATCCAGGCCTATTTGCACCATGGACCAGACTAAGTTGCGTACCATGTGGTAGACGAAGCCGTTGCCGGCGATGTGGTAGGCCAGGGTACCGTCTGGTGTATTCTCCCAATAAGATTTATAAATGGTTTTGATGGGCGAGACCGGGGAGCTGCCTGCGCTTTGAAAGCCGCTGAAGTCATGAGTTCCAATAATCATGGCGGCGGCTTTATTCATTTTATCCATATCCGGCAGCTCTGTCATCTGCCAGGCGTAGTTACGGGTAAAGGGATCCGGTTCCGGCGTATAGCGCACACGGTATTCGTATTCTTTCCAGCAGGCGTCTTTCCGGGCGTTAAAACCCTCAGGGGCTTCCTCTGCACGCAAGGCACGGATGTCTGGCGGCAGAATGCCGTTGAGGGCACGTGCTATGTTTTCTGTGGGAATGGTTCCGTTAGTAAAAAAGGAAACCACCTGGCAGCAGGCATGCACTCCGGCGTCCGTCCTCCCGCTTCCGGTTACGGTAATGGGTTCGCTGCAGACCCGTGCCAGTTTTTCTTCCAGTACCTGTTGTATGGTTATCTCTTTCGCCTGCCGCTGAAAGCCGAAGTAGTTGCTTCCGTCGTAGCAGACGGTTAGTTTAAAAGTTCTCATAGTAACCCCCAGCGCAGAAACGCCAGCAGACCTATCATAACAAAGGCAAACACAAATGCCATCACATCACCGGCACGGTAGGCCAGCTGATGCATCCGCGTCCGTCCTTCCCCGCCCCGGTAGCAGCGGGCTTCCATGGCAATGGCCAGGTCGTCTGCCCGGCGAAAGGCGCTGATGAACAGCGGCACTAAAATCGGCAGCATGTTTTTTGCCTTCACCAGCAGGTTGCCACTGTCAAAATCAGCGCCCCGTGCCGTCTGGGCCTTGATGATGCGATCCGTTTCTTCCATTAAGGTAGGAATGAAGCGCAGGGCGATGGTCATCATCATGGCCAGCTCGTGGGCGGGCACACCGATGACACGGAAGGGCCGCAGCAACGCCTCGATGCCGTCCGTCAGTACGATGGGCGACGTGGTAAAGGTTAATATGGAAGAGATCATCAGCAGCAGGATCAGACGCATGGCCATCTGGACGCCCAGCCGCAGCCCCTCTTCCGTAACTTTAATAAACTTCCACTGCCAGAGTACGTGTTCTCCCTGTCCCATCAGCGCGTGCAGCGCCAGCGTCAGCACGATGATGAACAGCAGCGGCTTAACGGATTTCAGCACCAGCATAAAGGGCAGGCCCGACACTGCGATGATGAACAGCACCATGGCGCAGAGGGCGCCGTAACCGATAGCTGTGTTGGCCAGAAAGACGGCCACGATTAGCAGCAGTGTTGTTAAAATCTTCGTCCGGGGGTCAAGGCGGTGGATGAAACTATTGCCCGGGTAATACTGTCCCAGCGTAATATCCAGCATCTACTTCAGCCCCTTCCTGCGTTTTACTTCCGCCAGCAGCAGCTTAGCGTCGGTAATATCATTGGGCAGCCGCAGGCCTTTGGCCCGCAGCGCCTCTGCCAGTTTATAAACCTCGGGTACATCCATCCCCACTTCCAGCAAACGCTTTTTTTCTTTCAGGAAAATTTCCCCCGGTTTGCCGTCAAAGACGATCTGCCCCTTGTTGATCACCAGCATCCGTTTGGCGTATTTGGCCGCCTCTTCCATGCTGTGGGTCACCATGATGATGGCGATGCCCCGTTTTTTGTACAGCGCCATGATTTCTGCGAACACAGCATTGCGGGAACCGGGATCCAGACCGGCGGAAGGTTCGTCCAGAATGAGGTAATCCGGGTTCATGGCTACCACGCCCGCAATGGCTGCCCGGCGCATCTGCCCGCCTGAAAGGGAAAAGGGCGAGCGTTGGGCATAGGTTTCAAAGTCCAGACCCACAAACTTCATGGCATCTTTGACCCGCGCGTCCACTTCTTCCTGACCCAGCCCCAGATTCTTCGGGCCAAAGGCAACGTCTTCGTACACCGTTTCCGCAAACAGCTGGTGTTCCGGATATTGGAATACCATGCCGATACGGCCCCGTGCCTGCTTTGCCTCTTTTGTTTTGCCTGCCAGATCCACCCCGTCCAGGGATGCCGTTCCCTTTGTGGGATGCAAAAGCCCGTTCAGGTTCTGCACCAGCGTGGATTTTCCGCTGCCGGTGTGCCCGATGACCGCCACGAATTCACCTTTATTTATTTCCAGGGAAATGTCCTTTAACGCTTCTTTCTCGTAAGGCGTTCCCGGCATATATGTATAGGAAACATGTTCCAGCTTCATTGACATTTTTTGCGTTCCGTCTTTCTTCTTTGTTCTGTGCTTTGTGCGGCGCGGGTAACAGTGTTGCATGTGTATTGCCGCGTGCGCCGCATTTATTTATTTTTATTGTTCGTTGTTGTTTTGCTATGTTTAGCGGCTGCTCAGTGCATCCGCCAATTCTTCATTGGTAATGATTCCGTCCGGTATTTTTGCACCGCTTTTCCGCAGTTCAAAAGCAAATTTGGCAGCCAGAGGCGCTTCCAGACCCAGCGTTTCCAGTTCATCCACCCGGGAGAACACTTCCTTCGGCGTTCCCTGGAAGGCAATTTTCCCTTCGCTCATCACAATGACCCGGTCTGCCTGCATGGCCTCAGTCATGAAGTGCGTGATATACACCACGGTGATATGCTGTTCCTTATTCAGCTTCCGCATGGTATTCAGGATCTCTTTCCGGCCTTTGGGATCCAGCATGGCTGTGGGCTCATCCAACACGATGCAGTCAGACCCTAAAGCCAGCGTACCCGCGATAGCCACACGCTGCTTCTGCCCACCGGATAACAAGTGCGGGGCGTGTTCCCGGTACTCCAGCATATCTACTGCCCGCAGCGCATCTTCCACCCGTTGTTTCAACTCCTCTGCAGGCACGCCGATATTTTCCGGTCCGAACGCCACATCTTCTTCCACAACAGCAGCCACGATCTGGTTATCCGGATTCTGGAACACCATACCCGTATTCTGACGTATCTTCCACAGGTTGTCTTCCTCCAGCGTATCCAGCCCGTGAACCCTCACGTTGCCTTCCGTCGGCAGCAGCAGCGCATTAAAATGCCGCGCCAGCGTACTTTTCCCGCTGCCGTTAGCGCCAATTATCGCCACAAACTCCCCCGGCTCAATTTGCATTTCAATTCCGCCCAGAGCCGTCACCTGGTTGTTATCAGCATCTATATAAACATGTGTAAGCCCTTTGGTCTCAATAACGGGATCCATTATTCCCCCTGCAGTCAGCAATAAAAATGAACACGTATATTATATCTTTACCGCAGTAAAACGTCAACCATTATTGAGTTGCAAGTTAACAAATTTGTTAACGTATTTGCTACACCTTACCGGCGGCAACTGTTTTGCGATTTCTTTTCCTTAAAAAATATATAAAATAGTTTCAATTAATGTTGACAAACACTATGAAATTGATTACAATATATAAGCACGTGATTTTGCGTCCCCAATTCACTAGCCCCGATGCAGGGACAGCAAAGACTCATCATCACATTCACGTTTTTCCAACGCTGCAGGCGCTTCCTCATCAAAGCGCTGCAGGCAAACGCCAACGCAAGCAATTGCAGGCAAACGCTTACTCAGAAAGCGAAACAAAACATTGATTCAAGAAATAATCCTGGGAGGGACATTGAAATGAAATCATTCATGGCAAACCCGTCCAACATCGAACGCAAATGGTTCGTGGTGGACGCCACCGATAAAACGCTGGGCCGTCTGGCCGCGGAAGTTGCCAAAGTCCTGCGCGGCAAACACAAACCCACCTTTACCCCGCACATGGACACCGGCGACAACGTAATCATCGTAAACGCCGACAAAGTCGTGCTCACCGGCAAAAAACTGACCCAGAAGACCTACTTCCATCACACCGGTTATCTGGGCGGCGACCGCTTCGTACTGGCCAAAGACATGCTGGCCGACAACCCGGTCCGCATGGTGGAAATGGCAGTTCGCGGCATGATCCCGAAGAACCGTCTGGGCGACCAGATCTACAAGAAACTGCACGTATACGCAGGTCCGGAACATCCCCATGCAGCCCAGCAGCCCGAAGTTCTGGAAATTGATATTCGGTAATCAGGAGGAGGAAAAATCATGGCAGAAGCAGTATACAGCGCGACCGGTCGTCGCAAATCTTCCGTTGCCCGTGTCCGCCTGGTACCGGGTGAAGGCAAAGTGGTCATCAACGGCCGCGAAATGAATGATTATTTTGGTCTGGAAACCCTCAAGCTGATTGTAAACCAGCCTTTGGAACTCACCGAGACCAAAGATAAATATGACATTTTAGTAAACGTAATCGGCGGCGGTTTCTCCGGCCAGGCAGGCGCCATCCGTCACGGCATCAGCCGCGCCCTGTGCAAAGTTGACGAAGAATACCGTCCGGCACTGAAAAAAGCAGGCCTGATGACCCGCGATCCGCGGGAAAAAGAACGCCGCAAGTACGGCTTAAAGAAAGCCCGCAAGGCTTCCCAGTACAGCAAGCGTTAATTCTGGCGCTGCCCCCGGCGACGGGAAAACAGAGACGCTGCTTTTCCTGTTGCGCAACAGAACCATCTACAGAAAGCAAACCCCGCAGCCTTTACCGGTTGCGGGGTTTTGATTCCAACACTATTATTAAAAATAGTTTTTGACTTAATACGGATTAGTGCTATAATTAAATAGATAGTTTTTTCTGTATTCGTATCCCGGAGATACAAGGTGTTTTGATTCATGGATATTACAAGGAGAACAAAAACAAGGGGGGGTTAAAATGAAAAAATTTTTAATGACACTGCTGGTTTCTTTAGCTGTCAGTGCAAGCTGCTTTGCTGCCGGAGCGGCCAAAAATTTTGCGGTTGAAGAAAAGGCTGCGGATGAACTGGTAAGTTCACTGATTGGCGACACTGTGAAATATGAACAGGTTAGCAAATACTTTAGTGAAGGCTTGAAGAAAAATCTGACCGCCGCAAATTTCGCAAACTTAAAAAAACAGATTAAAACTCAAGTCGGCGGAGTCAAGGACGTTAAT
>JAFZIG010000053.1 GCA_017554485.1 Acidaminococcaceae bacterium | reverse complement strand
CAAAGGGATGCTGCCGGATGTGCCGGTTTATTCGAAATAGTTGAAAGGGAACAGGCTTATGTTAGATTCAATTTTTGAGCCGGGCGTTACGGGCGTCAGTCCGTTTGCCATCATGATATCTCTGCTTCTGGCTTACTACGTACATAACGACGCACGGAACCATAATAATCCGCGGGCGCTGCTGTGGGCCTTTGCTACTTTTATGGCATGGATTATTTTCTTGCCCCTGTACTGGTTTAAAAATATGCGGGGGAGAAAATAATGAACCGCTGATTCGTTCTTAACACGTGCGCAAACGCAATTGATGAGTGTTTCTTTTATTTAGAATATAGCCGCATGCCCGGATCGGTATGCGGTATTTTCATCAAATTAAACAACATAGAATAAGCATTTCCGGATTTTATTTGGAGGGTATATGGACGAAACAAAAGTGACAATGGAAAAGCCGGAGACAGCAGATTTTAAAGAGCCGTTCAGTTACCGGAAACTATTCATTTCGACTTTTCTGATCAGCGCCTTTACGGTGGGCGGCGGTTTTGTACTGATTCCGCTGATGAAAGCAAAATTTGTGGATGAATACGGCTGGCTGAAGGAAAACGAAGCTCTGGACCTGGTTTCCATTGCCCAGAGCGCGCCGGGTGTCATGGCATGCAATTCATCTATTATCATGGGCTATCGTATGGGCGGTTTCCTGGGAAGCGTTACAGCCTTGCTGGCTACTGTCCTGCCGCCGCTGATTACCCTTACCATCATTTCGTACTTTTATGATGCCGTTGCTTCCAATCCGTATGTGAGGATGTTTTTAAAAGGGATGCAGTGCGGTGTGACGGCAATCCTGATAAAGGTAGTATTTGATTTGGTGGTAAAGCAGGTGAAAAAGAAACTGGCGCTGCCCCTTATCGTTATGGCTGGAACCTTCATAGCAGCCGTTGTTTTTAAAATCAACATCATGCAGATTATTGCGGTGGACGCTATCGTCGGACTGTTTCTGATGCGCGATCCCCAGTATGATTAAGGAGGCGGAGACTGATGGATATTTTGTTGCAGCTTTTTATCAGCTTCGCTACCGTGGGTCTATTTTGCGTAGGTGGCGGTTATGCTTCCATGCCTCTGATCCAGGCAGAGGTCATTGACATTCATGGCTGGCTGACCATGAATGAGTTTGTGGACATTTTTACATTGTCCCAAATGACGCCTGGACCCATCGGCATTAACGCCGCAACTTTTGTCGGCAGCAAGGTGGCAGGAATTCCCGGTTCCATTGCAGCCACATTGGGATTTGTCTTTCCCTCTGTCTTTATCGTGTTGTTCCTGGGTTACCTGTATTATAAATACGGAAACGTAGCCGCCATCCGCGGCATCCTGAATGGGCTCCGTCCGGCAGTGGTGGCGCTGATCGGCAGCGCCGGCGTAAACTTCATACTGCTGGCCTTCTGGAATAAGGAAAAACTGCCGGTAGATGTGACTAAGACGGATCCGGTGGCAGTGCTGATCTTTGTTCTCGCCTGGCTTGCCCTGAAGAAAAAGACAGGGACCATCACGCTGCTGTTTTCTTCCGGTGTGGCCGGGCTGGTGTTCTATCTGGTCAGCGGAATGCATCCGTAAAATTTGTATAATAGTATTGACATCACACACATAGCGTGCTATTATATTTCAGTAACAAAGAAGAAGCCATCCGCTTCTCACCTTGCGGCTACGCTCGACAGGGTTGAATACAGCGATTTGCGCGGGTGGATTTTGTTCCGCCCGCGTTTTCATTTTTGTTACAGGGAGAGGCCGGAAGGTTCTTTCCCATGAAGCAGGCGCGCGGTTCCGCGCCATGCTTACAATCTGTTTTGGAGGTGAACCGCTATTAGCAAGGCAGACTTACGCATTAACGATGATATCCGCTGGCGCGAGGTACGCGTAATCGACGAGAACGGGCAGCAGCTGGGCATCATGTCCAGCCGGGAAGCAAATGCCATTGCCCTGGAACGTCATCTGGATCTGGTGGAGATTTCGCCGCAGGCCCGGCCCCCCGTGTGCAAGATATTGGATTATGGCAAATATCGTTATGAGCAGCAGAAACGGGAAAAAGAAGCCCGTAAAAAGCAAAAAGTCTTTGAAGTCAAAGAAGTAAAGCTGCGCCCCGGTATTGAAGACCATGACTTTGGCGTTAAGTTTAAGAATGCGGCGCGTTTCCTGGAGGACGGCAACAAGGTCAAGGTCACGATTATGTTCCGCGGCCGTGAGATGAGCCATCCGGAACTGGGTGAGGCGCTGCTTGTCAGAATGGCTGAGGAGCTTGGCGATACAGCCATCGTGGAAAAGAAACCGAAATTAGAAGGACGCAACATGACCATGATCGTTGCGCCTAAAAGCAAATGAAGGAGGATTTAAATTATGCCTAAGATGAAAACCCGCAGAAGCGCGGCAAAACGCTTCAAAGTTACCGGTACCGGTGAATTCAAACGCGGCAAAGCGTTCCGCAGCCATATCCTGGAACATAAGTCTCCTACCCGTAAGAGAAACCTGCGCAAAGCGGGTCTCGTTCACAAGACCGATCATGAACGCGTAGCAAGAATGCTGCCGTACGCATAAGACTTGAGGAAACAGGAGGAGAACAATCATGGCAAGAATTAAAACCGGCGTAACCGCCCATCGTCGTCATAAACATATTCTGAAACTGGCAAAAGGCTATCGCGGAGCAAAGCATCTGTTATTCAGAAAAGCCAATGAAACTGTAATGAAAGCGCTGATGTACGCCCGCCGCGACCGTCGCGCCAAGAAACGCGAGTTCCGCCGTCTGTGGATCGCCCGTATCAATGCCGCGACCCGCGCCAACGGCCTGTCCTACAGCCGTTTCATCTGCGGCCTGACCAAAGCCGGTATCGCCCTGGATCGCAAGGTGCTGGCCGATATGGCTATCAACGACGCCGCTGCGTTTGCAAAGCTGGTTGAAACCGCAAAGAGCGCCCTGGCATAATCATAAACGGATGCAAAGAGCCTGAATGAGTTTTGTTCAGGTTCTTTTTTAATATAGGGGATAAATATGGAACTCATTACCAGCGTAAATAATCAGCGCGTAAAAGACATTGCTAATTTAAAACAAAAAAAATACCGCACGGAGAGCGGATTGTATTTTGCGGAAGGGCTGCGGGCGGTGCAGGAAGCCGTGCGGTATGCGGAGATTACCGATTTGTTCTTTACGGCGGCGGAAGAAGAAAAGCTGAAAGAAATCTTAAAAACAGCAAAAGAAAAAGGCGTCCGCCTGTATCAGGCTGACGCAAAAGTGATGGATAAACTCAGCGATACTAAAACACCCCAGGGCGTGCTGGCTGTCATTCGCATGCCGGAACAAAGCCTGCAAAAGTTGCGCCCGGGAACCGCATCGGACAACAATGCCCCGGTTATAATTCTGGATCGCATTCAGGATCCGGGAAACCTGGGAACAATAATTCGTACGGCAGACGCGGTGGGCGCGTTAGGTATTATTTTGTTAGAAGACTGCGTGGACGCATACAGTCCCAAAGTGGTGCGCGCCTCCATGGGCTCGCTGTTCCATTTGCCGGTCATTCAGGATGTCTTTCCGGAAGAAGCGCTGACCTGGTGCTATCGACACGGCTATGAACCTGCTGCTACAGCCATGCAGGGCGCTGCCAACTTATATAAAGCGGACATCAGTAAAAAGATGGCGTTTATCTTCGGAAACGAGGCTAATGGCGTTACCGAAGAACTGCAGGCCGCGGCAGAAACACGGTTGTTTATTCCCATGGCGGGACAGGCGGAATCCATGAACGTCGCCATGGCTGCCGGAATCATACTATTTGAAGGGTTAAGGCAGCGGAAGTTTATACGTTAACTGTTTGCAAATAAAAACGCTGCAGCCGGTGAGACATAAGCAAACACTCACGACGTTTTGCCATGTCTTACCGGCTGCAGCGTTTAATTATGTGGCAAAGACCGATACTTACTTCAAATCATTTACAAAGTCGGCGCAAATGCGATTCAGCATTCCGTCGTAACCGGCATCCTGCCGCTCCCTGGTATCGATGCAGTTATAAACAGTACGGCCGGTACTGCGGTCTTTCAGTGTAAATTCAACTTCTGCGTAAGCATTGGTAATCCATTGGCCCGGATGTTGGATCACCCGTTTTACCGGGATGGTGATGGTCCGCTCCCTGCCGTCCTTGCCTTTTTCGGTAATCTTCTTGTTTTCGTAAACTTCTTCAAACCAGGGTTCCTTCCAGTACGTATAGGTGGCAAGAGTATGTACGACGAGGTGCAGGTCTGTTCTTGCCCTGGTCGGTTCATCAGGAGGTACGATAAGATTTTTATTCTTTTTGGCCATTGCGGTTCGTAAGGCGTTCAGGGCACGGCCTGTAGGATTGCTGTCTTCCTGTAAATCATGTCCGGGATTTGCTTTGGGAGTGTAAACGCATTCCGCCAGGTATACATTCATTATGGTGCCGAAACTGTAGTTAGGATCCTTAAATTTGCTTTTGGACGCGGATGCTGTGCCCATGATGGTCATCAGCAGTACGAGAGTTAAAATTAAGATCTTTTTCATATGCGGTTCCTCCCCAAAATAAAATATAAAAATAACCGGATATCATCAAACAGGGAAAGAGAATTATTCCTATGCTCATTATAACAGAAAACAGAAATTAATGATATAATGAATTAACCAAAGCAAGGGCGAATTGCGAAAAGCAGAATGAGTACTAAGAATCTGATGATTCATTCATCTGCGCAATAGTCCATCGCACAAACTCGTTTAATCAATGTTTCCTTAAATCGATATTTTTCAGGAGTTACAGCAAAATGAAAAAAAATAAAAATGAAACGCCCGACTACGATTTGCTTGTACAGCAGGTGAAAGCATTGGGCGAAGAAGAGAACTACTGGCTGCCGGTGCTGGCCAACACCTCCGCGCTGCTGATGAACGCGCTGCCTGACTTGAACTGGGCAGGTTTTTATCTGATGAACCGAGATTCATTAGTGCTGGGACCATTTCAGGGCAACCCGGCTTGTATCCGCATCCCGTTATGCGCCGGGGTCTGCGGCGCAGCGGCGTTACAGGACAAAGTGCAGCGGGTGGACGATGTGCATCAGTTCCCCGGGCACATCGCCTGCGACAGCGACAGTAATGCGGAAATCGTGATTCCCATCCACAAAAACGGCAAGCTTGTCGGCGTACTGGACATTGACAGTCCCCTGAAGAACCGTTTTACGGAAGAAGACGAAGCAGGGCTGAAGAAAATCGTGGCTGCTTTGGAAGAGATAGCGGAATTTACAGATTGAAAGCCGTTTCAAGGAGAGCATTTAAATGGATATCAAGAAACTGGCGTTAAGCATTTTAAAAGCAGAAACAGAGGAAAATGTAATCCATCTGCTAAACAATGAAGGGCTATGGAAAAACCTGGATTACTGGAAACCCTTCGGCGCCAATGAAAATAATGTTTCCACAATACGAAACCAGCAGAGCAAACCGGATGCAGCTATCGTAGAAAAGATTATCAATTCTGTCGATGCTATCCTCATCAAAAAGTGCATGCAGGCCGGTATTGATCCGGAAAGCCCGGAAGCCCCCAAAACCATGCATGAGGCCATCGCCAGGTTTTATGGCGCAAAGGATGGGATCCTTTCGGAAGAGATGCGGAGCCGGTATGCTTCGGACATCATTCTTGCGGCAACTGGTGAAAAGAAGGGTCATGTAAATTTTACACTGGTTGATAACGGCGAAGGCCAGTCGCCGGAAAGCCTGACGGATACGATTTTGTCTATCAGCCGTAACAATAAGCTGAAGATCAATTTTGTGCAGGGCAAATACAACATGGGCGGTACCGGCGTCCTGCCGTTTTCCGGTAAGAACAATTTTGAAGTGATTCTGACCCGGAAATGCCCGGACATGGCCAAAGGCAAAACCAACAAGTGGGCCTTCAGCATCGTGCGCAGGGAAGGCGCCAGGGACGGGCGCAAAAGTACGATGTACACCTATTTGTGCCAGCCCGACGGCAGCATTTTTTCTTTTTCCGCCAAAAGCGTCAATGCCGTGCCCAAGATGAGCGGCGGTTATGAAGACCTGGAATATGGCGCGATTTTTAAGTTGTTTGATTATGATATTCCTTACAAGTCCCTCATCGGGTACGACCTGCGCTACCGTCTGAATGCGCTGATTCCCGGATTGCCGTTGCCGGTGGAGATACGGGAGTGCCGCAGGCAGTATAACCCGGAACACCGAAGCATTCTGCAGGGCCTGTTCTTTGTCATGTCACAAAGCACAGAGGTGTTTGAAGAAGGGTTTCCTCTGACAGGGTTCTTTTCTGCAGACCGGCAGCGTATCGGCTACCAGATTTATTTGCTGAAAAACCTCAGCGATGAACGGATAAAAACCATTAAAAGGGAATTCGGCCAGATCAAGGACACGGAATCCGTGTTTTTTACTGTGAACGGACAGACTCACGGTACCTTAGCGAAGAGTTACCTGAATAACGATAAGATTGGCTTGTCCTATTTGGCAGACAGTTTGTTGATTTTCCTGGACTGTAACGGGCTGGATCCTGCCCACAGGGAAGACCTGTTCATGGCCAGCCGCGACAGGTTGATGAACAGTTCTTTTGCCAAGGCGGTGAAGGAAAACCTGGCAGCTGTGCTGCTGGAAAATACAACGTTGCTGGAAATCCAGAACCGGCGCCGGCAGGAAGCTGTGCAAAAAGCTGCAAAGGTGGATGAGACCATTACCAAACGGCTTCAGAAGATGTGTTCCCAAGATAAGTTGCTTTCCCGGCTGTTTTTTGATGGGAAGCGCATCAACGACCCGTTCCAGCTGATGGATTCCGTACAGAAATACGTGGGGAGAAAACATCCCACATACTTTACCTTAAAAAGCAAGCAAAGCCAGGAAAAATTGCCGAAGCTCATTTCCATAGGACGGAATTTTACAGTGCAGTTTTCCACGGACGCATCCAACGATTACTTTAAGCGTGAAAAAGAACCGGGAACCCTGCACGTGTTTTTAGATGGCAGCCCGGTGGATGAACTGATTCACAGCGTCTCCTGCGTGAACGGTCTGTGCCGTCTGGAACTGGCTTTTCCCGACGAACTGATCACGGGGATGATGGCGACCTATGTTACGGAGATTGAAGACGAATACGTAGCAAGCAAGTTTCATAATGAGTTTTCCGTTATGGTGGTGGAACCGGTACCTTTGGTGAACCGACGGGAAAATGAGAACCCGGGCGCTAGAAAACGGTCTAAGGCGCAGCAGCGTAAAGCGTTGCCCAACATTATCCCGGTGTACCGCGATCAGTGGGAAAAGTACGGGATGAACGAGGAAAGCGCAATCATCCGGCGGAAGACAGAAGATACGCTGGATTACTTTGTGAACATGGACAACAAGTACCTGCTGACGGAAATCAACGACTTGAAGCAGCAGGAAGAGATTGAGCTGAAGAAAGAGGAATATAACCTTACGATGGTGGTATTCGCTATGTCGATTGAAACCTTTTGCGCGGAACAGATCCAGGACACCGGGGAGTCCATGGACATTTCTGCCGAGGTGGAACGGCATACAAAGATTGCAGCCAGGGCTATTGTGCCGATTTCCAATATGATCCGGGAAATCAGCGCCAGGGTAGAGAAGGTGAAAAAGTAGATGGGAACAAATTGTTTCCATAATGTGAAAGGAAGTACGTTTGTTTTGGAAAAAACAGAAATAAAAAAATATGACCTTGTTAAATTAGAAAAAGCAATACTTTATGCGCAACGCATTGCGGATGGCTGCAACCCGGTCAACAACGCGCCGGTGGAAGAGGACTCTGTTTTGCACAACCCCAATGTAATCCGCTGCATGTATTTTATCAAAGAAGTCTTGGAGGAAGTACATAAGAACAGAGGATTTGTGGGAGGGAAACCGAAAAACAGTGACAAACAGTCATTCCCTCTGGAAGTAAGGCATTTGTTTACTTATAAAGAGGATAAGGCGATTTCACGAGTGGTTGAGCAGATCAATGAGCCTTTGGATGAATATACATACCAAAAACTATCTTACAAAACCGTTACGAAGTGGCTGCTCCGTCAGGGATATTTGTATGAGCAGGTTTATGAAAAGTATGAAAACAAAACCTTCAAGGTGCCAACGCACAAGGGACTGCAATTAGGCATCCGCACAGAAGAACGGGTGCGGGCCGACGGGGCAGGTTACGTGATAACGCTTTACGGGCAGCAGGCGCAGGAATTCATTGTGGATAATCTGGAAGCGATGATACTTAGTGAAGCGGATGAAAAAAATGAAGATAATCATGATAACGGGGGCGCCATATGATTAGTCCAAAGAACGTAAAAAGGATTGCTCGAAAAAAGGAAGAAGAGAATTATGCGTTCCGTTCTTTTCTGAAAGGGTACGCTAATCCGAAAACATTTGATAAAAAAGTGAACCGGCTTCACCGTGAGCTGTTCGCCAATTACGATTGCAGCAAATGCCGGAACTGTTGCAAAGAGTTTTATGGAAGCATACCCGTGGAAGACCTTGAAAAAGATGCAAAGTATCTAAAACTGGATGTTGCAGAATTCAAGAGACAGTTTTTGGAAAAGGATGACGCTGGAGGGAATTATATTACCCGGCACAAGCCTTGTGACTTTTTACAGCCAGATGGATCCTGCCTTTTGGGAGAGTGCAGGCCTCGTTCTTGCAAGGAATATCCACATACGAATAAACGGGATCGCATTGGGAGTTTGCTCAGCATGTTGGAGAATGCAGAAGTCTGTCCTGTTGTTTATGAGATAATAGAGCGGCTGAAACAGGATCCGGATTATGAGGCGTTTGACGAGGATTTTATGGAAGAGTTTCGGGAAATGATGAGTGAGTGCGATTGATATGACAGATGAAGCGTTGGGAAATCTTTTGGAAGCTTTTGCGCATTTTTACTGGTCCGTACCCGTAAAATTTGTGTCGGCAAAAATATCGGAGTGGCACCCGGAGGTAACCGGGCAACAGTTCAGACGGGTTTTGGACCGGTGTGATGAGAATCTTTTCTGGCACCATTGCTGTGTAATGACAGAGGGAATGGAAGAGCCGGAAATCGTGATTGAGCATTTGGTCGCTATAGACGAGAGAGATTTGGGCAATTTCATTTCAGCCAGGATAGCCGCTCCTTATCGTGAATATGATGAAGAAACGTTATTCAAGTTCAAAGAAGGACTGCTGGATATGCCGGAAGCAGATGCAATCATCGAATTCGCGAAGACAGAATTGGGGCTTGATGACGGATGGGCTCAGCAGCTCGTAGATGATTGTGTTTTATTACAGCCGATGGCCTTGTGTGAAGGCAAATCCTGGGTTATGTCACTGCTTGACTCTGAGAAATTTGGGGAAATACATTTCTACACGGTTGAACAGGTAGAACGCTTCCGCACGTTGGGGAACCGCCTCTACCAGGTTTTGCCTAACCCGGTCTTGCGAGGCTGGAAACCAAACGAAATAGAAAATCCGCTATTGCCATTGGATGATATTCCGGAAAAAGATGAAGATATTCCGGACGGACGCGCACTGATGGCCGAGTTTGTAGCGAATTGTGAAAGGCTTGGGATGGCAGCCCCGGTTTCCGAGGAACGACTTTCGGAATCTGCCCCGAAGAGAAAGGTTGGCAGGAACGATCCCTGCCCCTGCGGCAGCGGGAAAAAATATAAAAAGTGTTGCGGAAGATTGGAACATTAATGATGGTGTGGGAGAAAAAATAGCATCATCATTCGTTTGGATTATCGTTATCTGATGATCCAGGAGTTGCAATTCCCAAAAGATCATGGAAATAGGTTAATGTTGTATACCCATATTGACGGAAAAACTGTTTTGGATGAAGCGGAGCGATTCCGTTGACATGGTTAATGTATGTATTGACATACGAAACGGCTTCTTTGACAATCTGCGGAAGATGGGCCATCATCTCGTTGTATTCGTCTTGGTCAACAACTGCTGGCGTGGTTGAATCAATATAGTCCGGATTTTTGATAATGACAATTTTTGAGTAATCAAGGCCGGAGCGTGTTTTCTTGGAACGCACAGTTCGTTTGAAGAAGTAGGCGTTAGTGTGATTGATGGATGACCGGAACGGGACGCATATGAAATAATCGTCATGTGTATCAATTAAGAGGCAGGTATATGGGCGGCCTTGCTTGTGCATGAGTTCATGGTATTTGGTTGCCGGATAATCCTGAATAAATCTATTTGAAAGCAAATATACCTGTGATAGAAAGTCCATGGACATGTGTCCTCCTTAGGTACAAAATAAACGAGGCTGGCCGATTTGGCCAACCTCGCAGTTTCTTCGCCCGGTCAGTTTTTATTTTACCGACGAGTCAGAACCGTCACTCGTCATCTTCGCTCGGTCAGTTTTTATTTTACCGACGAGTCAGAACCGTCACTCGTCATCATTTAGCGAAGCGGGATGATTGCTCATCTCCTGTATCCATTATACGGTTTGTAACCGCGAAATGCAATAGGATGTTGAAAATTTTCTGTGAAGTATTCTTGAATGAAGATGAGATTATGATATAATACTATCCTGTACGGCGTGCAATCTGTCATAACATGGATATAATAACCAAATCGTTATAGAACAGAGAAAATCGAAATTCCGGTTCTGCTGGTAAATTCGCAAAAGAACCGGAGTTTTTGTTTTGTGTTTTTAGTAAAACGCAAACTACGCATAACAAAACAGAACGTTAGACGGGAGACGCAATTAATGATTGTAAAAAGAGCAAAACATATTACGATGCTTGAACTGAAGCAGAAAGCGCAAAAAGCAAAAGGGAAGGTCAACCATATTTACCTGCACTGGACCGGTGCAGGATATGAACAGCCGGATGACAATTACCATTTATGCGTGGACAGGCTCGGGCAGGTTTATGTTTGCTGCAAAGAATTTACGGAAGAAAAACCTCATACCTGGCTGCGCAATCAGGGCGCGGTTGCCATTGCCCTGTGCTGCGGCACGTGTTCTCGCTGCTGGGTACCCGGCGTGGGCAATCCACGTACGGCATGGGGTGTGACGGAAATCACGCCCAATACCCCTTCCCATTGTGCCTTGCTTGATTTTGGGCCGGCTCTGCCAACGAAGCCGCAAATAGAAAAGATGGCAAAATTGGTGGCGGTGCTTTGCGGAGAACTGGAATTGCCGGTAAGCCGCGACACCGTGACGACGCACTGTGAAGCAGCGTTCAAGGACGGTTACGGGCCAGGCAGCGGTGATGCGGAAGCCTGTTGGGATTTGTGGTTCCTGCCGGATCCGGAGCATTACGGAAAACTGGCGCCGGGTGGGGAACTGATCCGGGGCAAGGCACTGGAATATCAGCAAAAGAGTGGGGGCGGCAACGGGGTTAAACCGGTTCCCAGATAAGAAAAGGATATAAGTAACTGTGCAGTGCTCTCTTTTGTAAGGACGTAGGAGAAATCTCTATATATTGTGCTAAACACAAATTAGAAGTCTATATATTGTGTGCGACGTGTGCTTTAGCATCTCAAATTGTCGCACAATTCAACGAAACTATCTAATTATACGAAATAATAAACTCCTAATATATACAATTCAGCGCAAATCGTTTGTGAAGCAGGACAGCGTTTATGCATTAATTGATGCCTGTTTTTGCTTTCAGGGGCCTTAGAAGCGAAATTGGAGCGAGGGTCAAAGTTAGGGGCGTTATTCACATTCTCTTCATGGAAATTTCCAGTTGGTTGTGCTATAATCAAGATACGGAAGAATCGTGCCGGTCGGAAAGCAAGGTGAAAATTTGTATAAAGAAATTGACTGGGACGCGATGACCATTACCAACAATTTCCTGTTCCAGGAAGTGCTTCGGAACAAGGACCTCTGCAAGCAATTATTGGAAAGCATCCTGCACATACAGATCAAGGATATACGTTATCCCCAGACTGAAAAAAGCATGACTGCGCAGTTGCGCAGTAAAGGCATCCGCCTTGATGTGTATGTGACGGATAAAGAGAATAATGTTTATGATGTGGAAATGCAGAGCGCGGGCAATCGGAGTGTGCTGTACCGGGACATGGATGAAGAAACGGTGATCAAAGAACTGCCGTTGCGCGTTCGGTATTACCAGAGCATCATCAGCACGAACATGCTTCGCAAAGGAAAACTCTACGGCGAGCTGCGCAAGTCTTATGTGATTTTTGTCTGCACCTTTGACCCTTTTGGAAAAGGCCTGCCGGTTTATCATTTTACCTACCGCTGCAGCGAGGATGTTTCATTGCAGATGAACGATAAGACAGAATGTATTTTCCTGAACGCCAGAGCAGCGAAGAAGGCAGAGGACAAAGAGCTGGCTGCGTTTTTGGCATACGTTAACGGAAAAGCGGCGGCGACTGCTTTTACTAAAAAGCTGGACGAAGAGGCCGTGCACATCAAAAACCGGGAAGACTGGAGGCTTAAGATTATGACACTGGATATGGAAATTGAAATGATGAAACGGCGGACAGCGGAAAAAGCAAAACAAGAAGGCAAATTGGAAGAACGCAAAGCGGTGGCCACGGAAATGATAAAAAACGGCGAGCCGCTTGCGAAGATTCTGCAATACAGTAAACTTACAGAAGCTGCCATCCGTAAGCTTGCCAAATCAATGGGCGTAGCTGTTTTATAAAAATCCTCAAGCATCCATAATAAAAGGGAAATCTTATTTTTAATTTTTTAGCCTGCACGATTCTTCCCCAGCGCCCGCAATCAGGGCGCTGTTTTTAATTAGAAATCTCCATACAGGAATCTAATATTGCAAGGTTATTGTTTTCTTTTATGAATAGTGCTATAATATAAATGAGGTGATAGCACTATGGCAAAAGCCAGCACGATTCGTAAGAACAAATACAATATAAAAGTCTATGAACAGATTCCCATCCGGGTCAAAAAGGGTGAGAAAGAAGGGATTATGCGGTGCGCGCAGCGCTATGGCATGAGTACCAATGCTTTCATTCTCAAGGCGATTGAAGAATATAAACAAAGCCTGCACCGGGATATGATTGCCAATCTGAAAAAAGTGATCCGCCCCATAGCGGAAAAATACGGGGCAGAGGCTGTATATCTTTTTGGCAGCCGGGCGCGGGGCGATTACCGTCCCGACAGCGATTATGATTTTTATGTCAAAAAAGGTAAAATCCGCGGTTACTTTGCCTTGGGCGGATTTTTTGAAGAAATAAAAGATGCCGTGCAGGCGGATATCGATCTGGTCTCTTTGGATGAAGAGGAACTCGATGAATATTTGAAAGAAGCAATCCGGAAGGACGGGATATTGTTATATGAAGCTGCGTGATCAGACAATTGCAGATAAAATTTTGGAATATTGCGGAGAGATTGAAAACATCCTTGTTCGTTTAAACCATTCGGAAGAAGCGTTCCGTAAAGATAAAGGGCTGAGCGCCGGCGCTGTTTTCTATATTGCGCAGATTGGCGAGTTGGCAGCCCATGTCAGCGAAGAGTTCAAAGAAGAACATAATGAGATACCCTGGCGTGAGATAAAAGGCATGCGCAATATCCTGATCCATGAATACCATACGGCAAGCCCTAAGACAATCTGGGAAACCGCGACGGGAGATATACCGGCGCTACGAAATATGTTGATTGAAATTCGGAAACCTAAAAAATGATATCTTTTTATTTGTAAGCGACTGGCAAACATGCGTGATGCAAAAGCGATGAACCAAAGGAAGATTTTTGCCTGTATCATGGTGCTTTTTGCTATCATGGTACTAGGATGCAATGCAACAACAATAAATACTAAAGCAAGTCAACAAGACACGCCGAAGAGTAATCCTGTTGCAACTCACCAGAAAGAAGACTTTAAGAAGTATGCTTCTTATCCTTTCACATTGACCATGTTAGATGTCGGGCAGGGACTTTGCATTCTTGTCCGATCTGGTGATGAGTACTTGGTATATGACGGCGGCGGCAGAGAACGTTCGTCGTATGTGGTTTCGTTTTTTAGAAAAAACCAGATCAATAAAATAAAGTATCTGGTTGCCTCTCACTATGATGAAGACCATATTGCCGGGTTAATCGGTCTGTTAAAAACTGCATCTGTAAGTACCGCAATCGTTCCAAATTATCAGGCGAACACCAAGATATATTCATCTTTTCAATCTGCATTGAAGAAGGCAGGTTCCGTTGTTTACGCAAAGGCGGGAACCCGGTACAAAGTGGGTGAAGCAAACTTCGATATCTTGTACGCAACGGATAATACTGAAGAAAAAGAAAACAACAAATCAACCGTAATCAGAATTGAATATAAGAACTTTTCCTGCATTATTACCGGTGATGCAGCTGCTGAAACCGAAAGCAAGCTGGTGAACAAGAGAGAGAAGCTTTCTTGCGATTTATACGTTGTAGGGCATCACGGAAGCAGTTCATCCAGTTCGCCGGGCTTTGTTGCGGCTATGAAACCGAAGCTGGCATTTATTAGTGTTGGCAAGGATAATAAATACTATCATCCAACGAAAAGAGTTATAAAAACATTGGAGAACAATAATTCAACAGTCTACAGAACTGATACACAGGGAACGGTTACCCTTGTCCATGATGGTGTTAAATATAGCGTGCATGTAACAAAGGATGAATGATAGTCAAATCAAAAAGTGAGTCAAGTTGTTTGCCAGGAAAAAATTAAACAGTCTTAGCATCAGTGACGGTGTTAAATAAAATAACCAGCATGGACAAATCTACATCTATGCTGGTTATTTTTTAATATCTAAAAGAAGTTCTATAGCTTGGCGAGTCTTTGGATTGGTAGTTCGCAGCTTTTGAATGAATAGCAATTCCTTTTCCGTTATACCATTTTGAATTTCAATTATAGGATTATCGATAAAATCGTTAAGAGTTAATCCGCACATAGCTGCTATGCGCGTTAGGGTTATAATGTCAGGCAAAGTACGACCACGTTCCCATCCTGAAATGGTTTGTTTTGCCACACCAATTTGTTCCCCAAATTCATCTTGCTTTAATCCTAATAAACCACGAGCGGCTATTATTTTTTTGCCGATAGTATATCTATCCATCGTTGAATATCACCCATATAGATTATAAGTGATTAACGAATGAGAAGTGATTAGAAGAATTACATAAACTACATATTTCATATTTGACAGTACGAGATTTGGAGTTTAAAATATATTTATAGTAACTGTGTCATAAAAGTAGATATGTTGTGTATTATTTTTAGTTAAAAAAATTTGAAAGGAGAATTATTGCTATGATTGGTGTGATAGGTCTTTTACTTATTATTATTTCTATCGTCCTCTTAGTGTTCGGTTTATTCAAAAAGAACCCTGGATTAAAAAGTAAAGGATTTAAAGGTTTAGGGCTTGGTGTTGTATTGTTGGTTGCAGGTGGGCTCTTGACTGATAATCCATCTAAATCACAACAACAAGCTGCTGCTCCAACTGCAACCACACAGGCACAACCGAAACAAGAAGAGACAAAAGATGTTCCCCGTGAATACCGAATGGCTTTAAAAGCCGCAGAACAGTATCTTGCAACTATGCCGTTCAGCAAAGAGGGGTTATATCAGCAACTTACATCCGATGCCGGAAGTAAATTTCCGTCAGAAGCTGCCCGTTATGCCGTTGATAATGTTAAGGTTGATTGGAAACAAATGGCATTAAAGTCTGCTCAACAGTATTTATCAACTATGCCATTTAGCAAAGAAGGCTTGTATCAGCAATTAATATCTGATGCTGGCAGTAAGTTCCCAGCCGATCTTGCCCGTTACGCCGTTGACAATGTTAAAACTGATTGGAATGAAAACGCATTAAAAGCAGCTAAAAACTATTTGTCCATTATGCCTATGTCAAATGCTGACCTTCATCGTCAGCTAACATCATCAGCTGGTGACAAATATACCAAAGAACAAGCTGATTATGCAATCTCACATTTACCGAAATAGCTAACTGTTTGAACAAAGCACAGGAGGAGTTTAAATGGGTTGGTTTTCAAAAGATGAAAATAAGACAATACCGCCGTGTCCCATTGAAGATATTCTTGGTGAAGCGAAGTTCTATTTAGATGGTCGTGGTGCTAATCTGTATGTATATGATAAGTGTATAGTGATAGACCGAACACAAGGCGGTCTTTTTAATCTCGGTAATCGCACATACAAGGTAATTCCAATAAAATATATCATAGCGATGCAGATTAAATCTACAGGTGCAACAACAGGTTTTCTTGAATTCTCAACATATGGTCATGAGAATACAAATATGAAAGGCTTTGATCGCGTTGAAGATGAGGATAATATTAACTTTGCAAGCGAAGAATCAGCAATTGTTGCTCGTCAAATATTAGAATTTATCTTAAATAAAATAATGAACTAAGGCAAATGGCAAAGACATAAGCAAAACGTCGGGAACGATTGCGTGATTTTATGAGATGAAATGAGCCGTAGCGGCAAGACTGTTTGAGGGGCGTAGCCCCGAGTTTCGCAGCCGCAGGCGAATGAATCCATAAAATAGCAATCATTCACGGTTTTGCGATGCCTTTGCCATTGCCGTTTTGCTGTAAAAAACAAAAGCTTTGTCTTCATTTTTCCTTGCCCAACTCCCAGCCTTGTGCTATAATATTTAAGTCAATTGCATAACGTCCCTATCATTTTAATTGCACAATGAACAGGAGAGTAGCGCTTTTAAAGCATACAGAGAGTCCGGGCAAGGTGGAAGCCGGATGGCAGCGGTTGCGTGAAGTTCACCTGGGAGTGCCTTTGCTGAACAGGCAGTGTGCGGAGTTTGTTTTTTGCAAAACGAAAATGCAAAATTGCAACAGCGTTTGCGCCGCACAGTTGCACAAAGTAGGCAGAGCGTTTGCCGCGTTAAGGCGCAAGAGTACAAAGTTGGGTGGTACAGCGGAACATAACTTTCGCCCCTTCACAGGGACGGAAGTTTTTATTTTTTTAGAAAAGTGCTGGAACGGAATTCGCGTTTTGCAGTTTTTGGGCAAAAATGTTCAACGCGTTTCAGCGTTTGCACAGGAGGCATGCACAATGAGTATGAAAGAAATGCTGCTGGAGCTGAGGGAAAAAGCTTTGGCAGACCTGGAAGCCGCAGCCAGCTCCCAGGAGTTGCAGGAATTAAAAGTTAAATATCTGGGCCGCAAAGGCCCCATGACGGAGATTCTCCGGGGCATGGGCAAAGTGCCGGCGGAAGAACGTCCGAAGATCGGCGAAATCGTCAACCAGGTAAAGCAGACACTGGAGCAGTGCCTGAAGGACCGCACGGAAATCCTGCGGGCAGAAGCTCTGAAAGCGAAAATCGCCAACGACAAAGTGGACATCACCCTGCCGGGCCGCAAACCGGCGGGCGGTCATTTACATCCCATTACCTTAACTAACCGGGAGATCAAAAAGATCTTTATGCATATGGGCTTCGACGTGATTGAAGGCCCGGAAATCGACAACGATTATTTTAACTTTGAAGCGCTGAACCTGCCCAAGGACCACCCGGCACGGGACATGCAGGATACTTTCTACATTACGGATAATTTCCTGCTGCGCACCCAGACCAGCGGCGTGCAGGCACGTACCATGCAGAGCAAGGAACCCAACACGCCGATTCGCATGATTTCACCCGGCGCGGTGTACCGCAACGATTATGACGCCACCCATTCCCCCATGTTCCATCAGGTAGAAGGTTTAGTGGTAGATAAAAATATCAGCCTGGCAGATTTGAAGGGAACCCTGGAAACCTTCTGCAAGGAAATGTTCGGCAACGACGTGAAGATCCGCCTGCGCCCCAGCTACTTCCCCTTTACGGAACCCAGCTGCGAAGTGGACATCAGCTGTGTAATCTGCGGCGGCAAGGGATGTAACGTGTGCAAGCATTCCGGCTGGCTGGAGATTTTAGGCGCCGGCGAAGTGCATCCCAACGTGCTGGAGATGAGCGGCTACGATTCATCGAAGATGAACGGTTACGCCTTCGGCATGGGCGTGGAACGGATTGCCATGCTGAAATACGGCATTGATGATTTACGGTTATTCTTTGAAAACGATCTGCGGTTCATCCGCCAGTTCAGGTAAGGGAGGGATAGAAAATGTTAGCTTCGATTGCATGGTTAAAACGCTATGTGGATATTGATGTAACTCCCGAAGAACTGGCTGAAAAACTGACCCGCGTAGGGCTGGAAGTGGAAAGCGTCATTCATCAGGGGCAGGGGATCTCCGGCGTGGTAACCGGAAAGGTTACGGCTATTGAAAAGAATCCCAAAAGCGATCACCTGTGGGTGTGCCAGATGGATTACGGCAGCGGCGAGATCGTCCAGATCCAGACCGGGGCCCAGAATGTGAAACAGGGGGACATAGTCCCTGTGGCAACCTTGGGCGCGGAACTGCCCAACGGTATGAAACTGAAAAAGATTAAGATGGCGGACGTGTATTCCTACGGTATGTTGTGCAGTGCGGCGGAGCTTGGTATCGACAACAAGCTGCTGCTGCCGGAACAGCGGGAAGGGATTTTGATTCTTTCGCCGGATACGCCCATCGGTAAAGACATTAAAGAGGTACTGGGTCTGAACGATACGGTACTGGACATTGACCTGACTGCCAACAAGCAGGACTGCTTCTGCATGACCGGCATCGCCCGGGAAGCGGCGGCAGTGCTGGGCAAGACCCTGCGCATGCCGGACACCAGCGTAAAAGAAGCGGCGGGCGGCGATGTGCATGACATGCTGAGTGTAGCCATTGAGATTCCGGAACTGTGCAGCCGTTTCACCGGCCGCGCGCTGAAAAACATCAAGATCATGCCCTCCCCGGACTGGATGCAGAATGAACTGCGGGCCTGCAGCGTGCGTCCTATCAACAATGTGGTCGACGTGACCAACTATGTGATGATGGAACTGGGACAGCCCATGCACGCCTATGATTACGATACATTAACAGGTCACGCGCTGATCGTGCGCCGGGGCAAAGTCGGCGAGCATCTGCAGACCCTGGACGATCAGGACCGGGAACTGACGCCGGACATGATCACCATTGCGGATACGGAAAAGGCCGTGGGCCTGGGCGGCGTCATGGGCGGCCTGATCACGGAAGTAACGGACAAGACCACGACCGTTATTTTAGAAGCAGCGGCTTTCAACGGCCCGTCCATCCGCCGTACCTCCAAGGCATTAGGCCTGCGCAGTGAAGCATCCATGCGTTTTGAGCGGGGCGTGGATATCGCCAACTGCCATCGCGCCCTGAACCGGGCGGCCCACCTGCTGGAAGAGATGGGCGCCTGTGAAACGGTCTGCGGCATTGCGGACGCCTATCCCGTACCCTACAAACCGGCGGTGATCACGGTTACCCCGGAAACCATCAACACCCGCATCGGTGTGGCAATTCCCAAAGAAGAAATGGTGGACATCCTGAACCGGCTGCAGTTTGCTGTGAAGGAAGAGAACGGCTCCCTGGTGATTACCGCTCCTACCTGGCGGCAGGACGTGACCTGCGACGCGGATATTTCCGAAGAAATAGCCCGCATGCATTCTTACGATAAAATTGAAAGCCACAATCCGGAACTGGCCCTGCGCCAGGGCAAGGAAGACCCCATGGAAGAAGTGAAGGGCGAAGCGGAAGACTATCTGGCCTCTGCCGGTCTGGACGAAGTGATGACTTACACCTTCATCCATCCCTCTTTCGTGGATAAGATGATGCTGAAGGCAGATGATGCCCGCCGCAGTGTTATTAAACTGATGAACCCCATCAGCGACGAGTTCGGCGTGATGCGCACCACCATGCTGCCCAGCCTGCTGAATACGGCGGCCTATAATCTGGCCCGGCAGGCGGAAAGCGTAAAGATCTTCGAGGTGGGCCGGGTATACCTGCCCAAGTCCCTGCCCCTGACCGACCATCCGGAAGAACGCCGCATGATCGGCGCAGTGATGAGCGGCCGGCGCAACGCCCTTAACTGGACCAGCGGTAAGGACAGCGTGGACTTCTACGACATGAAGGGCGTGGTGGAAGGCCTGCTGGAAAAGATGCAGCTTGCGGATTACGAACTGGCTGCCTGTGAGGAAACCTACATGCATCCGGGCAAGAGCTGTGTCGTAAAAGCCGGCGGAAAGCAGATCGGTTATTTCGGCTGCCTGCATCCTACTGTTGCTGCGAGCTTTGATGTGCCGGAAGAGACCTACGTGCTGGAACTGGAACTGGCGCCTCTGGCAGAATCCGCCCTGCGGGTTCCGCAATATACGCACCTGGCCAAATTCCCGGGCACCAGCCGCGACATCGCAGTGGTGGTTCCGAAGAACGTAACCATGCAGGAACTGGAAAGTGTGCTGCGCGCCAACGCCGGCGAACTGCTGCAAGGCATCCGTGTCTTCGATGTGTACACCGGCAAGCAGGTGGCGGAAGGCTGCAAGTCCGTAGCCTTTAACCTGACCTTCCAGGCAGAAGACCGCACCCTCACCGACGGGGAGATCGACCCCATCATCAAAAACGTGGTGGAAAAAGTGGCGGAAGCTTACGCGGCGGAGTTGCGGAAATAAGAAAAATATATTGAAGTACTTGCCCTCATATTAAAATAAAGGTAAAATATATAGTGGTATGTTGTTTTAAAATCCGGCCATTGGCCTTAAGAAGGGGATCATTTTTATGGAAAACAAAGAACGTTTAGTAGGCACCGTATCCAGAGGCATCCGTTTACCCATCATCCGTCAGGGCGATGATCTGGCGGACATCGTGACGGACAGCGTATTAAAAGCAGCGGCAAGCGAAGGCTTTGCCCTCCGCGACCGGGACGTCATCTCCATCACGGAATCCATCGTGGCCCGTGCCCAGGGTAACTACTGCTCGGTGGACGACATTGCGGCGGACGTGAAAGCGAAATTGGGCGGCGAGACCATCGGCGTCATTTTCCCAATCCTTTCCCGCAACCGGTTTGCCATCTGCCTGCGGGGCATCGCCAAAGGCGCAAAGAAAGTCGTGCTGATGCTGAGCTATCCCTCCGACGAAGTGGGCAACCATCTGGTTAGCTGGGATCAGATCGACGAAGCGGGTGTGAATCCTTTCAGCGATGTGCTGACCCTGGAAAAATACCGTGAACTGTTCGGCGCTACGATCCATGAATTCACCGGTGTGGATTATGTTGATTATTATAAAGAACTGATGGAATCCAGCGGCGCGGAAGTGGAAGTCATCTTTGCCAACCACCCGGAAGCCATCCTGAAATATGCCGACAAGATCCTGAACTGCGACATCCATACCCGTGTCCGCACCAAACGGATTTTGAAAAAAGCCGGGGCGAAAGTAGTCTGCGGTCTGGACGATATTATGACTGCGCCTGTGAACGGCAGCGGCTTCAACGAAAATTACGGGCTGTTGGGTTCCAATAAGTCAACGGAAGACAAAGTGAAACTGTTCCCCCATAAGTGCCAGCCTTTAGTGGAAGAGATTCAGGCGCGCATTTTGAAAGCTACCGGCAAACATGTGGAAGTGATGATCTACGGCGACGGCGCCTTCAAAGATCCTCAGGGCAAAATCTGGGAACTGGCGGATCCGGTAGTTTCCCCGGCCTTTACCAGTGGTTTGGTGGGCACGCCTAACGAACTGAAACTGAAATACCTGGCGGACAATGATTTCGCCAACCTGTCCGGTGAAGAACTGAAAAAGGCCATCACCGACAGCATCGTGAAGAAGAGCGGCAGCCTGGTAGGGCATATGTCTTCCGAAGGAACGACTCCGCGGCAGCTTACCGACCTGATCGGATCTCTGTGCGACCTGACTTCCGGTTCCGGCGACAAAGGCACGCCGGTGGTACTGGTACAAGGTTACTTTGACAATTATTCCAATTGAAAAATGTGTGCGTGCAGTATGCGCGGCAAAGGAAAGACAAACGCAAAACATCGGGAATGATTGCGTGATTTTATGAGGTGAAATTCGCCGTGGTGGCAAGGCTGTTTGAGGAGCGTAGCGACGAGTTCCGAAGCTACAGGCGAATGAGCCCATAAAATAGCAATCGTGGACGGTTTTGCGGTGTCTTTTTTTGCCGCAGCAAATACTCACGAAAACAAAAATATTTAAAAGTATTTTTTAAGTTTGCAAAATAAACTGAAGGACAAGGAGGCTCACTATGGAACTGGCAAAACGTCCGGAATCGATGGAACGCATCACTACACCGGAACTGGCGAAAGCATTTATTGACGAGCAGGTTGCGGAATTACGAAAACAGATTGGCGATAAGAAAGTGTTGCTGGCACTGTCCGGCGGTGTGGATTCTTCCGTTGTGGCCGCGCTGCTGATCAAAGCGGTGGGGCAGCAGCTGGTGTGCGTGCATGTGAACCACGGGCTTCTGCGCAAAGGGGAACCGGAGCAGGTCATCAAAGTGTTCCGTGATGAGATGAAAGCCAACCTGATCTACGTGGACGCGACAGAACGTTTCCTGGGTAAGCTGGCAGGAGTCAGCGATCCGGAAACCAAACGCAAGATCATAGGCGGCGAATTTATCGAAGTGTTTGCGGAAGAAGCGAAAAAGCTGGAAGGCATCGAGTTCCTGGCCCAGGGTACCATCTATCCGGACATTCTGGAAAGCGAGCAGGGCATCAAGGCCCATCACAATGTGGGCGGACTGCCTCCCGAACTGAACTTTGAACTGGTAGAACCGGTCAAACTGTTATACAAGGATGAAGTGCGTGTAGTCGGTAAAGAGTTGGGACTGCCCGACAACATGGTATACCGTCAGCCCTTCCCGGGTCCGGGCCTGGGCGTGCGGTGCCCCGGCGCTATCACCCGGGACCGTCTGGAAGCGGTTCGGGAAAGCGATGCCATCCTGCGGGAAGAGTTTGCTAAAAACGGGCTGGAAGGCAAAGTATGGCAGTACTTTACTGTAGTGCCTGACTATAAGTCCACCGGCATCCGGGACGGCAAGCGTACCTTCGACTGGCCCGTCATCATCCGTGCCGTCAACACCAAAGACGCCATCACCGCCACGGTGGAGAATGTTCCCTATGAACTGATGCAGCACATCACCAACCGCATCGTCCATGAAGTAAAAGGAGTCAACCGGGTGCTGTACGATTTCACCCCGAAACCCACGGCGACTATTGAGTACGAATAAATACTATGGTTTTGTGTTAAATCAAAGTATTATTGATGATATTTTTAGCAGTTTAACAGACTGAAAAAGCCTTGCGCTGCAGGAATTCGTGAATACTGCGGCACAGGGCTTTTTTATATCCTTAAAAGGAGTAAAATAACAGTTTTAAGTTTTTTTATAATAAAGTATGTTTTAGCTATTGATTTTTCATGGAAAATGTGGTAAAAAGACAAGGTATATTTATTTTTATCTTTTTTCTATAATATGGCAATGGAGAAATAATGTTTTATGCGTCAGCAAAGGCGCTGATGAGAGTTTTACTGAAGGAGAGAGGTTTACGGGAATGGCAGCATTGGATTTGACAAAGTACGGTATCACCGGAGCGAAAGAAGTGATTCACAATCCTTCTTATGAATTCTTTTATGAAGAAGAAATGAAAGACGGCCTGGAAGGCTTTGAAAAAGGGCAGCTTACCGAACTGGGCGCAGTGAATGTCATGACCGGCATCTACACCGGACGTTCTCCCAAGGACAAATACATTGTCATGGATGAGAATTCCAAAGACACGGTGTGGTGGACAACACCCGAATATCCGAACGATAACCATGTTATGAGCGAAGAAGTCTGGGCGAAGGTGAAAGAGCAGGCCGTGAAGCAGCTTTGCGGCAAGCGGCTGTTTGTGATGGACGCTTTCTGCGGCGCCAACAAAGATACCCGCATGGCTGTCCGTTTCATTATGGAAGTGGCCTGGCAGGCTCACTTTGTCAAGAACATGTTCATTCCGCCCACGGAGGAAGAACTGGAAAACTTCGAACCTGACTTTGTGGTGTACGAAGCATCCAAGGGTATCGTTGACAATTATAAGGAACTGGGCATCAATTCCGAAACATGTATTGCCTTCAATATCACCAGTCACGAGCAGGTGATCCTGAACACCTGGTACGGCGGCGAGATGAAGAAGGGCATCTTCTCCATGATGAACTATTATCTGCCGCTGAAGGGTATCGCCTCCATGCACTGCTCAGCCAACACGGACCTGAACGGCGAGAACACCGCGGTTTTCTTCGGCCTGTCCGGTACCGGCAAGACCACGCTGTCCACGGATCCCAAGCGCTATCTCATCGGCGACGACGAGCACGGCTGGGACGACAACGGCGTTTTCAATTTTGAAGGCGGCTGCTATGCCAAGGTCATCGACCTGGATAAAGAATCCGAACCGGACATCTACAACGCGCTGCGTCGCAACGCATTACTGGAAAACGTAACAGTGGATGCAGAGGGCAAGGTGGACTTCCATGACAAGAGCCTGACGGAAAATACCCGCGCTTCCTATCCCATCGAACACATTGAACATAATGTAAAGAAGATTCGTCCGGTTTCTTCTGGTCCCGACGCGAAAAACGTGATTTTCCTGTCTGCCGATGCTTTCGGCGTACTGCCTCCGGTTTCCATTTTGACTCCGGAACAGTGCAAGTATTACTTCCTGTCCGGTTTCACAGCCAAGCTGGCCGGCACGGAACGGGGCATCACTGAACCGACGCCCACCTTCTCTGCCTGCTTCGGTCAGGCTTTCCTTGAACTGCATCCTACCAAGTATGCGGACGAATTGGTGAAGAAGATGGAAAAATCCGGTGCGAAGGCCTATCTTGTCAACACCGGCTGGAACGGAACCGGCAAGCGCATCTCCATTAAGGATACCCGCGGCATCATCGACGCGATCCTGAACGGCGATGTGAACAAGGCGCCGACCAAGAAGATTCCTGTATTTGATCTGACTGTGCCTACCGATCTGCCTGGTGTGAATCCGGCCATCCTGGATCCCCGGGACACTTATGCGGATGCCGCCGAGTGGGAGGCGAAAGCCCAGGATCTGGCGCAGCGGTTTATCAAAAACTTTAAGAAATATGAAGGCAATGAAGAGGGCAAAGCGCTGGTGGCTGCCGGGCCGAAACTGTGATGCATTTTTATCGAGTGGTGACTTGGTTTTGAATTGTCAGTGAATAAAGAGGAACTCCGGAATGTACTGTAAGGTGCGTTCCGGATTCTTTTCACAGTATTTTGAAAGAGGGAATTTTAATATAACCCGAAGGAGGCCTTACCATGAAAAAAGCAAAATTCATCGCGTTATCGCTGGCTGCGTCCCTTGCGTTTTCTTTCGCGTCAGTAAACGATTTGAGCATTGTTGGGACGAACCCTGCCCATGCCGCGTCTTCCTCGGAAGCGCTTGCCCCGGACTTTGATGCTTCCCTGCACCGTGTGCCTGTCACCACCCGCACCCATTACTTTGTGGATAGTGATGAAAAGGGGACGTTGCTTCGTTCTCACTGGACGGCCATCGACTTTTACGGAAATCCGGATGAGTCTGTTAAGAATATATCCGTAACGTTGGAAAATTACAGCAGGGAGAAAAACCAGGATTTTGAAAAGACCCGCAGGAACATGCTGCAGCAGGCAAAAAAGGATCGAAGTGAGCGGTTGAAGTACGGCGCCACTTCTTTCCCTGCTTTCCAAACTAACCGGGATCTTAACGTACGGCGGGCGGATTCCCTGGTAGTTTCGTTCCAGGAGAACAGCTCCGATTATATGGGCGGCGTCCACGGTATGTACGGTATTTCGGGAAGGTCTTTTAATGCCTATACGGGTAGGGAACTGAAGCTGTTTGATATTTTTACGGACATGAACGCATTGAGTGAGGCTATCAAAAAACAGCTGATGTTTGACTATCCTAATTCTTCCTTTGCTCAGGGCGGCGGCGCCAGCATGAGGGAGACGGTAGATCAGATGGTACGGGATAATCACCTTATGTGGACGCTGGATCCCCGTGGCGTGACCTTCTACTTTGGTCCTTACCTGATCGGTTCTTATGCGGAGGGGATTTTCACCACTACGCTCTTTTTTAGCGAGTATCCGGACATTTATAAAAAGGATGAGTACCGGGGCGGTGTGGAGTGGAAAGGACCGAAGGGTTACTGCATGGAAATGCCGTTGCATCTGACCATGCGTCTTTCCGACAGTCCGAGGGATGAACGGATCAGCGTCAGCGGTGGAGAACATATTACCATAGTGTACTGCGGTGAAACGCTGCAGGACCCGGTTCCCAACAAGGAAATCCGCCCGGTGTTTGTCCATTGCAATGACGGAAAACAGTATCTATATGTGGATTACTCGAATAACAAAAAGGACTTTAAGCTGCGGGTGTACGACCTGAACGGGGAGAGCCCGAAGCTTGTGGGTGAATTCGACATGACGCGGCTGGCTTCTTCACCGGAGAATCCCGCGTCCCGCAAGTGGTACGTCATGAGCGCCCCTAATGACTTTTACCTGACTGCCACTGCAGGCTCCCTTTATACACCGGGTAAATGGCTGCGCTGTCGGGTTGGCGCCTTCGGTGAGCCGGATGTATTTGCAGAGGAAGGCGGCCAGGGATAGGCCAGGGATAAGAATAACTGAATCAGAAACATTGACAGCCTGTTATAATAGCAGGCTGTTTTTTGCATTAATGCTGTATCTTATAATTACCTGAATATCCCATTTTAATACTGTTTTTGCCGTATTTTTGTCATAATGTTATGCTATAAATCAACTAAAGAGTAAGCTGAAACAAAATCATACTCTTGCCGTAATAAAAAGGGGGTTGTATTATGAAAAAGGCAAAAATGACAGCAGCAGTGCTGGCTGCGGTTTTTGCATTTGCCGCCGCACCGGTTCTTGATGTGGAGGTTGCCGGTAAAGACGGTGTTGCGGGGTTGAACGGTATTTCGGGCATTTCCTTGTTCCGTCCGGTATATGCGCAGGCGCAGACGGAAGCCGTCGATTACGATCCGTCCCTCTGGCTTTTACCCTTAACGACGCATACCCGATATTATGTAGACGGGGATGAAAAGGGAATCCTGCTTCGCTCCCACTGGACCGGTATAGGTACATATAGCAAGGACTACGAAGGCCCTAAACCGCCGATGCGGATCATGGAAAACGCACTGGAAAACTACAGCCTCAATGAGAGCCAGTCTTTTGATAAATCCCGGGGGAAACTGATCAGCGATGCTAAAAATGACCGCGACCAGCGTCTGGCCAACGGCGGGACTTTCTTTGGTCCCTATCAGGAAGAAGGCGATATCTTTGTACGGCGGGCGGATTACCGGGTGGTAAGCTTCCTGGAGGACGGCTACAGCTATCTGGGCGGCGCTCACGGACTGGGCGGCGTAGCAGGCAGGAATTTTGATGTTTACACAGGAAAAGAACTGAAGCTGACCGATGTGATTACGGATAAAGCCTGGCTGGCGGAAGCTATCAAGCAGCAGCTGATGTTTGATTACCCCAACTCTTCCTTTGCGCAGAGCGGCGGCGCCAGCATGCGGGAGACAGTGGACCGGATGGTTGAAAAAGACCAGCTGCTGTGGTCTCTGGATCCCCGGGGCATTTCCTTCTATTTCAATCCTTACCTGCTGGGTTCGTATGCGGAAGGACTTTTTACCACTACTATCTTTTTCTCCGAACGGCCTGAGCTTTTTGTTAAGAATAAGTATTCGGATGTCATCGATTGGCGGGGACCCCAGAATTACTGCATGGAACTGCGTCCGTATATGAGCGTCCGCCTGTCGGACAGCCCCCGGGATGAACGGATCCATGTTGATAATGACAATACCGGCATCATGATTGAATACTGCGGCGAAAAGATGCGGGATGTTCTTGAAGTCAAAGAGATCCGTCCGGTGTTTGTGCACTGCTATGACGGACGTAAATACCTGTATGTGGATTATGCGAAAATGGGCAATGATTTCCGGCTGCGGGTGTACGACCTGAACGGGGAAAAACCGAAGTTTATCGGGGAATTCCCCATGACGCGGCTGGCTTCCTCGCTGAAGGATAAAGAGAACCGCAACTGGTACATCATGAGCGACACCAACGACTTTTTCATGACGGCTACGGAGGACACCAATCTTATTCCGGGCAAGCGGCTGCGCTGCCGTGTAGGCCAGGACGGCCGTCCGGAAGTGTTTGATGTGGAAGGGGCAGTGGGATAAGGGATAGACGTTATAAAAACAACTTATTTTTCTTGCGCGTATAAGCAGCTTGGTAAACCAGGCTGCTTTTTTGTTGAATGCAAAATTGCTAAACTATGATTTTTCGATTATAATAAAAATAAGAATATATTTTTATAGATAGTGTGCTGTAAGAATAAGGGAGTTCATCTTTAGAAACGACAGTGAACTTAGGGAATGTGAATTAGAAAAAACGAGGAGGAACGGATATGAGAAAGCATCTTTTGGGTTTGGCGTTGACTTTTTTGGTGGCCGTGAGCGTGCTGCTGGGCGGGACGGCTCCTGCTGAAGCCGGTAATTTTGTACAGGTGGCCGATACAGGTGTGCTGGAACTGAAAGCAGACCAAAAATGGGAAAGAGAATATCGTACCAAGATGGGTGATGTCAAAATTCGTTTCCGTAACCTGGCGAATTCCAAAGAAAACAAACGTTACCACCTTATCATCTGGTGGCGCGATCCGGGCGCTGAAAAGTACGTACGGGTGGCCAATGGGTACAACCCTAAGAATAATTTCGGGTATGCGTTCAAGGTTTTCCGTGACAACCATACCGGTCGCGTGTACTTTGCAATGGACGCCCACGGGCGCGTAGCGCTGTATGGCTACGATACCTTTGCCAGAAAGTTGGAAATGTACGTGGACAGTATAAATTACTATAGTCCGCTGCCCCTGCCCAGCATGCTAGTGCGCCAGGATGGTGATTTAGAGCTGCGTTTTGACAGTGTGAACCGCTCTGGAGGATCCACCCGGTACCGTCTGTTCTGGGACTTAGAGCGCAACTGGTTTGGATACCAGGATCTAAATGCTGCCGTGTATTATAATGGGCCGACCACGTATGACGATTCCGTATATGATATGTCTGTGCTTAATGCGCCGACCATTTATGAGGGCGTGGATTAAACTGAAGGCAGGACGTAGTATAAGATGATAGCAAACCGTTGGCGTAAAGAATAATTGAGGTATTGTACATTCGCGACGGATGAAAAGGAGTGTAAAAATGGCAGAATACGAAAACACTGCTTCGGATACTTGGATTTGTAGTTGTGGAACAGCCAATACGGGTAAGTTTTGCGTAACGTGCGGCAGCCCGCGTCCCGCAGCGCCCAAGCCTTCGGCGGAATGGGTGTGTACCTGTGGAAAGTCTAATACGGGCAATTTCTGTGCAAAGTGTGGCGCGTCGCGTCCGGCGGAAGAGCCAGCCGCCCATCAGGCAGTGCAGGAAAGGGAAAGATCCTCAGCGTCCTCCGCGGAAGCGGAAGGAAACAAGGGTATGCTTATGAAGGTCGCAATAGGTGTGGCGGTTCTGCTGGTGCTGATTGGCGCGTACTTTATGTTTGGAAGAAAGAAAGAGGCTCCGCCTGCGTCTGAACCGCCAAAAGCAGAGACGAAGACAGAGACAAAGGCTGGTACCGAAAAGCCAATGGATCTGGCGGCCAAGGCAGAAAAGCTGAAGCAATGTGCGGAGGCGTTGAAGACAGCCAACGCGCAGAAAAAACAATTTGCCGCTACGAATGAAAAACTTGTCTTTTTGGTCGAGGACGTGAGGCGTACAGGCAACGATTTGGAAATTACAGGTCATTTTTACAATGGCAAGAAAAATCGGACGATTATCTCTGTTAAATCTCTGGAACTGGATATAGTGTTGCGCGATATGGATAAGGAAGTGCTGAACGAGAAGAATATTAAATACGAAAAGTCCTTTACGGGAATGAACATTCAACCACGTAAGGATTCGCAACTGCTGACAGTGAACTTGCCAGGTAAGGCGCCTGGAGGAACCGAGTTCAACAATTTTACGGTTACGGTACACGATGTCCATTGGGAAGCCGTAGGTAAATAAGGGTGCAGGAACCGGCAATCTGGGCACAGCAGGTACAGGTATTCTTGCAGCGGTGCGGACATCTAAGCTGACCCATTTTACAGATGTTAAAGAACTGGAAATCCTTCCGAAGGAACACCTGATTTGTTCGAATGAAACCCTTAACCGCAACCAGGTGTATGCAGCAGACGAAGACTTTGCTTTTGTGGCAAATTACATCAAAGCACGCTGCCGGAACGCGAAGGTGAAAGGAGATCACGATATATGAGGCAGAGCATAAAACAAATTGTACATGTTTTATTGATTACCGTTCTGTTGCTTGTGACTGCGGTACCGGGTTTTGCAGCAGCGGTGCGACGCGTGCCAAGCAAAAACCTGGTGGGGCAGGGGTTTCTCGCATTAACGCTGGACGCGGAAGGCGCGGAGGATTTCCGTTATATCGGTCAGGAAAGCCAATACCATATTTACAAGGGAAGAATTAAACCGGGTGCAAAAATCAAGCTTGTTATGCAGGCAACACTGGCCAAGCAAAGTTCATTGCCGCTGACCGGTCGTACCTGTACTGCCCGTATGGAGGTCATTGCCAAAAAAGGCGGTGAAGTCATCAAAAAAAATAGTTTCAAAAGCGACAACAAGAGCAATGTTTTCATAAATTACACTGTGCCTGAGGGCGCTGATACCCTTGAAGTGAACGAAACATTTGTATTGAACAATCAAAGCAAAGAGGAAAAGTTCAATCAGAAATGTACCACTAAAAATAAACTGATCCTGTCTGTAACCGATGATTCGGCTGCTGCGGCGAAGACCGGCAGTAAAACCGAAAGCGGAGATAAGAAGACTGACGTAAACATTGGCAAGAATTCCGGCAGCGAAAGCGAGAAAAAAACAGCCGGCGGTGATGCGGGTAAAAAGAGAGATGGTGATAAGAAGAGCGATACCGAAAACAACAAGACGGATGCCGGCGATAAAGATGAAGGAGGAATGAGCCACAAAACCATGATGGCAGGCGCGGTGGCAGCGGTTGCCGCTATTGTCGGAGGATACTTCTTCATGAAAAAGAGAAAAGAAGACCAGGCCATTACCGAAGCAATCGCGCGCAAGGAAAAGCTGCGCCAGCAGGCAATCAGAAAACAGCAGGAAATGCAGCAGAATATGCAAAGCCGGCATGATGAAATCGGTCACCGAGAGAGCATGGTGGAAGAAGAACGGATGCGCGAGCATGAACAGGCGCAGCAGCAAGCCATGCAACGTGAAGAGGAACAACAAAGGCTGATGCAGGAACAGAACGTTTCACTTCAAAACGCAAATACAGTGGCTGCGGCCGGGGCAGCCGGAGTCATGGGCAGTACGCAGAATAATGTAACAGAGCATGCATCGGAATCAGTACCGAACAATGTGCCTCGTTTCTGCGAAAGTTGCGGAGCGCCGTTAAAACCAGGCAGCAAGTTCTGTGAAAACTGCGGGGCAAAGGTGTAAGGACAAGGAGCTACTAATATGAAAAAAATCAGGATTGCCTTGTTGAGTTTAATTTTACTCTTTGGCTTTGCCAGTCATGCTTTTGCAGAACTCTCATCTAACCGTATTGCGTTAGGAGTACAGTTGGGAGCAACGTTTGCAGATGTTAAAAAGGCCTTCGGTGTACCCGACAGAGAAACGACGGAAGCAATTAAGTCGGAAGCCGAAGGTGATTTTGTGGAAACGACGATGATTTACGGGAACCATTCTATCGTTGTGAAGTTTTATAACGAGAATGCCTGGCGTATCGAGTCTAACAGCGAAAACGGCTGGCGTACGCCTGACGGAGTCACGGTGGGGATGTCGTTAAAAGATGTATATGCAAAGTTGGGGAAGGAAGATATAAAAAGCCCGGCTGAAAACGGGGAAACCCTGTATTGGTATAACCATGATACCAAGAGTAAGGAAAACCGGGGAAACCTGTATCTGTTTGAAAAGAACGGGCGCATTGCCAGAATTGTGATTGCTTACCAGTGAGATATTTTTTGTTACCTTGTATAATACTTACATAGATGTAAACCTGAAAGCAGCAAGGGTATACGATATTGCAACAGAACCGATGTTAAGGAGGCAGAGATGAAAAAAAGTATGGTTGTAAAACGTGACGCAAAAAAGTCTGCAAAGCTTTTAACGTTCTTAACTGTTTGCATTGTTTTTTTGTTGACTTTTGCCTGCGCAGTTTTTGCGGCGGAGAACAGTGCTGCAAAAAATCCAAACGCGACGTATTTTCCTAAAACTGTTGAAGGAAAAACTTCCCGGGAACTGTTCAGGGAAGGCGTGTATCAGCGTTTTGCCGATGAAAGCATGATTACCTATCTGGTTATAATGCACAAAAAAGGTGTACTGGCAGGGGATCCTTTTGAACGTACTTACATCGGGATTGAATCTGTGCAGCGGAACCATCCCGGCGGAAAGCCGGACGGCAGTGTGTTCATGGCGGCCCGGCTGCGGAGTCCGAGAGAGATTAAACTGAGCGGACTGGTGGACAGTCCTCCTGTCATAAACGACAATGAAATTCCTTTCCTGCTGGATTATGCGGAAACGATCCGCAACGGAAAAACAGGGATGCTGAAGAACCAGCCTAAGATGTATATTATGCTTCCTGCCGGTGAAGGACGTATCAACATCATCGGCGGTCCGGAATCTTTGCCGGCGCCAATAATGGGGCATTACATCCCGGTAACCGACAAGCCGGCTCCTCTGGTACTGCAGCAGGCTATGCTCAAATGCATGCTGGAAGACTTTATTCCCGCAGCTACCAATATGCTCAGTACCTCCCAGTTCTACGACTACAAAATAGAGTTTAAGACCGGGGACAACCCGCCGGTGGATTGCTGGGCCGGCTGGTACCAGGTTACGGTGCGGGAAGACAAGAACATGAAAGAGTACGATTCCCGTTACCAAATGAATTTTATCGTGGGCGATACGGGGAACGAAATCAAACTGCTGACGCTGTACGACGGGAAGATGTGGCCCGTGTTTGAGGATGAGCGGCTGAAAGGCAAGACCACCCGGGAGCGGGTCGTTGTGCCGGTGGGATAGCATGATGTTGTATCATTTATCATAACAATCAGCGAAAATTTAACTAAAATTACGTGAGGAATGGGGTTCTCCATTCCTCATATTAATTTTTGTGGTATAATAAAGAAGAACCCTATCGTGATTATTCATTTTATAAATAGTAAAGGCTTTGAAGAGGAGGAATTATCATGGCAGATCCGAGAACAGAACGCAACACAGTATTAGGCGCGACACTGGTGAAAAAACTGCAGGCAAGGGCTTTTGACGCATATTACTGTGCGACAAAGGAAGAGGCGCTGCAGCAGGCGCTGGCGCTGATTCCGAAAACAGATGTAGTCTCCTGGGGCGGTTCGTCCACCATTGCGGAAATCGGGCTGCTGGATTACGTGCGGAAAAACTATAAATGTATTGACCGTGACACGGCGAAGACTCCGGAAGAACGGATGGAGATTATGCGCAAGGCATTGCTCTGTGATACTTTTTTAATGAGTACCAACGCCATGACAACCGACGGGGAACTGGTGAACATCGATGGCAACGGCAACCGGTGTGCCGCTATGATTTACGGCCCGAAACAAGTCATCGTCATCGCCGGGCTGAACAAAGTTACGGGGAACCTGCACAGCGCCCTTGACCGCGCTCATACTACGGCAGCGGCTATTAATGTGCAGCGGTTTGGGGGCCAGACACCCTGCGTCCTTACCGGGGTGTGCGGTAATTGTAACTGTGCTGATACCATCTGTAACTATATCGTGGTTACCCGCCGCAGTAAACCACCGAAAAAGATCAAAGTGATTTTGGTTGGTGAAGAGTTAGGATTTTAAAAGGACTTGGAGGAGAGGACCATGCAGTTTTCTTCACGTTTTACCATCGCTGTGCATATTTTACTGGCAGTAAACGAATTTGACGGACAGTTTAAAACGACGTCCAACTTTTTAGGGAACAGTGTGAATGTGAATCCGGTCATCATCCGCAAAACCCTGGGGCAGTTAAAGGATGCGGGGCTGGTGACGGTGGAGGCCGGTGTGGGCGGCGCGTCTCTGGCGAAGGATCCGAAGAAGATTACGCTTTGGGATGTGTTCTGTGCAGTGGAAGATAAAAAAGAGGACCTGTTTCACTTTCATGAGAATCCTAATCCGGAATGCCCGGTTGGGGGGAATATCCACGCCGTGATGGACGGACGGTTGCGTAAGTTCAAGCGGAACCTGCAGAAGGATCTGGACGATGTGACCCTGCAGGACTTGGTGAAGGATCTGCGCAAGGAAATGAGGAAAAACAGAAAATTCGGCTTTGCGATACCGGCAGCGGCAGATAAGGTATAATGTGCTGACAGTTGCGGCTTTTAGTGTGCTGATTGATTTGCAAACGAGAATAGCGCAGTCGTTCCGGAGAATTGTTAGCATGTACCGGTATTTTTTATTAAAGGATAAAGATAACGCCTTCAGTGTTGGGCGCGGGGGAAGCGATAGTTATGGATGCCTGGGTCGTCGTGGTGGACGATGATGTCTCAAATCTGAAAATGGCCGGCTATATCTTGAGTAAGAATAATATGCGGGTTACGGCGCTGAAATCGGGAAAGGCGTTGCTGGACTATATAGGGACCAACCAGCCGGACCTGATTTTACTGGATATCATGATGCCGGATATGGACGGTTTTACGACGCTGCAAAAGCTGAGGGAAAAACAAACGGGGAAGGATAAGATCCCGGTCATATTCATTACAGCGGCTGAAGAGACGGAAACAGAAACCAGGGGGCTTCGGCTGGGGGCCATGGATTTTATAAAGAAACCGTTCAATCCGGAAGTGCTTGTCCTGCGGGTGCGTCATACCATCGAGCTGGTGCGTCTGCAGCGGAATCTTATGCAGGAAGTGGAACGGAAGACACTGGAAAATGAGAGCCTCTATAAACGCCTGTCCCTTCATATGGTGGAGACTATGGCGGAAGCCATCGACGCCAAGGATACCTATACCCACGGTCATTCCCGCCGGGTGGCGGAGTATTCCAAGGAAATCGCCAGGCGTTACGGCTATACGGAAAAACAGCGTGATGATATTTATATGATGGGGCTGCTGCACGATGTAGGGAAAATCGGCGTGCCGGATGCGGTCATCAATAAACCGGCCCGCCTGACAGAAGCGGAGTTTGCGCTGATCAAAGAGCATCCGGGCAAGGGCGCCAGGATTTTAAATAATGTTAAAGAGGTGCCCGGGCTGGTTACCGGCGCCAGGTGGCATCATGAGCGTTACGACGGCAAAGGGTATCCGGACGGGCTGGCCGGGAAAGATATTCCGGAGGAAGCCCGTATCATCGCTGTGGCGGACGCCTATGACGCCATGTCCAGTTATCGCAGTTACCGCAGCGTGCTGCCGCAGGCGGTAATCAGGGAAGAAATCCGTAAAGGCAGGGGACAGCAGTTCGACCCGGTTTTTGCTGACATTATGCTTGGCATGATCGATGAAGACGCTGAGTATAAGATGCGGGAACAGGAAGACGAACGGGACAATAAACCGGAACAAGGATAAAGTTAGGGGGATATCGTATGGAGTCCATTGTTTTATATACGGAGGAGATTGATGACCTGCAGGAGGCGGTGCGGGAGATTTTTGAGCAGGCAGAGGGCTTTTTATTGAAGAAAAACAGCCTGGCGATTTTGTTTACCGAGGACGAAACCGATTATCCTGAATTATACAATCTGCTTGCGGAAAACTGGAAATTCCCCGTGGTTGGCTGTACGGCCATGGCAATGCTTTTGGGAAAACAAGGCTATTGCGGCACTGGCATTTCCGTTTTGCTCCTGACTGCGGACGACTGCGAATTTGCCGCCGGGATAACCGATGACCTGAACAAGGGGAACTATGAAAGACTGATTGGGGACAAACTGGAGGAACTGAAAGCCGGCCTTTCCTCGGAAATTAAATTGGTCATCAGCTATGGGGGTATGGTGACAGACGAACAAAACGTCGCCGGCGATGATATCGTTGCGGCCATTGACAAGGCCAGCGGCGGCGTCCCCTTATTCGGAGGCCTTGCAGCAGACGGGTTCAACTTTAACCGGTTCCGTGTGTTCTGTAACGGGACCGTAAAGCAGAGCGGGCAGGTGATGGTCCTGGTGGCCGGGAATATTGAACCGAAATTTGTCTATGCGAACTCTGTGGAAAACAGGGCCAGCTTTTTCTATGAAGTGACGGAATCAAATAGCAACCAGGTCATCCGGCTGGGGAATGGTACCTTTATGGATGCGTTAAAGAGGGAAGACATGCAGGTATCCAAAACCGATGTGCTGGGAGATTATATTCTTTCTCCTTTTGTGCTGACCATCCATCAGCCTAACGGGGACAGCGTGGAAGTGGCCCGCAACCTTTCCGTCCTGAATCAGGAAACGGGAGCCGGCTGTTTTTTGGGTGCGGTCCCGGAAGGCTCTACCTTAAGTATCGGGATCATCAACCGTTCGGATGTCCAGAAGTCCGTTAATCTTTCGTTTGATAAGATTTTGAATGAGATCAGGGAGCACGGCTATAAGACGTTATTATGCACTTCCTGCTGCGCAAGATTTCTTGCCCTGGCCAGCAATATCAACGCGGAAGTGGAAGCCTATACCGGACGGGTGCCGGAGGGAGTATCTTTGGCGGGTCTTTATTCCTACGGGGAGTATTGCCCGGTCCGGGGAAACAAGACTGGCGAGCTTTATAATATGTTTCATAATTTTACTTTTACTATCCTGGCGATATAATCGGTTGTGCTTAAGGGAATATTGCGTAAAAAGGCGCCTGTGACTGTATCGTTGCTGTGTAATCAGCCAAACAGACGGGGACGGGAGTTCATAGATGGATAACGAAAAACAGCTGATTTTGGAAAACAAAAAACTGTCCCGGGAAATCAAACGGCTGAAGAAAGATAATGAAATGCTGCGCATTGCCAACGAACAGGCTTCGCGTACACAGGCATATATCCAGAAGCAGCACAGCCGCCAGCTTTTTTATATTGCCCAGCTGCTGCGGACGTCGCCCTATCTGGAAGTGCTGACAGATGAGAAAATGATAACGGTTATGACCTCCGATGCCTATTACCGTTACAGCAGTATCAGCAGGGAAAAGATAAGGCAGGGCGTTCCTGTCAGGGAGGCGCTTGCAGAAGTCCTGGAACCGGAGGCATTGGAAAAGCTGATTGGTAAGTGCGAACGGACACTGGCCCGACAGCCTGTTGAACCGTATTTTTTGCGAAGTACGATCCACGGCGAACAGATTCATTGGCGCATCACCGTCAGTGCGATGATGATGGATGATGAGGTGGCAGGGCTGAATATTCTTTTTGTGGATGAAACGGATATCGTGAATGCAATGGAAAAGGCTCAGGCTGCTGACAGGGCCAAGAGCAACTTTGTTTCCAATATGTCCCACGAGATCCGGACACCTATGAATGCCATCAACGGTATGGCGGAGTTTATCCTGCGGGACAGCAGGGACGAGGAAGCGCGGCAGCATGCGGCGGCTATCAAATCAGCTTCCAACTCGTTGCTTGCTATTATTAACGACATTCTGGACTTTTCGAAAATTGAAAACGGCAGGATGGAAATCATCGAAGCGCCGTGCAGCCTGTCTTCACTCATTAATGATGTAGCGACGATGATACAGTTCAGGCTGCAGGGAAGGCCGGTGGATCTGAAGCTGGACATAGACGAAAATCTTCCGGCGGTTGTTTATGCGGATGAAGTGCGCCTGAAACAGGTGCTGATCAACCTGTTGGGCAACGCAGTGAAATTTACATCCCGGGGCAGTATAACATGGAAGATGTCCGGCAAGCCTTTGGATGAAATGCGATGCCGGCTGTTTACTGAAATCAGAGATACGGGTATAGGTATCAAAGAACAGGATCTTGATAAAATATTCTCCAGTTTCACCCAGGTGGATACGAAACGCAACCGAACTGTAGAAGGAACCGGGCTGGGACTTGCCATCAGCAGACGCATAGTTGAAATGATGGGCGGCAAGATCCGTGTGGAAAGCGTTTACGGGGAAGGAACGGCATTTTCCTATAGTATTGTTTGTCAGGTAAAGGACTGGAGCGGTATCGGACATATTGAAGATAAGCGGAGGAGTTTTACGGTACAGCCGTTCCGCGTGACCGTTTCGGCAAAGGGCGCGAAAGCGTTGGTGGTGGATGATAATGAGATGAACCGGACGGTAACGTCCGGAATCCTGCGTCCCTATGGGATAGCCGTTACGGCTGTTGCCGGCGGGATGGAAGCAATTGACGCGTTTATGTCGGAAAAGTATGATATCATATTTTTGGATCATATGATGCCTGGGATGGACGGGATAGAGACGTTGCAGAGAATCAGGCAACTTCCCAACGGGGATAATGCGGTCGTTGTCGCCCTTACAGCCAATGTGTTCAGCGGGGCGGCGGAAGAATACAAAGCCCAGGGCTTCCAGGATTTTCTTGCAAAGCCTGTGGATCCCCAGAATATGGATGAAGTTTTGAAAAAACACCTTAAGCCTTCGTTGCTGCAGTCGTTTGATACTGGTAACGGCTTGCCGGAAACAGCGGGAAAAAAAGAAAAAGACGTGTACCGCCCAAAGCCGGCCGGCGCCCTTGCGTCATCTGTCCGGGAAGCGCTGGCGGCCGGGGGGATCAGTACGGAAAAAGGCCTTCATTACTGTGGCGGCGATTGGGATTTATACAAAGACCTTTTATACCGGTTTGTGCAAGGAGCGGAAAGCAGACGAAAGGATCTCCAGAGTTTTTTTGAAGCCGGTGATTTAAATAATTATGTCATCCTGGCCCATGCGTTAAAAAGCGCCTCGGGTACAATCGGGGCAGATGCTCTTTCCGAACTTGCCAGAAAACTGGAAATGGCGGCGAAGGGAAACAGGATTCCTTTCATTGTGGCCAATCACGCGGAAATGATGGCACGCTATGCAGAGGCCGAGCAGTGCGTGGCGTCTGCCTGCGGCGGGAGTTTTCCAATCAGTGAAGAACAGAAAACTACTGAAGAGGAAGATATATTAGAGTTTTTCCCCGACAAAGGGTAGTGGTTTGGCAGTGACTCCTTACCTAAAAAATACGGGGGTTTTGTGGAACGTATAAACGTATAATTAATAGCACAGAGGAACTATCATTTAAACCGGAGGTGCATACATCATGATGAAGGAAGAGGACGTCAAAAAGCTGATTGATAAGCTGCAGTATTTTGATTACGATAAAATTCTGAATAAAGTTCGCAAAAATGTGAAGAAGCCCAGTGTGCTGGTGACCGGTGGTACCGGTGTGGGCAAGAGCAGCCTCATCAATCATCTCTTCGGCATGGAGGTTGCCGCTACGGGTAACGGAAAGCCCATGACTGACCGCATCACCCGTTACGAGCCGGAGAATTACGATGTGGTTTTGTATGATACACTGGGATACGAAGTTGGGGAAGACAAGCAGCAGCAGTTTTATAAAGATGTCATCGGCTTTGTAAAGAAAGCCAACAGCCAGGGGGATATCAAAAAGCATGTGCATCTGGCCTGGTACTGCATTTCCGCTGCCAACAAGCGGGTAACGCCTACTGATTTGGATGCTATCGCTGCCCTGGCAGGGCTGACGGAGGTCTGCGTGGTACTGACCCAGATTGACGCGGCCACTATGGTAGAACTTGACGAAATGAAAAAGGTGCTGAAAAAGAAGCTGCCTGATATGTCTGCTTTCATGGTGAGCATCGACCCTCGTGTGCCGGAAGAAAAGATGCAGTGGAACGACTTACTGGCTTGGTCCGTGGATCACCTGGACTCGGGACTGCAGCTTGCCTTTGCCCAGGCGTTGGGACAGGAACTGCACGTGAAGCATATCCAGGCAGACAAGCTGATCCACCGCTATGTGGCCGCAGCTGCGGGCGCGGTGGTCTGCCCGCTGCCTATGACGGATTCCGCTGCCCTGATCGCTATCCAGACGACTATGGCAACCCACCTTTTCAACTTCTGGGGCATCGACAGGGGTACGGATAAAATTAAGGAAATATTTATTAATGTAGTGATTTCCAACACCGGACGTATCTTTTCCCGTTCCATTCTTAAGTTCATTCCCGGTGCGGGATCCGTTGCGGCGGCGGTGGTGAACAGCAGCGTGGCGACTTCCTTTACCTATGCTTTTGGCCGGGCGGTCAACGAGGTCTGCTACAAAACCGCGTCCCGTATGGCGAAAGGGGAAAAGGTAGATATTACCTCTGCCTTTGCTATGGACGTGATCATGAAACTGATACAGAAGTATTATAAAAAGGGAGCATAGCTTGTTGGGCAAGCAGATGGAAAGGCGCAGGCGAAACCTGCCTTGCGTATACCGTTTGATTTCTTTTCAGGAATACATACTACAGGTGAAATATGACGATGAAAAGCTGGAACCGGACGGGAACCCGGGGCGCTGCGAAAAAAGAAAGCGGCGCCTATGACAAAACAGGGGAACAGTCCGAAGAGAATAATCATAAAGTACACAGGCCTTCCGTGCGCAATATTTTGGTGCTGGGAAAGACCGGCGTAGGGAAAACATCTTTATTAAATTATCTGTACGGCTTCGACCTGCCGGTAGGGGCAGGATTGCCCAAAACCGGAAAAGGCTTACATGAGAATGTGATTACCCGCAACGGGACGGCGTATCATATTTTCGATACCTGGGGCATCGAGGCGGACTCCCTGCCGGAATGGCGGAAGGAAGTGCTGGCGCTGGTGCGAAAACGTAACACCTCGCCCCATATCAGCGACTGGTTCCATGCTGTCTATTATTGTTTCTCTGCCAACACGGCCCGGATTGAAGCAGCGGAAATTGATGAAATCCTTGTGCCCCTGCTGCAGTCTGGCTGTAAGGTGATCGTGGCCCTTACCAATGCGGAGGACGGGTTCCGGAAACAGGAAAAGATTGAGGGCATGAAAGAGTATTTGCAGGCAGAGTTGACACAGCGCCTGCATCGCGACCCCAAGCTGGAGATCATTCCGGTTGTCAGTATTGCCGGCGAAACTCTGGCGGGGGATCCGATCTCCCGTTTTGGCCGTTCCGAAGCGCTGGAAGCAGCGCAGTATAACCTGACAGACGATATAGAAAAACGGCTGCCTGCCATTTACAAAATGAATGTGATGAACAAGCTGGGGGCCTGGAAGGAGCGCAGTTTGTTGTTGCTGGCCAACGGCAAGATCAGTTTTGTATTGAATAACAATTCTGCCAAGCAGCTGATCGATTTGATCAATTACGATTTATTAAATACCTTTGGCGCTATCGACGCGGACGGGGACAAGCTGGAGGAAGAAGCCAACGAGTACCTGCTGGCGGCGGGTAATAAAAAGCCCATGGACAGGCGCTGGCGTCCGGAGTTCAGGCGCATCACCTATGTGAAAGGCTATGAATACAGCAAAGGTTTATCCGTAGGGCTTGCGGTGGATGTGGCATCCAGCCTGCTGCGTTCCGCCAAAAGCATCCGGGAGAATTTAAGCCGCCGGGTCATAAAGACCCATGCGGCGATCATCGAGAGCATGCAGAAGAAAGCATAGAGAGGCGGCCCCATCTTGGTAAAAGATATTCTTAAGGAAAAAATCAGCGAAGTAGTCAAGGCGATTCTGCCGGTGGTAGCAATTGTTTTAATACTTTCTGTTACTATTGTGCCCATGCCGACCCATGTGGTCATGGTCTTCTTCTATAGTTGCATTTTACTGATGATCGGTATGGTACTGTTTACCATCGGTGCGGAACAGGCCATGGCGCCTATGGGCCAGCACGTAGGCGCCCGTCTTACGAAAACGCGGAAGCTTTGGCTGATTTTGTTGCTGGGTCTTTTGCTGGGCTTTATGGTCACTTTTTCCGAACCGGATCTGCAGGTGCTGGCCAACCAGGTCCAGTCCATCCCCAACCGGGTGCTGATTTTTTCGGTGTCAGGCGGTGTGGCGCTTTTCCTGCTGGCGGCTCTGCTCCGTATGGTACTGGGTATTCCGCTGCAACGCATGCTCCTGGTTTTTTACGTAATCGCTTTTGTCCTTGCCTGTTATGCACCGCCGGATTTTCTGGCGGTGGCCTTTGATTCCGGCGGTGTGACCACCGGCCCCATGACGGTGCCATTTATCATGGCCTTCGGGGTAGGCGTGTCGTCCCTGCGGGGCAGCCGCCATTCCTCCCAGGACAGCTTCGGACTCATCGCTCTCTGTTCTATAGGTCCTATCATTGCGGTGCTGATTCTGAGCCTGATATTTAAACCGGAAAATGCGACCTTTGAACCGGTTACAGTTCCGAGAGTGCTGCATTCCCTGCAGTTAGGAGGAATGTTTCTGCAGGAACTGCCTGACCAGCTTTATGAAATGGGACAGTCTGTCCTGCCTATCGCTATTTTTTTCTGCATCTTTCAGGTTCTTTTGCTTCATCTTGATAAAAAGCCGCTGCTTCGTATCCTTGACGGTATTGTTTGTACTTATATCGGTCTGGTCTTATTCCTTACCGGAGCTAACGTGGGTTTTATTCCTGCAGGTTTTGACCTGGGCGCCATCCTGGCTGCGTTTCCCTATAACTGGATCATTGTTCCTATCGGCATGCTCATCGGTTACTTTATCATCAAAGCAGAACCGGCGGTTTACGTGCTGATGAAGCAGGTAGAAGATATTACTGCCGGCGCGGTCAGCGGCAATGCATTGCTGCGAAGCCTGTCCATCGGCGTAGCGGTTTCAATAGGGCTGGCTATGGTGCGGGTACTGACGGGAATCCATCTGTTCTACATACTGATACCGGGGTATGCTATCGCGCTGCTGCTGACTTTTGTCGTGCCCCCGGTTTTTACCGCTATCGCCTTCGATTCCGGCGGCGTAGCCTCAGGCCCTATGACGGCAACCTTTTTGCTGCCGTTTGCCATGGGAGCCTGCATGACCCTGGGCGGCAATGTGGTGACGGACGCTTTCGGCGTGGTGACCATGGTAGCTATGACACCGCTGATCACAATCCAGCTGCTGGGAATCTTCTACATGTGGAAGGCGCGCAGGACGCCGGAAACCCAGGTTCACCAGAATCCCCTGGAAGATTTCGGGGACTACGATATCATCGAGTTGTAGGAGGTAGCGTACTGTGAGCGAAGTGTATACGATGATAACCATCACCAGCAGGGCGAAGCTTCCGGATTTTTTGACGCTGTATGAGAAGATTCAACTACCGCTGTCGTTAGTTTTATTGGGCTACGGTACCGCCAAAGATGAAATTCTGGATATGCTGGGGTTGGATCGGTCAGAGAAAGCCGTCCTTCTGAAAACGGTAACCGGTGAAACGTGGAAAGATGTGAAATGGAATTTGCGGAAAAAACTGTACATTGATGTGCCGGACACGGGCATCGCATTCATTATTCCCATGAGCAGTATCGGCGGCAGACGGGAACTTGCGTTTTTTCTGACAGGACAGGATTACCGGAAAGGAGAAGAATCGGTAATGAAAGATACAACCATGGAGCTTTTGATCATTATCAGTAACCAGGGGCATAACGATCTGGTCATGGACGCGGCCCGTGGAGCCGGCGCCTATGGCGGCACAGTGCTGCACGCTCGGGGTACTGGCGTAAACCGGGCGGAACTTTTCTTCGGTATATCCCTGGCTTCGGAAAAGGATGTGACACTGATCGTTACGCAAAAGAGCCAGAAGAATGCTATTATGCAGGCTGTCATGCAAAAAGCCGGTATGGAAACACCGGCCCAGTCCATCGTCTTTTCCCTGCCGGTAACGGATGCGGCCGGGTTGAACACGGGAAATGATGAAAACGCATAAAGCGATTGTTTTATTGAAGCGTGTTGGCGAAGGCGCCTGTGTTAATTGGCAAAATGGAGTTTCAAAATAGTAAAATCCCGTTATACCGGAATCACTGAACCGTGAACCGCATAACGGGATTGTTTTTATGTTGTAGTTTTGCGTCCTGACGACCGGCATCGCATTGCGTTGCCGGAGCAAGTAAGAATGATGTGGCAACTTATTTTACTTCTGCCAGCATGCTCTTGATGTCAATCTTCTTTTTCTGCATGTCATTGGCCAGCAAAAAGTCCTGGGTTTCTTCCAGATCTTTGATGTCTTTCGCGGTGATGGCGGTGGAGAAGTCATACCAGGGAGCCATTAGTTTCACATCATCGGTGGAGAGACCGGTTTCTTTGGCAGTGAATTCAAAGGCCTTGTCCGGATTCTTCTTCATGAAATCAATGCTTTCCTGATGCAGAGCCATGAATTTTTTCACGGCTTCCGGATGCTCTTTCAGGAATTTGCCGCTGACACCCACCACGATGGTAGCGTTGACGAGGCCTTCGCCGTTAGCCAGGATGCGGGCGCCGGCGCGCTGCGCGCGCAGCACTTCGGCGCCGGCTACCAGAGCGGCGTCTGTTTCACCCGATAGCAGGGCGTTTACTGCAGGGGGAATACCCACGGAACGGAATTCAACATCTTTCAGAGTCAGCTTTTCTTTGACAAGGGCTGCGGCTAAAATCTGGTGCAGGATGGTGCCTTTGGGACCTGCCACCCGTTTGCCTTTCAGATCTGCGGCAGACTTGATGGCCGGGTCTTTTACCATGATGTTAAAGGCTTTGGGCGCGCGGCTGTAGATCCCCACCACTTTCACATCGACACCGTTGGAGGCGGCCAGGATGGCGCTGGTGCCGCCCAGGCAGCTGGCGATGTTCAGGGAATCGGCAGCCAGCGCTTCGGTCTGTTTGGCGCCGGAGGTGATTTCCGGGAAGGAAACCTTGGCGCCGTCCTTTTCAAACCCTTTCACGATGGTCTTATTGTATTTATCAACGATACTGGGGATGTTCAACGGCGCTTTCACATAAGTTATCTTTATTTCTTTTAGCGGTGCAGCGGTTTTCTTTTCCGGCGCCTTGGGGGCGCTGCCGCCGCAGCCTGCCAGCAGGGCGGTCAGGGTGAACAGTGTCAACAACAGTGCAATAAGCTTATTCTTCATATTCATTTACCTCGTTTCCTAAGCAATATGTGATAAAGCGTAATCAAAACACAGCGAGTTACCTATTGCTAATTATAGCACGTTTTTGGAAAAAGGAAAGGGACTGTGGTTGTAAAAAAACGTAGCTTATATAATTATTTGCTGGCAATTCCTCATAGTTTATTGTAAGATGAATATAGTAGAACAATCTGCCAGGCAGAAATTGTTCCATAGCTTTAAGGAGGTATCAGTATGGATCTGACGAAAACAGCCGAAGCGTTAAAAAAGCGCGGCTATGAAGTAAGCTGTTTTGCAACGGCGAAAGAGGCGGCGGACTATCTGAACGGAAAAATAGACGGGATGACTGTAGGCTTCGGCGATTCGGAAACACTGCTGCAGATGCATCTGTTTGAAATGCTGCAGACGCATAACGATGTGTACCACCCCAAATACCCGAGAGAAGGCAAGGGCTTTTATTCTACGGCCCGGGACTGCCTCACCACGGAAATCTTCCTGCTGTCTGCCAACGGCCTGGCGGAAACAGGGGAAATCGTGAACATTGACGGGACGGGCAACCGGGTTGCGGGCTCTTTGTACGGACATAAGAAAGTCTACTTCGTTATCAGCCGCAACAAGATCCGTCCGACTTTGGAAGAAGCGGCTTTCCGCGCGCGCAACGTGGCGGCGCCCCTGAATGCAGAGCGACACGGTTACAGGACGCCCTGCGCCATTAAAAAGGATCGCTGCTATGACTGCCGGAGTTCCCAGCGCATCTGCAGTGCCCAGGTCATTTACTGGCGGAAGATGAACCACACAGACATGGAAGTAGTGCTGATTGACGAGGACATGGGATACTAGTTATAGGAATATTCATACTCCATAGATTAAGTTGCTATCAATATTAAGAAGGATGCCTCTGGTTTCAGAAGCATCCTTCTCATTTTTTATAAATCATCACATTCAATTGTCTGATAGCAAGTTCAAGATTTGCTGCCGCATCTCCTGCAAGGAAGAATCAGAAGCTTGGCGGGGGAAGGGAAGTGTAACCGGCATGTCGGCTTTGATGCTGCCGTTTTCCATGACCAGGATGCGTTCGCCCAGCAGCAGCGCTTCCTCCACATCGTGGGTGACGAACAGGATCGTTTTTTTCTGATGCTGAAAGAGACGCAGCACCATGTCCTGCAGATTACGGCGGGTAAAGTAATCCAGTGCGCTGAAGGGCTCGTCCATGAGGATCAGCTCCGGGTCGTAAAACAGCGTGCGCCCCAGAGAAACCCGCTGGGCCATACCGCCGGAAAGCTGGGCGGGATAAAGGTTAGCGGCTTCCGTCAGTTCCAGTTCTTGCAGCAATTGCTCGCAGCGCTTTTCGGGAGATGTTAAAGCAGGGTCAATTGAATTGGTGTATTTCATTCTGCTTGTTTGTCCGCTTGTTGCGGTGTCGCCCTTTAATGCAAACATGATGTTTTCTCTTACGGTGAGCCAGGGCATGAGCCGCGGTTCCTGGAACACGGGGGCGGTTTTGGCAGGAAGACCGCAAATACAGGAGGAACTGTTATTCTTTGCAGCGTTGGTGAGGTTGTTGCGATTGGAGATAGTGCTGTCTGAGCCGGACTCATTGGTATTAGTATACTTATCAGAATCCGGCGTTTCCAACCCGGCCAGCAAACGCAGCAGCGTAGTTTTGCCGCAGCCGCTTTTACCTACGATACAGGTAAAAGTCCGTGGCTGGATCTCCAGCGATGCAATGCTGACCGCCGTTTTATTTCCGTATGTTTTCGTTAAGTTTTTCAGGAAGAGTGTGCCAGTTTCCATAATTATAGTTTATTCCTGTTGATAAAGAGTAGATTAGTTACAAAACAATATCCGCGTTTTATCTGTTGCCACTCCGCTTTACCGCGAGCGGCTGTAATATTTTTGAGACGGTGTTTGATATTTGCGGCATGGCATTTGATAATTGGGACGCCTTACTTTTTCTGATACCAGGGAATGAGGCGCTGCAGGATATGCAGGAAGGCCCAGTCCAAAATACTGCCGATGATGCCTATACATAACATGCCCGCAAGGACAATATCCGGGCGGGACATTTCTTCGGCATCCAGAATCAGGTAACCGATACCGGCGGAGGCCGCGATAAGTTCTGCCCCGATGAGGGCGCGCCAGCTGTAGCCTAACGAAAGCTGCAAGCCGGTGACGATGGATTCCAGGGCTGCAGGCAGCTGGATGTGACGGATGAGCAGCGTTTTGGAGAAGCCCAAAGTTTTGCCGACTTCCAGCAGCTTTGGGTCGCAACTGCGGATGCCGCTGCTGGTATTCAGGAACAGGGGGAAGAAGGAAGCCAGAAAGATGATGGTCAGTTTGGATGCTTCGTCGATGCCTGCCCATAAAATAATCAAAGGAATGGCGGCCAGGGGCGGCACGTGCCGTAAAAATTCCAGTAAGAACCAGCAGTATGTATAAAAATACCGGCTGCGTCCGCACACAATGCCCAATGGAATGGCGGTGCAGGCTGACAGCAAGAATCCGAGAAATACCCGGCGCAGGCTGATGGACAGATGCTTTGCCAGTTCCCCGGAAGCGGCAAGTTCCAGCAGGGCATCCCACACGGTTCCTGGCGAGGGGAGCAGGTACTCGTTGAAGACCTGCATACGGGTGACGGCGTACCAAAACAGCAGAAGCAAAACAGGAATGATAATTCCCTGAACATACTTTTTCATAGATAGAACCTGTGATAACATACAAAACTAAAAGCGGTACAGGCTTGTACCGCTTTTAGTATAACACGAATAAAAGCTAAACAAAACAGGAATTTGTTTTGCGTAATTTGTACGTTCAGGGAAAGACAACGCAAAACCGTGCATGATTGCTATTTCATGGACTCATTCGCCTGTGGCTTCGAAACTCGGGGCTTTGCCCCTCAGACAGTCTCGCCACGGCCGGCTCATTTCGTCTCAT
>JAFZIG010000052.1 GCA_017554485.1 Acidaminococcaceae bacterium | reverse complement strand
GATGAAGCGGCCCGCTGAACCTTCCGGGTTGTGTCGCTGTATCTTGCGAGTAATCGCAGGAATAGATAAATGATTGCCACCGCTTGTCGGAACAGAACTCGGCTTATTGAACACTCACCTCGCAAACAAAAGGGAAACTGCGTGAGCAGTTTCCCTTATTTTCATTTAATCTTAAACAGCGCTGAACTGATAGGCCTGTTCCTCATCTTCGCCTGTTCTTCCAGGCGGCGGAGTTCTTCTTTGTTGGTGCGCGTCCCCCGGAAACCGGGCTGGTCCTGTTCGTCAATGTGGATGCGGCCCCGTTTGTTTTCGTAATCGCTGATGACCCATTTTAAAATCTGTTCGATTTCCTTGTTCACAGAGCGTCCGTTTGTCTCCGCAATATATTTCATTTTCTCCATGATCAGCGGATGGATACGTAACGTAAAACGGTATTGTTCCATAGAAGCCATAACAGTTTCCTCCTATAAGCATGATGTCAGTTCAATGTCATGTTTTCTTTTATTATAAATTAGAAACTGTATTTTTTCAATAGCACAAAGACATAATTCTCTGCTTTGTGAATTCTTTGAAAAAACATGGTTTGGGCAGCTATCCCTTTTGTGTTGCAACGCAAAGTGTGGTACAATGTTACACAGATTTTATCAGAATTGTGATAAGGAGCATAATACAGTGGAAACAGGAAAACAATACAGCGGATTCCGCGTTTGCAAAATTGAATTCATTAAGGAAGTAAATTCTACGGCGTATCTCATGGAGCACGTGGTGAGCGGCGCGCGTCTTTTCTATCTGGCCAACGAAGATGACAACAAAGTGTTCACCATCGGCTTCCGCACGCCGCCTGCCGATGATACGGGCGTGCCCCATATCCTGGAGCATTCCGTGCTGTGCGGATCACGGAAATATCATTTAAAGGAACCTTTTGTGGAACTGGTGAAGGGGTCCCTGAATACCTTTTTAAACGCCATGACCTATCCGGACAAGACGGTGTACCCGGTAGCCAGCCGCAACGACAAAGATTTTCATAACTTGATGGACGTGTATCTGGACGCGGTGTTTTATCCGCTGATCTATGACAACAAATTTACCCTGAAGCAGGAAGGCTGGCATTACGAACTGGAGAATGCCGGTGACCCGCTGCAATACAACGGCGTCGTTTACAATGAGATGAAGGGCGTATATTCTTCCCCGGATTCTTATCTGGAGTATTACGGAAAGAAGATCCTGTTCCCGGATACCACCTACCGGTTTGAATCGGGCGGGCTGCCTGCTGCCATTCCGGGACTGACCCAGGAAGATTTTATCCGTTTCCATAAGACCTATTACAGTCCGGAAAATTCCTATATTTATTTATATGGGGATATGGATATTGAAGCAACGCTGGCCCATCTGGACAGCTATCTGAAAGAATTCCCGAAGACGGGGCAGGTGCATTCAGAAATTCCGTTGCAGCAGCCGCTGGCCAAAACGGCGGAGTATGACGGGACCTATCCGGTTCCGGATGATGCTCCCACAGAAGCTATGACATACCATGAAGTGCAGATCGTGGCGGGGGACATGCGGGATCAAAAAACCATTATGGCTCTGCGCCTTCTGGAAAACGTGCTGCTGGAATCGGAAGGGGCACCCTTACGCCGTGCTTTGCTGGATGCCGGTGTGGCAAAGGATATCTCCGGCAGCATGAGCGGCAGCATGCTGCAGAATATTTTCTCCGTCCGTGCCAGCGGCAGCGAGCCGGGGCAGAAAGACGCTTTTGTGAAAGCCCTGTACCATAACCTGCAGAAGATTTCCATGGAAGGGATCGATAAGGAACTGTTGGAAGCGGCACTGAACAGCGCGGAATTCAAATTGCGGGAAGCGGATTTCGGAACCTATCCCAAAGGACTGATCTACGGCCTGTCCGTTCTGGATTCCTGGATCTACGATATTGACCCGGTAAGCAGCCTGCAGTATGAACCGCTGCTGAAAGAGCTGCGGGACGCAGTGAACACCAATTATTATGAAACGCTGATCGAAACGAACCTGCTGGACAATACCCACCGTGTTATCCTGACCCTGACCCCGGAACCTGGCAAAGAGGAAAGGGAGCAGAGAGAGCTGGCTGAGAAACTGGCAGCTTTGAAAGAGAAGATGGATGGCAGCGAGCTGGAACGCTATGCCGCAGAATGTGCAGAACTGCATCAGCGGCAGGCGAAACCGGATTCGGAAGAAGACCTGGCATCTATTCCTCTGCTGGAACGGAAGGATATTAAACGGGAAACAGAAAAACTGCTTACAGAGAAGGAGCAGGTGGATGGCGGGACGCTGCTGTATCAGGCTCTGCCCACAAATAAAGTAACATATTTGAACTGGTATTTCGATATGAGCGGTATCAGTCCGGAATTATTACCATACTGCAATCTGCTCAGCGATGTGCTGGGCAAGCTGAATACGGAGGAGTATTCCTATGCGGACCTGGCCAAATATACGGATATGTACACCGGCGGCATCTCCTTCCAGATGGAAGCTCTGAGCAAACATAACGACTGCAACGATTATACGGTGAAGTTCTCGCTGGCAGCCAAATGTCTGACAGCCAAACTGCCGGAACTGTTTAAGATTTTAAAAGCGATGACACTCCACACGCAGTTTGAAGATAAAAACCGGTTAAAAGAACTGATCGATCAGGTTAAGACGGACTGGGACAACAGTTTTTTTGCCAAAGGGCAGAATGTGGCGGCGGTACGGCTGGCATCCTATTTTTCTGCCAAAGCCCGGGTGACAGAGCAGGATTATTACAGTTATTACCAGTTTGTTAAGCAGCTGGCTGAAAACTTTGAGAAAGAGGCAGATGGCATTATCGCCAAACTGCAGCAACTGCTGCCTGTATTCTTTAATAAAGCACAATACCTGTTGAGCTACAGCTGTGACGCAGCAGACAGGGCAGAGGTACGCCGCATGGCGCTGGAGTTTGCAGAGATACTTCCGGCAGGCAGCGGGGCAAGCGGAAAAGAAGCGAAGGCTTTGCCATTGCCGGAGAAGAATGAAGCGATTGTTACACCGGGAAAGGTACAGTATGTGCTGGCAGGCGGCGATTATCATAAACACGGTTACATATACAGCGGAAGCATGCTGGTGCTGACAACCATGCTCCGGTACGAATACCTGTGGACGAAGATCCGTGTACAGGGTGGGGCTTATGGGGCAAATGCCGTATTTGACCGGAACGGGGTCATGTATTTTTCCACCTATCGCGATCCCCAGTTGAATAACAGCCTGGAAGCTTTCCGTACCCTGCCTGAATGGCTGGATAATCTGGAACTGACAGACCGGGAGATGACCAAATATGTCATCGGTACCATGAGCGGCGTGGATGTGCCCCTGACCAATTCCCTGAAAGTTTCCCGGGCCGCCATGCAGGAACTGCTGGCTGTTTCGGATGCCGACAGGCAGAAGACGCGGGATGAAATTCTTGACGTGAGCCTTGCGGACGTTAAAGCGCTGGCAAAGATGATCCGTGAGGTGCTGGCGGACAATTACATCTGTGTTGTGGGCGGACAGCAGGCCATTGAAGAAAACAAAGATGAATTCAATAAAATTTTAAAACAATAAAACGGTAAACGCGCTGTATGTCTTTTCAAAAAAGAAAAGATTTTGCAGCGCGTTTTTCTACAATATTAAGGAACCACTGATTAATTCGTCTGCACGCTAACCGGCGCTTTTTGCGAATGACTGCGTCATTGTCTCTAGACGCAGCCCCGCTGCGACTTCGAGCCACTTCCTTGTTATTCACAAAAAGCGCTCGGTCATCGCACAAACTCATTTAATCAGTGTTTCCTTAAAATAAAGCTGAAGTGAAAAGTTTATTTCCACTCTAAAAAGCATCAAAAGTAAAGTGGAAATTACACTTGCAAACAGCGAGGCGTTAACTTTTAATCTTGCTTAAAATAGCGTTAAGTGTTACAGTAATTTTGGTATCGGGCGGAG
>JAFZIG010000051.1 GCA_017554485.1 Acidaminococcaceae bacterium | reverse complement strand
AAATGGTCCGACTGACACCTTTTGTCGCACCTCGCGAGAGGTTCGTGGATTGAAATAACAAAGTACAGTTTGACAGAAACATGAAAAAAAGTCGCACCTCGCGAGAGGTGCGGGGATTGAAATGTTTAATCGTAAGTCTAAACGTAGGAGACTATTAGTCGCACCTCGCGAGAGGTGCGTGGATTGAAATAAATTCTACGCAAAAACAATTTCATCAAACAGTGGTCGCACCTCGCGAGAGGTGCGTGGATTGAAATTTGATTGTTTAGATCACTATATTACTGATGTACTGTCGCACCTCGCGAGAGGTGCGTGGATTGAAATACCCCTGTCGCCATTGGGAGAAGGCCCGTCAAGGGTCACACCTCGTATGAGGTGCGTGGATTGAAATAACTTTCAAAAGACGAAGATATCCATCTCTATGAAATGTCTACGGTAGGGATAAAAAATAAAAGGAACACGGATTCCGAAAGGTCTAGCGCCACAAGGGCTCATCCGAGCGGAATCCCTGCTCCTAAATATAATTATGTAAGGCAAATGCTTCAAAATGTCAAGGGCATTGATGGAAAGTCGCACCTCGTATGAGGTGCGTGGATTGAAATACCCCTGTCGCCATTGGGAGAAGGCCCGTCAAGGGTCACACCTCGTATGAGGCGTGTGGATTGAAATGTTTAAATATATGCCACTTAAATGATATGGAAATGCATGATGGAGGAATGTGAATGACTGTGGAGAGGATTTCCCGGCCAAACCCTAAGCCTCTAATCTCTGACAGTTTGACAGTTGTATCTGACGGCTTCGCCTGTACAGACATATAAACAGTCTCTCTTTAAATATTTAAGAGTAGAGGGAACCAAAATCCAGTAGCTATGCGGGTTTGCGCTCTGAAGCTGGTCGTAATTACGACCAGCCTGCCGGGAGACAGGAAAACAAGTGTATTTGTTACGATAAAGCGTTCCTGAAGTACAGAAAACAGTAATCCTGCTCTAAATGAAATAGTCTTGACTAAAAGCATGTGGAAATCTATAATCGTTAAGTGCCCAGACATACAGAATACGATGGCAATAAAACACCGCTTCTGCCTTTACCGGCGGGAGCGGTGATGTATATTTTACAGGAGGTTTTATGAGTTTTACTGAAAACAGTGAGGAAAATAATACGAAAGGGCAAATGGATAACACCCGTCAAAGCGATGAGGCGATTTTTGATGAGCAGCACGTTGCCGGATTTAAGGATGCGAAACAAGCCGGTGATGAGAAAAAGAAGCTGACCTTCCGTATCGTGGATTCGCCCATGGGCATCGGCAAAAGTTCTGCCCTCATGACTAACATTCAGTTCAACGCGGCATATAAAGAGGATGATTATGTGGAAGCCCTAAAGCGCACAGGATTATATTTTAAATGTTTTTTCCCGTTTGAATTTTATAAAATAAATAATGCAAAGCAGTACCTGCACAAAGGATGAGGCGGGTGTGGCCAGTCCGAGGATGAAAATGTTGCCGCCGTACCAGCTGCTGAACAGATACGAAAGGGGCACGCGGACAAGGAAAGCGCCTGCGATGCCCTGCAGCATGACGAAGCGGGTTCTGGCGCAGCCGTTAAAGAACCCCATGAAGCAAAAAAGAAAGGCGGTCAGCAGGCAGTCGAAACTAAAGGCTTTCAGGTATTCCCCGGAAGCCCGGCATACCGTGGCTTCGTCGGAGAAGATGCTGCTCAGGGGCACGCTGTGGAAAAAAGCCAGGTAACCCAGCACAACCCCACAGCTTAATGAAATCGAAATCCCGTAACGCAGCGCCTTGCGCGCCCTGTCCATTTTCCCGGCGCCGTAGTTCTGCGCCACGAAGGAAGAGATGCCCTGGCTGAAGGCGATGGGGGCCAGCAGGAAAAAGCCGCACAGTTTTTCCGCCACGCCCACGCCGGCGGAGGTGATGACCCCGTACCGGTTCACGATGGCGAGGATGATCAGGAAGCTGATGCCTACCAGAAGATCCTGCAGGGCGATGGGGAGGCCGAGACTGACGATACGCCGGATCAGCGTTTTATGGAATCCGATGTCCGAAACAGAAAAAGAAAGGTCCAGGCCGAGGCGTTTTATCAGCAGTACGGAGCAAAGCACGCTGACAGCCTGAGCAAAAACGGTGGCGATGGCCGCGCCCGTGGCTCCCATATGGAACACGGCGACCATGAGGTAGTCCCCCGCAATGTTGAAGACGGTAGCTACGGCTACGGTAAACAGAGGCAGCCTGGCGTTGCCGATGCCGCGGAAGATACTTCCAAGCACGTTATAGGCAACGATAAACACGGAGCCGCCGCCGCAGATGCGGATGTAGGAAGCGGTTTGTACGAAAGCTTCTGTAGGTGCGTTCATAAGAGCTGCCAACGGTTCGGCGCAGCACAAAAACAAAACGGAAACCGCCGCGCCGATCGAAAAGAACAACGCGACAGTGGCGCCGATGACACGGCCGCATTCTTCCGAATTTTTCTGCCCCAGGAAAATACCCAGCAGCACCGTGGTTCCCAGAGCCAGATCCGTCAATATGATGGTGACGGAATGCATCAGCTGGGAGCCGGTGGATACCGCGGAAACGTTGACCGCGTCGGAGAATTTCCCTACAATCAGCAGGTCTACCGCGCCGTAAAAAATCTGTAAAAAGATGGCGAACATGATGGGGAAGACAAAACGCAGCAGCGGGCCGATAATTTTGCCTTCCGTAAAATCTGTTTTATCCATGACTTTTCCTGAAAATACTATGTAATATTTTACTTACTTCATTTGTCAAATGTGTTAGAGCGCTTTGTATGTTATCATATCATAGCTGCCACAGCGCGGCAACAGGAAGATAATCAGGGATGAGGTATTCTTTAGCAAATTGATTTGTCATAATAGTTGTAACAAACTTTTCAAAAAAGACGAAAACTGCGGCAATGATTGCGAATCAGGAAAAAATCTGTCTTTTTGTTTGACAAGGGAAATATTGTAACTTATAATACTTCTAATAACAATGATAGAGGCGCGAGAATCAAGAGTACCTTATGGAGAGGCATCGTGGAAGTAAGGGAAAGGGATAATCGCCGAAGGGTCGGTCCCGGCGGGGAACGGCTGCTGGGCCTGAGGTGAATAATCTCAGGACTGTCGTTGCAGCGCGGCGCGTGCCGGTGCAGCGGAGAGCTATCTCAACCAAAGTGTGATATTTCGTCTGATATGTAATGCTGGCCGTTGGGATAATTCTCAACGGCTTTTCTTATTCCGCACAACAGGTTCTGCACAACATATAGAAAAATTTTTGCGGAAAGAAACTAAATAAGGGATTTTCCTGCTGACAACGCCGCCAAAATCGTATATAATAATATAATAAGCAGACGAGTGTAAACTTTAGTTATTTTTAAAGGGAAGTGGAGGGTTTGTTATGATCAAAGTATTAGTGAACGGCGCTTTCGGGCGCATGGGCAGTGAAGTAGTCCGCATGGTGACTGCCAATCCGGAACTGGAACTGATAGGGGGTGTAGATATTAATGCCGGCGGTAAAACCCTGCCGGACGGTAAACCTGTATTTACGAATATCGCGGCTGCCCTGGATGCAGTGACTCCGGACGTTGTGGTGGACTTCACCCGTCCCGATGTGGTCATGGATTCCCTGCGCATCATCCTGAACAAAGGCATTCGTGCGGTAGTAGGGACCACCGGTTTCACCCCGGAACGCCTGGCGGAAGTGAAGCAGCTGGCGGAAGCAAACAACACGGCGGCGCTGATCGTTCCCAACTTCGCCCTGGGCGCAGTGGTCATGATCAAACTGGCTACGGAAGCAGCCAAATATTTTAAAGATGTAGAAATTATTGAGAAGCATCACGACCAGAAGCTGGACGCTCCCAGCGGCACGGCTATCCTGACAGCCCAGAAGATCGGTGAAGTGCGGGAAGCCCATAAGCAGGGCCATCCCAATGAAAGGGAGACACTGGCCGGTTCCCGGGGTGGCGACATTGACGGCATCCGCATTCACAGCATGCGCCTGCAGGGTTATGTAGCTTCCCAGGAAGTGGTGTTCGGCAGCCAGGGCGAGACCCTGAAGATCATCAACGATACGATTAACCGCGAGTGCTATATGCCCGGCGTGGCCATGGCCTGCAAGAAGATCGGTTCCCGCCAGGGGCTGGTGTACGGTTTGGACCAGATTTTGGATTAATAGCAGGAGCCTCTGCCGGTTCTTACGTTGTGCGCTGTAATGTGAAACGGGAATGGCGGGGTTTCTCTTAATAAGTTATATAAGGAAAAGGAGCAGTATTCATGAAAAAGTACAATGTGGCAATTTTAGGCGCTACCGGCGCGGTAGGCACGGAGTTTTTGAAACTGATTGAGGAACGCAACTTCCCCTTTGCGGAACTGCGTCTGCTGGCCTCGGCCCGTAGTGCGGGAACCGAACTGACCGTATGCGGTAAAAAATATGTAGTGCAGGAAGCCAAAGAAGATTCCTTTAACGGCATCGACATCGCTCTGTTCGCAGGCGGCAGCATCTCCAAGGACTTTGCCCCCATCGCCGTGAAGGCCGGCGCTGTTGTTATCGATAACTCCAGCACCTTCCGTATGGATTCGGAAGTGCCGCTGATCATTCCCGAGATCAATCCTCAGGCGATCCTGAAACATAAAGGCATTATCGCCAACCCTAACTGTTCCACTATCATCATGTGCATGGCCCTGAAACCGCTGTACGACCTGGCCCGCATCAAACGTATCGTGGTTTCCACCTACCAGGCAGTCAGCGGCGCCGGCAAAGAGGGCATCGATGAGCTGACGGATGAGACGAAAGCGTACGCGGAAGGCCGGGAGATGATTCCCCACATTCTGCCTTCTGCCAGCCTGAAGAAGCATTATCCCATCGCCTTCAACCTGATCCCGCAGATCGACGTCTTTCTGGACAACCTGTATTCCAAGGAAGAAATGAAGATGGTGAATGAGACTCAGAAGATTTTTGACGATTATGATATGCGCATTACAGCCACCACGGTCCGCGTGCCCGTTTACCGCAGCCATTCCGAATCCGTGAACGTGGAATTCGAACATGACCTGGAGCTGGCGGATATGCGCAAGGCGCTGGAGAACTTCCCCGGCGTGCAGGTACAGGACGATCTGGAAGAACAGATTTACCCGATGCCCCTGTACACCTCCGATAAGGATGACTGCTATGTGGGCCGTCTGCGCCGCGACTTCTCCAACCCCAACACTTTTAACTTCTGGGTAGTGGGCGACCAGATCCGCAAGGGCGCTGCCCTGAACACCCTGCAGATTGCCGAGTGCATGATCCAGAACGGCTGGGTATGACAGCAAGGCATCTGATTCATATTCCGGTTGCGCAAAGTATGAGCTGAACAGTGTAAAACAGGTAAGTCGGAACTACAACATATATTGCAGAAAACAGAGACTTTTAGTGTTAGAAAAGGAGAGAAGAATATGAAGAATCCGTATTTTGGCCGCGTATTGACCGCTATGGTTACCCCCTTTGCTGCTGACGGCAGTGTAAATCTGGAAGCTGCGAAACAGCTGGTGGAATGGTGGATCGCCCACGGGACCGACGCTTTAGTGGTAACCGGTTCTACCGGTGAAGCTGCCACCATGACCATTGAAGAGAAAAAAGCCCTCTGGGCTACTGTTTTAAAACAGGTGAACGGCCGTATCCCCGTCATCGCGGGCACCGGTTCCAACAACACTGCCAACAGTGTGGAGACCACCAAGATCGCTGACGAGATCGGTGTGGACGGTTTCCTGATTGTTGGCCCGTATTACAACAAGCCCACCCAGGAAGGCTATTACCAGCACTTCAAGGCTATTTCCGAATGCACGGCAAAACCTATCATTTTATATAATGTTCCCGGACGTACCGCAGCGAATATCCCGCCCGCGACCGTAGCCCGCATCGCCAAAGATTTCAAAAATGTTGTGGCGATTAAAGAAGCAGCCGGCAACGTAGCCCAGGTTGCGGAACTGTTCCGTATCCTGCCCGGCGACTTCACCATCTACAGCGGTGACGACGGCCTGCTGCTGCCCTTCGCGTCCGTAGGCGCTACCGGTGTAGTTTCCGTGCTGGCCAACATCGGCGGCGAGATCCTGCAGGACCTGATGAACGCGTACGAAAGCGGCGACGTAAAGAAAGCGGCGGAGATCAACAAGAAGATGGTGCCGCTGGCCAATGCCATGTTCATCGAGACCAACCCGATTCCGGTGAAAGCTGCCGTTACCCTGGTTACCGGCATCGACGCCGGCGCGCCCCGTCTGCCCCTGACGCCCATGACCGAAGGCGCGAAGGAAAAGATGAAAGCCATCCTGGCAGAGGGCGGGCTGCTCTGATACCCCCTGTAAATAATTGTCGGGAAGGATGGCGGCCGTTAGAATCTGAAAGGGTATTCCGTAATACTGCTTTCGGACCAGTTGCCCGGTATTTTGTTTAAAAGATTACTGTTTTATCAGGAATCGGTGCAAGTAAAGTACCAAATTTCAAAAAAAGTTTGCAATTCACGCCATAATAGTTTATAATTTGTTCACAAACTGATACAGACATCTGCCTGACCTGTTTTGGGAGAACTCGGGAAAGGCAGGTGCCGGGATCAGATTAAATTAAGCGTATTCTTTAGCCGCAAGGTTATTGAATACGTTTTTTTT
>JAFZIG010000050.1 GCA_017554485.1 Acidaminococcaceae bacterium | reverse complement strand
GGCTATTGCGATGTTTTGGTTGTACAACGTGCCGTGAATCGTACCACGGCCTGCAATCGTACCCTTTTCAATACTGTAAGCGTCTCCGGCCACAGAGCCGTCAATAGATAATGTACCCTGCTTCGCGATGCTGGCGCCCTGATAAGTATTATTACCAGATAAGGTCAATGTGCCTTCGCCCGTTTTCAGCAATCCTACCGGCAGGTTGATCAGTCCGCTGGCATGGGCGTTGTCGTTGTAAAAATCAATATATTCTTTGACAAAACCAGCGCCCACAATATTTCCGTCATACCCATGCTTCTCCCGTTCCAGCCAGTTTTCCGTATAGAAGTTGTAACGTGTCTTCAAATCTTCTTCCGAACTGTCCGCCGCCAGAAGGCCCACGCGGACTTCTTTGATATCGTTTGCCCAAGTGGAATCGTACCCTGCGGTATCCACCGCATACAAAGCCTGGAACGCCGATTTCCCCTTCACCGTGTAATCGCTGCTGATATCACTCTTCTCCATCCTACGGGCATTCAGAGCCCCCGGACCGTCCACGGCCTTGCCCGCGTCCAGCACCCCCTGACCGATAACCGCTTCCATGGGCACATTGTAATAGGCATAGATGGGGCATTCAGCATAGTCTTCATAATATTTCGTACGAAAGCGTTTCAGATAATCCAGGCAGTCTGCCATTTGATCTTCCGGTGTTCGCGGCTTTCCGTCAAAATATAAGATGTTCAGGAATTTATCCTCGCTCAGGGCAGAGCCGTTCTGAAGCAACACCGTATAGCCGGTAAGGGAGGTCACATTGGGATTAGCCGTGGAGAGAATCACATCCCCGATCTGTTTGGCCGTCATATACGGAAAGGCCTGCTGCACCAGGGCTGCCGCGCCGCTCACAAAAGGCGCCGAAAAAGATGTGCCGCTCATTGTCTCATCAATTTTGCCGTCTGACGCATAATCAGCATTGGCGGAGACAATTTGGATACCGGGAGCCGCAAGGGTGCCGTCCTCGTTAAAGGCGGCGCCGTTGCTAAAACAGTCAATAATATTGTTGCCGCTGATACGGTCACCTTCCCGGGACAGATACTTTGTATCTTCCAGCTCGTTGACTGTGATTACATTGCGCGGCGCGTTCTTTCCCTCAAACCAGTGGCTTGTGGAATTTGCCAACGACATCACATAGCCGCCATTGCCGGCTGCATTTATCTGCAGCAGGCCATGGCCGGCAGCCATGTTTTCGAACTTTAAATCTATTACTTGTTGTAAAGATTCAAGAAACAATAAATAATCCGCCATAGACATTTCATACCCAGCGAGCGCATAGGCTTCAAACACTTCCGTTGCGTAAAGACTGACTCCCCAGGAAGAGTTGACAACCCTGATGCCCGGATCCTTCGGAAAAGCTTCTATCCAGTCAGCCTTAATGCTAATGGATCCGTCTGCTTTCAAATACGACAACTCAGGCGCATTAAGAATTTCAGCATCGAAGGCCACGCCGTGCATGCCTACTCCGTTCCGGCTGGCTGCAGAAATGCCGGCCACAAGCGTCCCGTGGTACATGATCTTCCAATAATCACTGTCGGTAACATTGTGTTCTTTTTCGTTTTCATCAATATAAGACGGGTAAAAATTATCCGCCACATAGCTGTTTTGTTTTGTATCGAACTCCGGCGATGTAAAATTGACCGGCGTATCGCTGATACCGATGGTGATGCCTTTGCCGGTATAACCCTTGCTGTAGGCAGTGGATGCGTTGATGATGTCCAGACCGTTGCTTTTAAAATATTCTTCTGTTTCAAAATCAGAGGGATCCGCCGCCCGGGCATGGGAGAAGAAACCCAGGAAAAGCCCCAGCACGATGGTTTTGGCAAGTATTTTGTTTTTCTTTAGTGAAGGGAAATGTTTCATAATAAGCCCCCTTTACCACATTCTTTTTACGGTCACGCTGCAGGAAAAGTCCCTGTCGTGACGGCCCCGGGTGAAGCTTGCGTCCCCGCCGATGCTCCAGCCTTTGGCGATTTCCGCTTCACCGCCGATGGACAGCACGAAGTGAGTCTTATCCTGCACGTTGCGCATATCGTAGGTGTTGGCCGCATCGCCCATGTAGCTGTACCGCAGTTTCGGCTCCGCTCCCTCAAAAGCGTGGCGCACACCGGCACGGATGGCGTAGTTGCCGCCCTTCAGGTAGCGTTTGAACTCTACGCCGGCTCCCATGCCGAAATAATCATTGTGTTTGCTGTCCACTACCTGGTTATATACGCCTGCCCCCTCTTCGCTGTAACCGTTCTGCCACAGCCTTGAAAGCTGTGCGTTCACATAGGGACGCACGTGCCAGGGCACGTTTTTGGTTGCGTGTAAATCGTAGAGGTACTCGCCACCCAATTCCAGAATGCGGCTGTGGTATCTTGCGTTGGCCGTTAATCCTAAACCAGTAATACCTCTCCGCAGTTTATTCCGCAGCCAGCCGTAGTCAAGGTAAGCCATGGCTTCCTGTCCCGCTTTGTTATAACCGGCATAGAGACCGAAGCGGGTATCCTTCAGTTCATTACTTGCGGTGCTGTCTGCAAAACCCGTAGAGCTGTAACCAGCAAAGGCGCCGATACGCCAGTGAGGCGCTACGGCTTTATCATAGCCTAACAAAGTCGTTGAGCTGTGGTAATCGGCGCCGTCCTTCAGATCGCCCCAATTCTTCCCAAACTTCAGCCAGATGTCGTTCTCCGCCGGTTCCAAGAGGTTCAGGGAAATGTCCAGACCGTCG
>JAFZIG010000049.1 GCA_017554485.1 Acidaminococcaceae bacterium | reverse complement strand
TCTATTGACGAACTGCTTCCCCGATTATGACCTGCTATGCCTCCGACATCTTGCTGCCCGTTAACACCGCCTGTATGATACACGTTCCGGATCGTACCTGTATTGATACCGACAATACCCCCGACGCACTGTTTAACAACATTAATATTTGTGTTTACTCCAACATTTTCAACCGTGCCCCCGTTAATGCCAAACAGACCTATGCCTGCATTCACGTCCGTTTCTGATAAAGAAGTGTCAATCACCAAATTTTTAACTTCATAGTTCAAACCGTCAAACTTTCCGGAAAACACTATCTCCTCATTGTTGAGGTTCGTGTGTCCTATCGGTATAAACTTGATTTGAGTACTGCCGTCATTAAGATTAATATCATTGGCCAGCATGTAGTTGCCGGGCATATTTGTACCGTTCTCCTGCGTGAGGTTGTTCTGCATGTTCTGCAGCTCATAGCCGTTGCGGATCAGCATGTATTTGGTTGGCGTAATGTTGGAATTCCAGTGATTGAACGTGGGTATAGGTACATTTGTGTATTGACCAGCGCTTAAACCTTCTGCTGCACTGCCATTAACAGTTCCGTCCACACCTACAGCAAATCCCAAATGGATCTCGCCTTCATTTCCAGTCTCGTTATTGGCAGTCAGAAAAACTGTATCTCCAGAACTATCCGCCATATCATGTGCCGTGCCGCCGGTAATATCGCCATTCGTAAGCGTACCGCCCTTTGTCACGTCCGCCACGTTTTTAAAGGTAATGTTCCTGCCTTCCACTTCAATCAAATCCGCGTTCAGCTTGCCCAAGTTTATGACATCGCCGACAGCCGCACTGTCACTACGGAAAATTGCAGCACGGGCTAAGTCATAACTCTGAAGCTGTCCATCCGTGAGTCTTCTCGTTGAAAGGTACAGGCTGCCCACGTCCACCCGGGCCGTGGAGCCAAACAGTATCCCGTTGGGGTTGATCAGGTAAATGCTGCCCCCGCCTTTTAACACGCCGTCGATTTCTGAACGGCCGTGGCCGGTGACATAGTTGAGATAGTTCTGGCCGTCAAACTGTACCGTACCGCCTTGGCCGATGGAGAAGTCGATCCACTTCAGCACGTTGTTTGCTTGCGCGCTTTTAATGTCCATGGCAGCAGCATTGTTGGAGGTAGTCGTGGCAATGGTCACGTAAGGCGAGGCGCCCCGGTAGTCCAGCGTGGGCATAACGGGAGCAGCCAAGACAACGCGCACGGGCAGCAGCACGGAACACACGCCCGCCAGCAGCGTAGCACCCACGATGGCAGAAAGAGCCAGCCCGGTGTGCGTGCGGTCTGCCTTGGCGCTGCAGTGTACGGATGTACAGCTTTTGCCGTTGCGTTTGGCAATTTCACTTACCGCCATATAGCAGTTTCTCACTTTGCTCCAGATCACTTTGTAAATTTTGTTCATGATACCCCTCCGTTATTATCATGACCCGCAATTTGTGCTGCGGTCTTTGCCGGCAGGCTTTACATTCCTGTCAACCCCTGTTTTAGAAAAAGCACTGTATTTTTATCATGAATCTATAAGCCGTCTTTTATGTTCTTATCTGTTTATCCACAATTAATAAATTGCATACCTATCCATATTTATATATATCACAAACGTCCTGCTCCTGCAAGTGTCATCCCTATTTTTTCCTATTACTATTAGAAAAAATGTTATTGCAAACCGCTTTGGACTACAAATCGCTTCCACCCCTTCAAGGGGTGGTTCGCTTAGCCCTATAAGGGCCCAACACAGGCCAGCGCCTAAATGACGCTGGCTTTCACTTTGTTCAAGCCGTCGTGGTATGACTACTGGCCACCCTTAAAAGGGTCTTCGT
>JAFZIG010000048.1 GCA_017554485.1 Acidaminococcaceae bacterium | reverse complement strand
TCGAGAAGAATGCGGGCGACATTACCGCGCTGGATGGCAGAGTCACGACGAACGAAGGAGCCATTAGTTCATTGGACGGTCGTGTCACGGCAAATGAAGGAGCCATTGCCCAGAATACATCGGACATTACGACGAACAAAACAGACATTGCGGCCAATAAGGCAAATATCGCAACGAACACCACGAATATAGCTGCGAACAAGACGGCAATTGAGAAGAACGCCGGTGACATTACTGCGCTGGATGGCAGAGTCACGACGAACGAAGGAGCCATTAGTTCATTGGATGGCCGTGTCACGGAAAACGAAGGAGCCATTGCCCAAAACACAACGGACATTGCGGCCAATAAGGCAAATATAGCAACGAACACTACGAATATAGCTGCGAACAAGACAGCAATCGAGAAGAACGCCGGTGACATTACTGCGCTGGATGGCAGAGTCACGACGAACGAAGGTGCCATTAGTTCATTGGATGGCCGGGTGACGACGAACGAAGGAGCCATTAGTTCATTGGACGGGCGTGTCACGGCAAATGAAGGAGCCATTGCCCAAAACACGACGGACATTGCGGCCAATAAGGCAAATATCACAACGAACACCACGAATATAGCAGCCAATAAGACGGCGATCGATAAGAACGCAGGTGACATTACTGCGTTGGATGGCAGGGTGACAATAAATGAATCTGTACTTACTGCAGAAATATCTGCCCGTGAAACTGCAGATACTACGTTAGGAACCCGTATTGATAACGAAATAGCGGATCGTACCAATGCAAACACGGCGTTGTCCAATCGCATCGGCACAATCAACAAGGACGGACTTATTATAAAAGCTGACAAGAACATTGCGGAAAACCTGGTGTTGATAGATAATGCCTTACAGGATCAAACAGGGATTGCCAAGGATATTTTGGATAAAAAAGCGGATGCAGATGCTTCTAACGTTGGTAAAAACGCAAAGAACGCTGATGGTTCTGCTGCGGATAACTCTGCTGCATGGGGCAAAGCGTTAGGAACCGGGAAGGTTGAAAAAGACAATGGCAAATTGGTGACTGGCAGTGCAGTTTACAATGAGGTGCGTCCTACAGCCGATGGTGAATATGTTAAGAAGGATAAAACGACGGCAACTAATTTATCGGCGTTAGATACGCAGGTAAAAGAAAATACCGAAATTATAGCAAATAATGCTAAAGATATTGCGGCTAATGCCCATGACATTGCGACTAATTCAGAAAAAATTGAAATCAATACTAAAAATATCTCTACTGCCCAGAAAACAGCAGATGAAGCAAAGAGCGCAGTTAGCGTATTGGCTGCTGTAGCAGGAATCGCGGATATGATATCCTATGAAGGAATCGTAGCCATTGATGAAAAGGTTGCCGCTGTTGATAATAAGGTTGTAACCGTTGACGAAAAGACTGAAAAAAATAAAGAAGCAATTCAGGAAAATACTACGGCAATTAATTCGCTGATAAACCAGGATGGCGAAGTTTCGGCTACCGGGGATCATGCGGATGAATTTGTAAAAGGTTCTACCGTTTTTGACTATCTGAATGGCGATACGCTGAACCTGGGAACAAATAGCACTGCGGTAGCATTGGGTAAGGACAGCGTTACGGGAACTGATTCGGTTGCGATTGGCGAGGGAAGTAAAACAACAGGTGCAAACCGGTCTACAGCCATGGGTTATAAGAATGCGGTTACCGGCGACCAGTCGATTGCTTTAGGCGATTCCAATACTGTCAGCGGGAACCAGTCTGTTGCCTTGGGAGATTCCAACAACGTTAGTGGTGCTCAGTCCATCGCAATCGGTCACAACAACACAGTGACCGGTGATCACAGCGGCGCCATTGGCGATCCCAGCATCATTGATGGCAGCGATTCTTACAGTGTAGGTAATAGTAACACCATAGCCGGCGGAGCCAAAAATGTATTCGTTTTGGGCAATAACGTAGATGTCGCGGCTACCGGAAGTAACACGGTAGTGCTTGGCGGGAGTTCTACCGAATCGAGACAAAATGTTACCGGTAAAAATTCTGTGGTTTTAGGAGCTGATTCAGACGGTTCTCAGGATAATGTTGTATCTGTCGGTTCTACCGGTAATGAACGCCGTATCACACATGTCAAAGATGGTGAGGCTCCTACCGATGCAGCTACCGTCGGTCAGTTGCAGGCAGTTAGCCAAAATGCCTACAACAATGCGGTTTATCTGAACAACAGCATCAACCGGGTTGACAACAAGGTCAATAAAGTTGGTGCAGGAGCGGCGGCTTTGGCTGCTCTGCATCCCATAGAAATGGATAACAAGTTCGGCATGGGCTTAGGCTATGGTAATTATCGCGATGCCCACTCGATGGCGTTGGGTTTGTTCTATCGCCCGATGGATAACTTGATGTTCAGCATCGGCGGTTCCATGGGCAATGGTGAGAATATGGTAAATGCAGGTATCTCCATTGCGCTGGATAAAGGCTTCACCAGCAGCAAGGCTGTTATGGCCCGGACAATAAAAGCTCAGGGCGAGGCGTTGGAAGAGCAGCAGAAAGCTAATGCTGAGCAGGAAGCCAAAATCAAAACACTGGAAGCGGAAAACGCGGCCATCAAAGAACAGAACGCAAGACTGGAAGCCCGGTTGGCCGCCATTGAGGCAAAGCTGGCGAAATAGAATAAATATTAGAATAGCGTAAACCAAAGAACCTCGGAATAGACGCCCGTACCTGTAACAGGGTGCGGGTGTTTTTCTTTAGACCGGGCATTTGCTTCCTGCGGCTTGTCAGCAATGGCAGGCCGGTTTTTTTTAAAAACAAAGCGGCGGCAAATTAATAAAAAATGCAGTTGACCGCCGTTTTGCTTTGGATTATAATGAACAAAAGAAAACAAAGCGGCGGTGAATCAAAAAAATTAACTGTTCGCCGCCGCCTTGTTTAAAATTGGCTGAACGATATAGAAGAAAACAGCGTAAACTTAAGACCTCGTGTGCGGGATGTCAATGCGGAGGAGTGGAGCAACCATGATTGGAAGGCAGCGTGAAGTAAAAGAACTGAACCGGCTGTATGACAGGAACCAGGCAGAGCTGGTAGCCGTATACGGAAGGCGGCGCGTGGGGAAGACATATCTGGTAGACGAGACATTTTCCGGGCGAATTACGTTCCGTCATGCCGGGCTTTCTCCGTCTGAGCAGGAACCTGTCGGTCTGCTTCGCGCGCAGTTGGATCATTTTTATAATTCGCTGGAACTGCATGGCATGGAACGGTGTGAAAAGCCGAAAAGCTGGCTGGATGCCTTCCTGCTGCTGGAAAAGTACTTGCAGAAAATGGATGACGGGACCAGACAGGTCGTGTTTCTTGACGAATTGCCATGGCTTGACACACCCAAATCAGGATTCGTGCAGGCCTTTGAAGGATTTTGGAATACATGGGCCTGCCACCGTAAAAACCTTATGGTCATTGTTTGCGGCAGTGCAAATTCATGGATTCTGGATAAACTGGTCAACAACCACGGCGGCCTGTATAACAGGGTAACTTATGAAATCAAGCTGGCGCCGTTTACGCTCCGCGAATGCGAGGAATATTATCAAAGCCGGAATGTGCGACTTTCCCGCTATGATATCGCGCAAAGCTACATGATATTTGGAGGCATTCCTTATTACATGGGGTATATGGACGGGGAGAAAAGCCTGGCGCAGAACGTTGATGCAGCGTTCTTTACCAGGAGTGCAAGGCTGCGGAATGAATTTGACAGGCTGTTTGATTCGGTTTTTGTGAATCCTGAGGCGGCAAAAGCGATTGTCAGGCTGTTATATGGAAGAAATGCCGGATACACGCGCAAGGAGCTGGTAGAAAAGCTGGGGATACATGATGGAGGACGCCTGACGTGTCATCTGAATGCGCTGCTGGCAGGAGATTTCATTATAAAATACGTGCCTTTCGGGTTTGGGAAGAGAGAAGAACATTATAAACTGACAGATCCGTTTTGTCTGTTTTATCTGCGCTTTGTAAAAGAAAACAGAGAGGTAAATGAACATTTCTGGCAACAGAACGTGACTTCACAACAGCTGGCCATATGGCGTGGTTTTGCTTTCGAGAACGTGTGCTTTAACCACATCAGCCAAATCAAACGCGCACTTGGCATATCCGGCGTCATTTCCTCAGCTTCAGCCTGGTCCAAACGTCATGATGATGAAGCGGGAATGCAAATCGATCTGCTGATTACAAGGAATGACAATGTTGTGAATATGTGTGAGATTAAGTTTTACAGCGGTGATTTTGTCGTGAGCAGGGAGTATTACAGGACGCTGCTTCAAAGAAGAGAAATACTGGAAGCTGCGCTCTCTCCTAAAACGACAGTTCACAGCACGCTTATCACCACATTTGCCTTGGCGCGCAATGAGTACAGCAGCGCTTTTACAAATGTGGTGACGCTGGATGATTTGTTTGCTTAGCGAAGCAGGTAGGTACATTTCTGTTTTCACTGCGGCCTGTCAGCAATGGCAGGCCGTTTTTTTGATTTACAGGCCGGCGCCAATTTTGGGCAGCCTGTCTTCTTTTACATTTTAATAATTGAAAAACACAACAAGTTGCAAAAATCTATCATAGAAAATTGACTTTTGGCGAGAATCCTGTTATTCTATAATTGAAAAACGAAACAAGTTGCAAAAATCAATTATGGAGTAAACGGTGATGGAGATAAAACGTAATGTTTATTTGGATAAACTGATCCGTAAGCGGGGAAACGGCCTCATTAAAGTCATTACGGGTGTACGCAGGTGCGGCAAATCGTACCTGCTTAACACTATTTTCTTTAAGAATTTGCTGGAAAACGGGGTGGCGGAAGATCACATTATCCGTTTCGCGTTTGATTCTGCCGATGACTTGCAGCTGATTGGGGAAGATTTACTTGCACTGCAGGAACAGCAACGGAAAGTCGATCCGGAAAAGTTCCTGAATTATATCAAGGCAAAAGTCAGCGACCGGGGAACCTGGTATCTGCTGCTCGATGAGGTCCAGCTGCTTGGCTCCTTTGAGGCGGTGCTGAACGGTTACCTGCGCAAAAGCAATATGGATGTCTATGTGACCGGCAGCAACGCTAAGTTCCTGTCCAAAGACATCATAACGGAATTTGCGGGGCGCGGAGATGAAATCCACATGTATACTCTCAGCTTCGCAGAGTTTATGACTGTGTTCCGGGGAGATAAATACGAAGGCCTTTCCCAGTACATGCTGTATGGCGGAATCCCTCTTGTGGTATTGAAGGAAGATCCCCGTGACAAGGCGGCGATCCTTACCGGCCTTTTCGGCGAAATTTACATCCGTGACATTGTTGCCCGGAATAAGGTGCGCAACAAAGGCGAACTGGAGGATCTGTTAAATGTCCTTTCTTCCGCCGTGGGTTCACTGACCAACCCGGAAAAACTGAAGAATACGTTCCAGAGTGTCAGGAAATCTAAGATTACGGCGCCTACCATTCGCAGGTATCTGGAATATTTTGAAGATTCGTTTTTGCTGGAAGCTGCCAGCCGCTACGATATTAAAGGCCGGGCTTATATAGAGACGCCTAAGAAATACTACTTTTCTGACCTTGGGCTGCGTAATGCCCGCATCAACTTCCGCCAGTTTGAGCCAACCCACCTGATGGAAAATGTAATCTATAATGAGCTGCGGATGCGTGGCTACAGTGTAGACGTGGGGGTTGTGCCTGTTTCGGAAAGAGATAGGGATGGTAAGGTTTTACGCAAACAACTGGAAGTGGATTTCATCTGTAATATGGGTTCCCGGCGATATTACATCCAATCGGCGTATTCGGTTTCCGATAAAGAGAAACGGAAGCAGGAGATCCGTCCATTCCGCAAAATTGACGATTCGTTTAAAAAGGTCATCATTACCGGCGACATGGTTCCTGCACAGTATGATGAAACGGGTATCCTGACGTTAAACATTTATGATTTTCTTCTTAACCCTTCTGCTTTGGAATAGAATTTGAAATACAGCTGCCGGAATTACATAAGATACTTAAAGGTTATCCAACATGAAAAAACTCTTATCCCGGAGAAAAAAGAAGAAACTGTTAGTGGCCCTGCTTACGGGTCTTTGCCTGGTGACGCCCTGGAACCGGGCGGATGCCGTAACTTCGTATACGACGCCCAACGGGCTGTTCCGTCTTGATTATTACGGTGCGGGCGAAAGCATCACAGGTAAATGGTATCTTGAAAACTTTCTGGAAGAGGATAAAGTATTTCTCACCTCTCAGGGCGCGCTGCCTGACTGGCAGAAAGAGCGGCTCAATGTTGCGGCGGACTACTGGGACGGTCTGCTGAAGCACACGAAGACCGCAAAGCAGCCGGCTACCCTGGCAGTCACAGTCAATAAGCTTTATGATAATGCAGCAGGCCAGGGCAGTTATACCGAAGCGGAGGCAGGCGGGCAAACAATCAGCATCGACACTCCCAACGCCGTCCTCAATCAGGGGAAGGTACTGACGGAAGAAGACGGCCCGGCAGGCTTAATAGTTATTGGCACGCCCATGTTTCCGGCGGAAGGAGAGCAGGGCCGCTACGACACACCCCTGCCGCAAAACAGCACGGCCTCCCTGGCGCCGATCATGATCCACGAAATCGGTCATGCCATGGGGATCATATCTTCTGCCGTGTATGAGACTCAGTTTTCCGAAAACGCGAATCTTTATGATTCCCACCTGTATGACTGGCGGGGCGAGCAGGCCAAACCAGGCATGGAGATAAAGACCCCGAACCATAGCGTGGAGTCGGAGCCGTATTTTGATATGCCTGAATCTTATTATGATTTTGCAACGGGAAAATCTCCTTATTTTTCAGGCAGGCACGTGGATGAAGTGCTGGAAGGGGCGAAGCTTCATTCATTTAACTATTGGGGGCAAAAACAGGAATGGAAGGTTCCGGGGCTGCCGGTATTAGGGAATGAATCTGACCCGGAGGACTATATTAGCCTCTGCCATATTGAATTGCGCAATGGCCTGATGAGCCATCAGTTTTGGCGTAACTATGTTTCGTTCATGGAAGCGGAACTGGCCCTGTTCCAGGATTTGGGATATACCATCGACCGGCGGGATTACTTCGGGCGTTCTGTGTACGGGGACGGCCTGACTATCGTGAACAGCAATCCGTATTATGCCCGCAATGCGGACGGAACGGCCTACGTGGCCGGCGCTTACAATGAAAATCCCTATGGCATGGGGCTGCACATTTACGGCGACAGAAATACGGTGTTCCAGAATGCGCATCTCATGACGAAAGGGATGGGGGCCGTGGGCATCCGGGTGGACGGCGTCGGCAACAGTGTAACTGTCAATAACGGCGTGAACGTGCAGGCGGACGGGTTGAACGGGAACGGAATCCTGGTGGCTTTTGGCAAGGATCACAGGGTGACGCTGGCGGAAGGCAGCAGGGTTACAGCGGCCGGGGAAGGCGGTATCGGCGCGGCCTTTGACTTCGGCCAGAACCTGATAGGATATGAGGACGGCGCGCGGGCATCCTACGCAGTGAGATATTTGGATTATAAGTTGAATGCGGCTCTGTTGGAACTGGATGGGCCCCTGGTAACGGACTTTACGGTACAGGGCGAGCTGAGCGGTAAAAAGGCGGCCATTGCGATCAGCGACAACGCCTATGTGAAGAACATCCGTATCGGCACGGGAGCTAAGCTCTCCGGCGGTATCGTTTCCCGGTGGGTGTACGATGACGATAAAATCACGACGGTCATCGACGGGACGGAAATGAAGGACCCGGCAATGCGGCGTGAGTATTACGGAGACGACGAACTGACCACGCGCCTTTCCTTTGAAGGAACAGGGCTTGCTTACGACGGCAATATCACCGGCGTGGAGAATATGCGCCTTTTTGTCAGCGGCGATTTGGCATACGGCGGCACGGCGAAGGTGTTGTCCGCTACGGTGGAAAAAGGCGGCAGCCTGTTTGGGGGCGCATACAATCTGATTCCTGACGGGGCAGTGCAGAATGCTGCACCCGCGATGGGTTATGCCTTACCTAATACAATCATGGGAAACGCGAAAGAATTGAAAAACGTGGGACTTTTTACCAACCACGGGACGATTGGCGCAGCGTCAAAAGATACAACCATGCAGATTACCGGCGATTTGGTTTCTGACGGTACGCTGCAGGCCTATGCCGGGGGAACGGGCGGTTATATCGATGTAAGCGGCAAGGCGGACATCAGCGGCTCGGATGTGACGGTGGCCAACTGGAGCGACGCTCTGCCTGATGAATCTATTACGGTAGTGAAAGCCGCGTCCATTACCGGCGACACCAGGACGCCTGTGGGAACAAGTTATGCCGTATCCGGCATGATGAGCGCCCAGAACGAGATTAAAGACAATGTGCTTTCCGTCGTGACCAAAACGGAAAACAACCTGGGCGCCATGGACGAGACCCAAAGCGAAACCTTTGGCGCCATGGTGGCGATGGATAATTCGCTGAAAGCCAACGGCGACCCCCGCCGCAGTCAGATGTGTTCCTTGTTCAGTCTGTCTCCTGCTGCGGCGAAAGAAACGTTAAGTGCGATTTCTTCCAACACTTCCGCCCAGAGCATGGCGGTGGCCCAGCGCAGCATGATGACCCATCACATTTTATCTTCCCGTTTGAATGAAGCATTTACGCCGAAACCGGTAAAGGTGAACCTGCCGGAGGCAGGTTTGATAGAAAAGAATGCTGGAAAAGAAGAGAGGGTTGCGACGCAAAACGCTGCTGGACAAAACGGAGAAAGAAATAACGCAGCGAACGATACAGCGATGCAGCGACTGAACCATCATGAAGATGACGGTTTGGATGTTTCTTTGCAGTTACTGGAACCGGCGGATAACAATATCTGGCTGAAGTTCGGGAAGAACTGGGGAGATTTAAAAGACGGCGCCGATTACCACAGCTCCACAACCCTGTTAGGCTATGACAAGGCTGTTGCGCCCAGCTGGCGTGCCGGAGCGTTCGCGGGTTACAGTTCCACCGGTTTTGCGGACAGCACTGCAAGTAACGAACTGAAAGATACCCGCTTCGGCCTGTACGCAGGTTACAACAAAGCGGGCAAAGAAGGGTTGGTGTATTTGGACTACGGCTGGATGCGAAACAAGCTGCGCAGAGGCCTGACCAACCTGGGCCTGACAGCCAATGCGAGATACCACAGCCGCATTCTGGAACTGGGCGGCGAGTATCTGTATGATTTGCATGCAGGTAAAAATATGCCCTGGCATGTGCGTCCCTATGTGAACGCACAGCTTTCAAGGCTGTGGCAGGACGGCTACAGCGAAGAGGGGGCAGGCGTATATAACCAGGTAGTGGACAGTAAGCACAACGATTACTTCGGAATGGGAGCAGGCGTAGAGTTTAAACGCTATCTGCCCGGCGGCAATTATGCTATCCGTGCCGGTGTGCGTCACGCTTTTGCGGGAGCGGAACCGAAGTTGCGTTACAGTTACATGGGCGATGCGTCCAACACTTACGATATGCGTAACGTACAGGACAAGACCCATTTCGTACTTTCAATCGGTGGGGAAACGGAAATCGCCAAAGGCTGGAGCATCGGCGGCGACGCCGGGTTCACCCGCGGCCGTCACGACAGGGACTTTTCCTGCAGCGTGACAGTGAAGAGAATGTGGTAAAGGAAAAGTGAACCGGTTGTACTGCTGGATGAGTCTTAAAAGTGAATCTCTGTTACAGGTGAACGTCGTGAACGGATTCTTTTCGCAAAAGAAAAAAGCGATACTTGCCAGAACCATCGTGCTGGGGCTTTGCCTTGGCTTCTTTTCCCATGCCCGGGCGGCGGCTCCCTCTGATTTTGAAACAGAAGAATATTTTAAAAGCAACGGGCTGGCCATTATCAACGCGTCCACTGCATACAGCAAGGGTTATACCGGCAAAGGCATCACTGTCGGCATCAGCGATACGCCGGTCAATTTTACATCGCCGGAGTTCGATACAAAGCAGCACAGTTATCAGGCGGACGATTTTTACCCGTCCTATATTGATGAAAACGAAACAGAACACAATGTTACCGACAGTGATTACTGGCAGTTCATGGATCACGGATCCATTGTGGCCGGTATCGCAGCTGCCAGCCGGAATGGAGTGGGCATGCACGGGGTGGCGTTTGACGGGGAACTGGTCGGTTCTTCCTGGTTTGACAGTTATTCTTATTGGAATGGGGCTGATGTGAGACCCGGTTGGGCAGACGTCTTCCTGGATGATCCCGCTATAAAAATCGTTAACTGTTCCTGGGGCGACCGCGATTACCCATTGGAGTTGGTTGAAGAAAATGAAACGATCCGGGAATTCATGGACCGTTATTGCAAAGGAACGATTGATGGTAAGGTTTTTACGCTTATCAATTCACCCCTGGGAAAGGATAAACTGTTCGTTTGGAGTGCCGGGAATGACGGATATCCGATGCCGGCATTGTATAATGGTTTAGCTCATTGGGATGAGGGCAGGGCTGTGGCCACTAACGGGATATCCGTTACCGCATTGGAGGATACGAAATACCTGAAGAAAGAAGAGGATCGTATCCGCGGCTTCAATATCTTGAATGAGTTCAGTGACGGCGCCTCCTTCAATGAGGACGGTACTCTGGCAGCCCCGGGAAGCAACATCGTTTCCCCCAATGCGGATTATGTCCGCGGCAACGAGATTGATATGACAGATTCCGGTACATCAATGGCTGCCCCATATGTTGCCGGGACAGCGGCATTGGTGCAGCAGGCTTTTCCCTATATGACGGGCAAACAGCTTGGTGATGTGCTGTTGTCCACGGCCAATCCCAATATTGTTTCCAAAAACGACTGTACGGTGACAATACAGATCGTTTCTGAGGGGGTTTTCATAAATGTTTATTATGGTGATGGCGCCCCTCGGACGCTGGCACAGCAGAAACAGGATTGCTATAACGGCCTGCTTAATCCGTTAACTGCGGATGGTTTAACCCCGGAAAATGTGCAAAGGGTCGTAGACCGTTATCCCATCCACGACTATTACGATGTGCCCATGGAGGCGCTGGTCGGCCAGGGCCTCCTCGACGCGGGCAAAGCGGTGGACGGCCCCGGCGCCCTGAACGCCAGGCGGCTTGCGTCTTCTGACATCAGCAGCGCTTACACGGTGAAGGGGAAACCGGCGTCCCAGGCTTTGTATGCGGTTGATACCGCGGGATACGATTCTGTTTGGGCAAATGATATCAAAGAAGTCCGCGTGGGCCTTCTGGCGGCGGACAGCACGGAAGAAGATTTACGGAAACGTTATAACTATTATAAAACTAACTGGCTGGACCGCACGCGCCACGGTTCCGGTGATGAGGTAGTCGGGAAAGATTTCGTAAAAGCCTACATAGACTTTTTCAACGAAGACGCAACAAACAGCGGGCTGATCAACCTGCCCGTAGGGCTGGTGAAAAGCGGCGAGGGTACATTGACCTTATCCGGCAACAACACCTACCAGGGCGCCAGCATCGCGAAGCAGGGTACATTATCTATTGACGGCTCTGTGGCCGGAGACGCTTACAGTATTGAAAAGGGTACGATTGCAGGCCGTGGTACGATTCACGGCACGTTGTACAACCAAAACATCGCAATAGCC
>JAFZIG010000047.1 GCA_017554485.1 Acidaminococcaceae bacterium | reverse complement strand
GGGGAAAGGAGCGAAAGTGAAAAAATCTTTGCCCCGCCTCGATAGTAAATTTATTGTAATTGCTATCACTGTGCTTTTACTATTGTATTTTATCGTGTTTCCCCTGCTGGTGCTGATCTACGACAGCCTGTTCATAGACGGCGCCTTTGATATCAGCAATTATAAAGATGTGTATGGCAAGAAGGTAAACTGGAAAGCTCTTACCAATACGATCCAGCTTTCGCTGATCGTCATGGTGGCCAGCGTCGTTGTTACGTTTCCGCTGGCCTGGCTGGTGGGCCGTACCGACCTGCCTGGCAAGAAAACGTTCCGGACGATTCTGGTTGCCAGCTATATGATTCCGCCATATGTGGGTGCTATCGCCTGGGTCCAGCTGCTGAACCCCAGCGTCGGGTACCTGAACGATTTTATAAAATTTATCTTCGGGTTACAGAAAGCGCCTTTCGATATATATACCATGGGCGGGCTGGCCTGGGTGCTTACCTTGTTCTATTCACCCTTCGCCTTCATCACCATTTCCCGCGCCATGGAAAAGATGGATCCTACCCTGGAAGAAGCGGCCCGGATCTCCGGATCTTCGCCTCTGAAAACCCTGTGGGACGTGACGCTGCCCCTGATGATGCCGTCCATCGTGGCCGGCGGCCTGCTTGTCTTCATCGCGGCGGCTTCCTGTTTCGGTATCCCGGCTATTGTAGGTATGCCGGGCAACATTGAAGTGATGACCACGCGTATCGTAACGTTTTTGTATATGGGTGACGACAAGGGAATCCGTGACGCCACGGCTCTTGCCGTTTCCATGATGATCGTGGCTAACGGCCTGCTGATGTTTATGAGCTGGATGCTGAGCCACAAAGATTACACCACCATCAGCGGCAAAAGTACCCGCCCCAACATGGTGGAGCTGGGCAAATGGAAATGGCCGGCTTTCGGAGCGGTTGCAGCGTATGCTTTCATCGCGGTGATCCTGCCCCTGACTTCCATTGTGGTGACATCGTTCCTGGTGAGTATGTCCAAGGGACTGGCGTTGGATAATTTCGGCATTGATGCCTGGATCCCGGTCGTCACCAGTTCCCAGTACATGGAGAGTGTCTGGCGTTCCATCGGTTACGGTATTGTCGCGGCCTGTATCGGAACGTTGCTGGCCCTGTTCGTTGCCTATCTCTCTGTGAAGACCAAGGTGACCGGCCGCAGTATTCCGGATTTGCTGGTGGTACTGGGCGGCGCCACACCTTCTATCGTAATCGCGCTGGCCCTGATCATTACCTTCTCCGGCAATTACGGCCTGAACCTGTATTCCACCATGTGGATCCTGATCGTTTCCTATTTAGTCAAGTACATGACCATGAGCGTCCGGACAATAGCCGCGTCTTTAAGCCAGGTACACATCAGCCTGGAAGAAGCAGCATTAAGTTCCGGCGCCAGCTGGATCCGTACCTGCAAGGACATCATCATGCCGCTGGTTGCGCCTTCCATCGTAGCCGGCTGGTTCCTGATCTTCATGCCCAGCTTCTACGAGCTGACCATGTCCAACCTGCTGTATGGCTCGGATACGAAATCCCTGGGTGTGCTGCTGTACGAACTGCAGACTTACGCGGATACCCAGAACGCTTCCGTGCTTTCGGTTATCATCCTGCTGATCGTTTTGGTCGGCAACATCATCCTGAATAAAGTGACAAAAGGAAAGGTCAGCATCTGATGGTGCTTCCTGTGAACTTCCGGATAGTAAGCCCCGGGGGCATTGCGCAGCATCGCCTCCTGATGGATTAGATAATTATTTTAAAGCTGTGAAACGGAGGGAAGAGTAACGTGGCAGAGTTAAAGCTTCATCATATATACAAACGGTATGGCAATGTGACCGCGGTGGGCGATTTTAATATTGATGTGGCCGACGGCGAATTTATTTCGTTTCTGGGGCCGTCCGGCTGCGGCAAAACTACCACACTGCGGATGATCGCCGGGTTTGAGAAACCTACGGAGGGCGTGATCACTATCGGAGACCAGGAAATCTCCAATGCGGAAAAGGGATATTTCCTGGCGCCGGAAAAACGCGGTATCGGCATGGTGTTCCAAAGTTACGCCGTGTGGCCCCACATGAATGTTATCGATAACGTAGGTTATCCCCTGAAGATCCAGAATGTTCCCAAAGAGGAACGGCTGCAGCGCGTCAAGAAGATGCTGGAACTGGTGCATCTGCAGGAGTACGGGGAACGTCTGCCCAGCCAGCTGTCCGGAGGGCAGCAGCAGCGTGTGGCCTTGGCCCGGGCGCTGGTGGCCCGGCCTACTCTGCTGCTTTTGGATGAACCGCTGTCCAATCTGGATGCCAAGCTGCGGGAAAGCATGCGTTTTGAGATTTCCGCTATCCAGAAAGATCTGGGCATTACCGTCATTTACGTAACTCATGACCAGAGCGAGGCTATGACCATGTCCGACCGGATCGTGGTCATGAGCATGGGCAAGGTGCAGCAGATTGGCAAGCCCTATGATATTTATACAAAACCCGCCAACCAGATGGTGGCTGATTTTATCGGTTTGGTCAACTTTATTCCGGCCACTGCCAAGGGCGACCGGATCTTTATGCAGGGATATGATGGCATTTCCTTCCCGAACCCGAAAAAGCTTTCGGGAGAGGCCGTGCTGGCGGTGCGTCCGGAAAACATCACTCTCTCCAAGACCGGCGGCAAGGTGGAAGGCGTCATGAATCACCGCTTCTATCTGGGCGACAGCGTGGATTACCGGGTAAAGGTAAAAGATCACATCGTCCGCGTGATCCAGAAGGGCGCCGATTATGGCGCCTATCAGGATGGGGACACGGTGTACCTGGACTTTGATAACGTAATGTCCTTCGCAAAGGAAGAGTGAAGGAACCACTGATTAATTCGTCTGCACGCTAACCGGCGCTTTTTGCGAATGACTGCGTCACTGTCTCTAGACGCAGCCCCGCTGCGCCTTCGAGCCACTTCCTTGTCATTCACAAAAAGCGTTCGGTCATCGCACAAACTCATTTAATCAGTGTTTCCTAAACAACGTAATGACAGTGGGGCGGTAACAAAAGAAACGTTACCGCTCTCTTTTTTTATGATATAATGATAACGTCAGCAAAAATAGTTTTTTTTCGGAAAGCGCTGACATAAAAATCTTGAATAATTATTACGTTCTTGCAGTTACAGGAAAAGCTGCTTTCCGTATAGTAGTGTTTTGTTTTTTATATTCATTCAATAGGTAATTTGCATGAAAAGAATTTATGTAATCCTGGCGCTGTTAACCGTTTTGACTGCTACAGGCTGTAATTTGCAAAAGCAGGACCCGCCTGCAGAAGGGGTGGTGCGGGTCTGCAGCAGCATGAACCGGAATCTTTCCGAGGCCCTCGTTGAGGCTTTTGCCAATAAAACGGGGATTGTAGTGGAATTTGATCCTTTGGTCGCCACCAGCTTGTCACAGCGTCTGGATTTGCTGGGCAACAGCAAGGTGGATGTGTGGATGGGTGGTTCTGCCGAAGAATATTACATGGCGGCGGAGCGCGATATGCTGGCAACCTATCTGCCCCGGGGTGCTGCCGGTATCCCGCCTCAGTATATGGATCGTGACGGAAGATGGGTTCCGTTGTCTATTGACTATATTGCGTTGCTGAGCAACAGGAACAATATGAAAAAGCTGGGAATAGAGCCGCCGTCTTCCTGGGATGAACTGCTTCAGCCGGTGCTGCATAATGAAATCGTTATGGCCGACCCGGTGACCGGAGGGCCGCCCTATGGGCTGATTACTTCTTTGTGGCAGTTACGGGGCAGGGAAGCGGCGCTGCAGTATGCGGGAAGTTTGCGTACGCAACAGGTATTGTATCTGCCGACAGAGGCAAAAGCGGGATACGAAGTGTATCTCGGGAGCAAAGCGGTGGCTGTCATGTCGCTGCGTCACGCCCTGGCTTTGGAAAGGGAGCATCCGTTTTTATATGCCGCACCGGTGCGGGACGGAAATAAAAACATGATCACGGCAGCGGCGATCCTGAAAAACGGGGAAAAACGTAGAGAGGCGGAGCGCTTTATGGAATATCTTTTTTCCAAAGAAGCTATGCAGATTATGCGTGAGTACCAGATAAACCAGCTGGCCGATGTGTTAAATGACAAAAACAAGTATGGCGATATCGGGATCGTTCCCAACGATGACCTGCGCTGGATGGCAGGGGAAAAACAGGCGCTGATCAAAGAGTGGCTTAACGCGAAATGAAGCGGGGGAGCCGCTTACCAAAATGAATTTGCGCAGCGTGTTTTCATTTTTTTAAAAAGAAAAGCGCTGTGCGGCAGAAGAATGGAGACTAACGATGAAGACTGACTTGAAAACAGAAAACCTGCAGCGGTTAAAAAAAATAAAATGCTTTTTGTTTGACATGGATGGAACCATCAACCTGGGCATGGAACTGATTCCCGGTATGGAAGGCTTTTTTGATAAACTGAAGGCTGCGGGCCGTTCCTATTATCTGGTGACCAATAATTCCTCGAAGGATCACGCCCATTACGTGAAGAAGATGAACGCTATGGGCGTGCCGGTGACAAAAAACAACATCCTGATTTCTTCGGATGCGCTGGTTAACCATCTGAAACACAGCAAACCGGGCGCGCGGCTTTTTGTGCTGGGTACACCAGAGTTAAAGGCTGCAATTTCTGAGGGCGGCTTTACGCTGACATCCCATTTGGAAGAGGAACCGGATTATGTGGTGGTGGGCTTTGACCAGACACTGACTTATGAGACACTGACCATTGCCTGCCGTTTGATTGACAGAGGCGTGCCTTACATAGCGACCCATCCGGATGTGCGCTGTCCGATTGAGGGCGGGGAATATATTCCCGACACGGGAGCTTTCCTGGCCTGCATCAAAACCGCTACGGGAAAAGAGCCGGAATATATTACAGGCAAACCCTACGGTTATATGGTCGACACAGTGATGGAACGCACCGGCCTGAAAAAAGAAGAGATCGCCATGGTAGGCGATCGGCTGATGACAGATATTCGGTTCGGGACGGATAACGGGATCCTTTCCGTTTTGGTACTGACCGGGGAGGCAACCTTGGAGGATGTGGAAAAAGGCGACGTAAAGCCGGATATTATTTTGCCTCACGCGAGAGAGATACTGAAGTATTTGTAAGCATTTGTATATAAAACAGCGGCGGACAAGGCATCGCAAAACCGCTCCCGTTTGCTATTTCATGGACTTATTCGCCTGTGGCTTCGAAACTCGGGCTTCGCCCTCAGACAGTCTCGCCACGGACGGCTCATTTCGTCTCATGAAATTACGCAAACGCTCACGACGTTTTGCTTATGCCTTGTCCGCCGTTTTTATATACATCAAAGCCAAACTATCTACTCAATTTCAAACCGGAAGGGAATTTCCGCACTAATCAGTGAAAGCAGCGGCACGTCTTCTTTCGTCACCTGGGCTACTACATTGCTGCGGGGATCCATCGGCTGGGGCGCGTTCAAAATCTGCAGCTCGCCCTTATAACGTCCGTAGCTGTTGTTATCAAGCAACACCGTTCCCACAGGCAGCAGGGACGACTTTTTCCCGTTGGCCAGGTGCTGGGGGCCAGCGAATACGGCGGCGTATTCTTTCGGCATTTCGATTACGAGTTTGTTCTCGTTTCGTTCCGGCGCGATATTTAATTCTTTGGCAACGTCCCTGCTTTCCGTAGTACGGATCACATCTGCCGCCGGGTCCGGACGGTTGGTATAGGTTCGGGACAGCAGTTCCTTAACAAAGGGGGCATCCGATAAAACGCGAATATGCAATGGCAGCGGTGCGTCCGGCTGCCATTCTTTTTTTGGCGGCAGGGCCTTGCGGGAGTAGCGGGCATCTGCTTTGGCCAGGGTTTCCGGGTCGGTCAGGGCTTGTAATTCTGTTAAAGCAGGGTTGCTGTCCCCGATGATGAGACTGTCACAGCCAATAGCGGTTAAAATAGGGGCGGCGTCACAGGGAGCGATGCCCCGGAGGCTTTCCATGGTAGGAAGGCCGGCATAAAGCGGCCCCCGTCTGCCAGTCTGGCTTGCGGCGAAAACCCCTGCCGATATGTCATGACGATGCAGCAGCGCGTTTTGCCGCTGGATCGTTTCCGAACTGAGGCCGGTATGAGGACGTGGATAAAAATTGTGCTGGCCGTCGATACGGGAAAAAACCGCATTAGCTTTTAACAACGCGTTTAACTGCACGGAACGCAAGGTAGAGGCATTTAACTGCACGTTCATTTCGCGGCTGAAATCCGCGATGGTTTCCGGCCCGATCCCGTAATCAAACCGGGCGGTGGTAATGTGAAGTTTTTTCAGCCTGGGCGGTGTAAGTTCCGGTATATCCAGGATTTTTAGCGTAAGAGGCGAAATATCAGCGATCACTTCCAGTCCCAGGCTTTCCGCAAAGGCAAAAAGATAGAGAGCTTCTTCGCGCAGCACTGTTACATTGCTTTCCGAAATGTGTAGGGAAGAAAAGACGCGCCTGTAACCTAAGGCTGCCGCGTTTTGCAACAGCAGCAGGCTTTTTTCCCTGTCCGTGTCAAGCCCCGGATATATTGAGATTCCCAATTTCATGATACTGTTCTCCCGTAATGGATGGTTCATTTCAGGGCTTGTTTCAAGTGCCCCTGGTTATCTTTCAGTCTTTTTATGGCGGTTTCGTAATCCATGCCGGCCAGGTGCATCAGGATAGCAGGCTTTACCGCACCGTGGGATTGCTCCAGCAACTGATCCGCCGTTTCAGCGTCACAGCCGGTGGCTTCCATAACGATCCGCCGGGCCCGGGCTTTCAGTTTATTGTTGGTACATTGCAGATCAACCATTAAATTGCCGTAAACTTTCCCCATAAGGATCATGCTGCCGGTGGAAAGCATGTTTAAAATTAATTTTTGTGCTGTGCCCGCTTTCATACGGGTAGAACCGGTAATCACTTCCGGGCCGGTGACGGCAGTCAGGGAAAGGTTTGCCACAGCCGCAGTTTCGGGATTTTCCGTACAGGTTACGGCAATGGCATAGGCGCCGGTCTGCTGTGCGTATTTTAATGCGCCGATTACATAAGGAGTCCTGCCTGAAGCGGAAAGACCTACGACAATGTCCAGATTTGTCAGCTTCTGTTTTTTCAGGTCTTCTGCGCCAGCACTTTCGGAATCTTCCGCTCCTTCCTGGGCGCGGAAGATGGCGGGCATGCCTCCGGCGATGATTCCCTGCACCAGTTCCGGCGGCGTACTGTAAGTAGGCGGGCACTCTGTAGCATCCAAAATGCCAAGCCGTCCGGAAGTGCCGGAGCCGATGTAAAATAAACGCCCCCCATGAGAAAGATGGTTAGCGATGACAATTATTGCCCGGGAAATATCAGGGAGTATTTTTTTCACCGCTTTCGGTACAGTCTGGTCTTCCGCATTGATCAGTTTCACGATTTCCAGTGCGGAAGCTTCGTCAATGGCTGTCGTTTTAGGGTTCTGTTGTTCTGTGGTCAGTTTTGTTAAGTCAATCATGATAATGCCTTTCTTTTTTGGGAAACACAGCTTTATCAGCAAATGTACGGATGAATGAATCCGTGGGTTCTTGAATTCAATCTTTCATTCATTATATCCTAAATGATACAACGTTGCAAAACTAAATCAATTGTTTTCACAGGAAAAGATAAGGAGCTGTTGTGTAAAAGAGTTTCTTCATGGATTTCTATGTTATTTCTCAATTTTCACATTGACCATGCGGGCAGTTTATAATATGATAAGAAAGAACTGTCCGAATAATATTTTGACAGTTCAGTTGAGGGGAGCGCTGCCGGAATTCGGCTGCGCTGTAAAAGGAGATTTATGATTATGAATAAGAAGATCCCGTACATTACAAAAGAAAAAGCAGAACAGATCGCAAGGAAGTTCCCGACACCTTTTTACCTGTATGACGAAGCAGGCATCCGTAACAGGGCCCGTCTGGTAAATAAGGCTTTCGGCTGGAATAAAGGGTTTAAAGAATATTTCGCGGTAAAGGCTACGCCTAACCCGTACATTTTGCAGATTTTAAAGGAAGAAGGCTGCGGTGCGGACTGCTCTTCCCTGACCGAATTGCAGATGAGCCATGCGGCGGGGCTGACGGCTCATGACGTGATGTTCAGCTCCAACGAGACCCCGGCGGAAGATATGCAGCTGGCTAAAGAGATGGGGGCTATCATCAACCTGGATGACCTGACCCATGTGGAATTTTTGGAACAGGTGGCAGGCATTCCGGAAACCATCTGCTGCCGTTTTAATCCCGGCGGCCATTTTGCCATTGCCAACAGCATCATGGACAACCCCGGCGATTCCAAATACGGCATGACCCGGGAACAAATGGCAGCAGCCTATAAGATGCTGATGCAGAAGGGCGCAAAGCATTTTGGAATTCATGCTTTCCTTGCGTCCAACACGGTGACCAATGAGTATTACCCGGAACTGGCCCGGCAGTTATTTGAGCTGGCTGTGGAATTAAAGAATGAAACCGGCGCGGATATTACGTTTATTAACCTGTCCGGCGGCGTGGGTATCGCCTACCGTCCGGAGCAGGAAGAGAATGATATTCTGGCTATTGGCGAAGGGGTGCGTAAAGTCTTTGAGGAAGTGCTGGTTCCCGCAGGGCTGGGCAATGTAAGCCTGTTTACAGAGATGGGGCGTTTCATGCTGGCTCCTTACGGCGCTTTGGTGACCCGTGCCATCCACGAAAAACATATTTACAAAGAATACATCGGTGTGGACGCCTGCGCGGCCAACCTGATGCGCCCGGCCATGTACGGCGCTTACCATCATATCACGGTGCTGGGAAAGGAAAAAGCGGAGAAAATAAAAGTATATGATGTGGTGGGCGGTTTGTGCGAAAACAATGACAAATTTGCCATTGACAGGAAACTGCCGGAAATAGAAAAAGGCGATTTATTGTTCATCCACGACGCCGGGGCCCACGGTTTTTCCATGGGCTACAATTACAACGGCAAGCTGCGCAGCGCGGAACTGCTGCTGCAGGAAGACGGCGAAGTGAAGCTGATCCGCCGGGCGGAAGAGCCGAAAGATTATTTCGCTACCTTTGATTTCAGCGACGATTTCCCGGAACTGAAAACGTATTGAGAATTGCATAGACAAAAGTAAAGCAGCAGCCGGTAAGGCGTAAGCAAAGCGTCGTGAGCGTTTGCGAAATTTCATGAGGTGAAATTTGCCGTGGTGACGAGACTGTTTGAGGGGCGAAGCCCCGAGTTTCGAAGCCACAGGCGAATGAACCCATGAAATAGCAAACTTGAACGGTTTTGCGATGCCTTACCGGCTGCTGCTTTTTTCTTTTTAATTTCTAAGGTCGCTTCCAAGCGCCTGTACTTCTTCGGCGTTTTCTGTTTCGGTCAGCACGTATAAAAAGTCGCCGGCACGAATCACGGTGTGGCCGTCGGGGATCAGCTGCTCCGACCCGCGTTTCACATCTACCAGCAGTGCGTGCTCAGGCCAGGGGATTTCCTGCACCTTTTTGTTTTCAATCTGGCTGCCGCTGCTTACCGGAACTTCGATGATATTCCGTTCCTTCTTGACGGTGTTCGGTTCCGGTGTACTGTGACTGTTCAGTGATCTCATAAGCAGTGCTTCATAAATCGGCTCGCTGCCGCACAGTTGCGCCACGATATAAGCGATGGCGGAAGCCATACCCAGGATCATCAGGTGGTAAAAACTGCCGGTCATTTCACAGATCAGTACGGTGCCGGTAATAGGCGCCCGCACGGAGGCGGAGAAGAACGCTGCCATGGCGATGATGATGATGTTGGCGCCGTGACTGGGAAGCATTAGCTGGGATGCCGTCAGAAACCAGGCGCAGATGCTTCCCACCAGCGCCCCCAGAACCAGCATGGGCAGGAAGAAGCCGCCCGGGACCCCGGTTCCGTAGCTGACTAACGTGAAGATAAATTTGCCGATCAGCAGGGCAACTAACAGTTGCAGGGGGAAGGACTTCGTAGCCAGTTCATCGACCAGCCGGTTGCCGCCGCCCAGGACCTGGGGCAGGACGAATCCCAAAATGCCGGCGCATAACAGGGCAAACGTGATTTTCATGTATAGGTTTTTAAAGACCGGCAGGCTGTAAAACCGGTGTATGTTCAGCAGACCGTAATTAAAGATGACACCGCAGAGACCGGCAATCACAGCTATGAGGATGGCGTACAGGATATGGACATCCAGAGGGATACGCGGGATGCTGCGGAAATTGAAGGTGAGCGCCCTTCCGAACAAAAGCTGGGAAACAAAGGTGGAAGTCATGGCTGCCGTCATAGCAGGTAATAAAACCACAGCGGAAAAATTCCGGTGTAGTTCTTCCAGGGAAAACATAACGCCTGCCAGGGGCGCGTTAAAGGCTGCCGCCAGACCTGCGCTGGCGCCGCTGGTGATCAGGTACCGCTCTTCCATGCGGGTGCGTCCCAGAAAACGGCTGACGCCCTGGGCCGTTACAGCGCCTAACTGAATGGAAGGGCCTTCCCGTCCCAGGGATAAGCCTGCTCCCAGGCCGATGACGCCGGCAGTAAGCTTCACCCATAAAATACGGAACCAGTTCATACGCATCAGTCCCAAAATGACACCTTTGACCTGGGGGATACCGGACCCGCCCGCCATGGGCTCGTGCCGGGTAAGCCAGCAGAGGATGCCGCCAACTGCCAGCAAAACGGCGAACCAGCCTGCCGTGAATTCAACAGGTAACTGCGTGAGCTGTGCATACACAGCAACGCGGAAGTCTTCGGCTTTGGAAAGCAGAAACCGGAACAGGCTGACCACAAGACCGGAAAAAATACCCACTACGATCCCTTCCCAGAACAACTTGAACTGGAAACTGTTCCAGTTGTTCAGCGAGCGGTACGTGGAGCCGATTTGCCGGGTCACGCTGTTATTATTGCTGTTATTCTTTTTATAGTGAT
>JAFZIG010000046.1 GCA_017554485.1 Acidaminococcaceae bacterium | reverse complement strand
GTGTATCGCAATGACAATCCGCAAGAAACATAGTTTGTCACCTCGTCTTTTTTTAAATAGGAAAACACTGATTAATCCGTCTGCACGGTAGTTGCACAGATTCTTTTAACCAGTGTTTCCTCGTATTCATATTCTTATCCGCGATAGTAATAGAAGAAGGTCATGGCTACGTTGACGATCATGGCGCCGCACATGGGAATGAAGGTGCGTTTGATCAGATCAAAGGGGGAAACGTTGCCCATGCCGGAGGATACTACGATAACCGCGGTGATGGGAGAGCAGGTACGGGCAATAGACGCTGCAAAATGCATCGGCAGCAGGAACAGCACCGGCGCAATGCCACTGGCTTTGGCAACTGCAGGGGTTAGAGCCGCGAAGGCGAAGAAGGGCGCGTTACCGGAACCCATTACGATAGAGGACACGGCGATGATGGCTACCATTACCACCATCATCATCATGGGGGAGAAGCCTGCGCCCTGGCTGCCTTTGATCAGGGTATTGATGACGCCCATGCTCATTAAACCCTGGGCAAATACCTGACCGGCCACGATCAGGGTTACCACGTTAGCCATCTGCATGCCCATGCCGTCAAAGAAGGCCTGCACGCCATCGAATACGGTTTTCAGGTTGCGGGTACGGATAAACTCCGCGATCATGCCGACCGCCAGGCCGATCATCATGGCGTTGATGATGTTGACTTTGATCCAGGTGATCCACAGGGGGCTGAAGCTCAAAATCAGGGCTAGGGGTACGATAGGCAGCAATGCGTAAATAGCAGGCGCATGGTCAGCCGGGTCATCGGATTTGGCGTTTTCGGAAACATCCATGGGAACTACCACATGACCGTCCCGTTTATCCAGATATTTCTGGGAGAAGAAGAACAGTGTGCCGACTACGAAGAAGGCTACGATAACAATGGGAACCTGGTAATTGGTCCAGTAAATGACCGGATCCAGGCCTGCGGTTTCCGCGGAAAGGATGGTACCGGTGTCGCTGGGGCTCCAGTCAAAGCAGAGGGTGGAGGCTACGGCGGCGGTGGCGGCCAGACGGCTTACACCTAAACCGATGAGAATCGGGAATACCGTAACCATCAGCAGCATGGCCAGACCGGATGCGGAGTTGATGCACAGGCCGATGCACAGGCCCAGCACCCAGCTCAGGGACAGTACCAAATAAGGGGATTTTAACTTCAACAACGGTTTGATGGTCATGCGTACCAGGGCCCGGGAAGCGCCGATTTTATCCATGTACTTTGCGAAGGCACCCACGCACATGATGTTCAGGCCCAGCTTGGCAGCCCGGGATGAAAGGGTCTGGCTCATGAACTGGAACGTATCAAACAGGATGGAACCGGTACTGGCTTTTGGCGCTAAAATCTGGCCGTAACCGAAAATGACGGCGGTGTACATGAGGATGAAACCGCCGATGACCAAAACCGGCTGGGGTTTGTATTTTTTGTAGATCAGGTAAGCAACCCAGAACGTAATAAGGAATGAAATTACTAATGCCATAAGAATGCCTCCAAAAATAAAATTATTAAAACTACATTAGTGAAGATAAGTGATAGGGACTAAGCAGCAGGATACAGTAAAACTAAATCAAAAATACTTACTGTTTTGCTGCCAGGCAGAGGATGTCTAGCGCCCACTGGCAGGTCATATACAGATCTTCTTCCAGTAAAATTTCATCAACGGTATGCACGTTGGTCATGCCGGTGCCCAGCACGGTGCAGGGGATACCGAATCCGTTGAAGTGGCTGCTGTCGCTGCCGCCGCCGGTGGCGGTGATGTCTACTTTCAGTCCCAGGTTCTCTGCCGCTTTGGCAGCCAGTTGTATTACCTTACTGTCTTTGTCAAGGCAATAGGGCTTGTAGGAAGGTTTCACTTCCACGTCAACGGGCACGCCTGCTTTTTCGCCGCCTTTTTTGTAGGCTGCTACGATGTCTGCAGTGAGCCTCTCCAGCTTTTCCGGGTTGCGGCTGCGGCAGTCCATGGCAATCTCTACCAGGTCGGGTACGATGTTAGTAGCAGAACCGCCGTGGATGATGCCGATGTTGCAGGTAGTTTCTTCGTCAATGCGGCTGGTGGGCACGCCCATTAAAATTTCTGCCGCTTTTTTGATGGCGTTGATGCCTTTTTCCGGCGCTACACCGCCGTGGGCGGTTTTACCGTGAACCTTGGCAAAAATTTTGTTTTGACCCGGGGCCGCGAAGATGATCTTGCCGGGACGGCCACTGGAGTCCAGGGCGTAACCGATGTCAGAGTGAAGCAGGCTTGTATCCAGATTTTTTGCTCCGGCGCAGCCCTGTTCTTCGCTGACGGAAAATACCACCTGGATGTCGCCGTGAGGCAGGTCCTGTTCTTTCAGGCAGCGCAGGGCTTCCAGGATGGCTACCACGCCGCCTTTATCGTCGCCGCCTAAAATAGTGGTGCCGTCGGATTTGATGACGCCGTCTTCAATGTGAGGAATAATTCCTGCACAGGGATTGACGCAGTCCATGTGGGCGTTCAGCAAAATCCTTGGCGCACCTTCTACGGTTCCCTTAAAATCTGCTACAATGTTGCCTGCCGTGCCGTTCAGTGCCTTGGCGGCCTGCATGTCTTCCGTGACCTTGCCGCCTAATTCTTCCAGCCGTTTTTTCAGCAGGTCGGCAACTTGCCGTTCACCTAACGAAGGACAGGGAATTTTGATCAGTTCGAAAAATTCATCCAGCACTCTTTGTTTGTTGATGGTCAATGTGAGATACCTCCTTTAAATTTTAGATGCTTCCCCTCGTAAAAAACGATTTAATCAGCGTTTCTCAGGTTCAAAATGCTTTAGAACTCAGTGTCCTCATAAAAAGCATTTAAAATTTGGCTTTTTCTTTAAACGCTGTGCCCCAGACCGTATTTTTCAGAACGGCGCCTTTCAGGTTGGCGTTGTCCAGTACGGCCTTTTCAAAAACGGCATCTGTAAAGTCCCCGTTGGCTAACCTGGCTTTTCCCAGTTTGGCGCTGGAAAAGTTTGCGCGTTGGGCCTTGATGTCATTGCCGTTGATTTCATACAGGTTGGCGCCGGTAAACGTGCTGTCTGCTATATTGGCTGCAAACATCCAGCTATAGGACAGGTTGGCAAAAGAAAAATCTGTCCTGCGCATGTCTGCTTTATCAAACGTAGCTTCCTGAAAATTACCGGTATAGGCTGTAAGGCCTGTCAGCTTTGCGCCGCGGAAGTCGGTCCGGAAAAAATTACCGCCGGACAGGTCGGCGTTTTTCATATCTGCATGACCAAAGTACGCGTAGGGCGCTTCCACATTTTTTAAATCGGCGTCGGCTAACTGTGCTTCGGAAAAAACAGCCCGTTTCAGATTACAGCCCTGCAGGCTGGCCTTGTTCAAAATGGTACGTTCCAGCCTTGCCCCCGTCAGGTTTGCGTTCTGCAGGCTGGCGCCGGTGAGATCCAGTCCGGTCAGGTCCGCGCCGCTCAGGTCGGCGTTGCTTAAATCAGCGTTGGGGCAGTTCTGCCCCCCGGTAACAGCGGCCACATCAGAAGAACTGAAGGCTTCCGCTGCAGGCTGGGGCGAAAGCCCAAAAAGCAGGGACAATGCTATGGCAGGGAGTAAATAATTAAAATATTTCATATTTATTTTTCCTCGTATATTTCCTTTACAAAATCCGCTGGATCGTCCGGCAGCTTATCCCACATTTTCCAGGGGGGACAGGCTGTGAAATCTTCCTTTTTGAATTCGCTGCCTGCCAGCACGATGATGCACCGGGCTCCGATGGCAGAAGCACACCTGGCGTCGCTGGGCGTGTCGCCGATGACGATGATCTTATCGGTTTTGCCGAATTTGACCAGTCCGTCTGCCAGCAGCCGCGCATATAAAATTTTGGCTACATCATCCCGGTTTTCCGCCAGGTCGCCATAAGAACTGTGGCGGAAATCAAAATACCGAGCGATACCGTACTCTGTCACTTTGTCCCGGGCGCCGTTGGCGGTGTTGCCAGTCAGCAGCAGGTTGGTGATCTCCGGTTCGTTTTCACTGAGATACTGCAGCGTTTTTTCCACATTGGGCATCAGCCAGCCTTTGTGAAGTTTCAGATTGCGCTTCATGTACATTTCGTACTTCAGCATCAGCGCCGCCGCCCAGCCGCTGGTACAGCGTCCTTTGATATCCGTCACGATTTCCTTGATGATGGATGAATCGGTGCAGCCTGCCAGCGTATGCTTGAATTGATAGGGCTCTTTTCTGAAAAAATAATCACAGATGGCTTCCTGCAGCGCATCGTAGCCTGCGCGGTTGGTCAGCAACAGGGTGCCGTCGATATCCCAGGCCAGGTATAGCATAAAAAATCCTCCGCTTGTGTGCAGCTAACTTTAATAATACTAATTACCATTTAATTTTACTCTATCAGCCTATATTATGCAAATAAATACTTACATGCTGACGGGTAAAATGCTATAATTAAACTATAAAAGCTATGTGGCTGATGATTCGCTTTTACTATAAAAGACAGGGAAGCAATCTGCAGGCGTACATGATGAGCAGTATACTGCTGTTTTACGATGAAACAGTCTGGAAAGAGGTGACGCATATGAAATTTATCAAGCTTTATGAATTGAAGATTTTTACGGCGGAAGACGTATTGTGCGAGGATGAACCTTTTTTTAAAGCGCTGTTCAAGGAAGCGCGCCGTCTGGGTCTTGGAGGCGGCACCATGATCCGCGCCGACGCGGGTTACGGCCAGCAGATCCGGGGCCAAAGCGGCCGGGCGGTGCCCATTTTCTTCAGCGGTTCCTATAACCTGCCGCTGATTATTGAGATTGTCGATACGAAAGAAAAACTGGCAACCCTGTATCCGTTTTTGGAAAAATACGGTGAAAAACATTTTATGGCAGTTCTGGTGCCGTTGACCGCGCTCTATACAAAATATGTTGAGGACGGCGAAAAAAGACTTGACAGGCCTTCGCTGCCTCTGATGGACGAGCCGGACTGCTGATACCGGAGGTTGTGAAAAATATGTGTTGCCCGATGCGGTTTCTTGCCAAGGCTTGCCGCATAGTATATAATTGATACGGAAAACCGGCCGCGTTACAGCAGGCTTGCTGCGATGTCGGAGTTTTGCCCTGTGACGCTGCAGTTCCGGAATGTTTTTGTTGTATTTTATTTTTTAATGGCAGAAAATAATGGAGGAAACATTATGGCAGATGAGAAAATTACCGTAATCGATGACAAAGACCGTGAGGAAGAGGCTCTTTCCCTGTGCAAATGGGCGGCGGCCCGGGCTGGCGTTATCGTAGTGGTTCCCGGTCTTGGTACTCTTTCCACAATTGCCAATGATATTTATATGATCATGAAGATCGGTTCCGTATACGAGGAAAAGATTACGGAAAAAGCGGCGGTGAGCCTGCTGGGCTCCATGGGCACGGTATTTGCCGGCGGCAAGCTGGCCACCCTGATTCCCTTCGCCCCGCTGCAGATTCCCCTGGCTGTGGGGATGACCTATGGCCTGGGCCGCGTGGTGATGGAATGGATCAAGGCCGGCAAGCCGAAAGACATGAGCGCCTTCAAGAAAGTGTATGAAGACGCGTCCAAGTACGCAAAGGATAACATTGACCTGTTCAAGAAGAATCCGGACAAGGATAAGCCATTGGGCGATGAAACGAAAAAATTTGATGTGTAGCGGAATGTATCGCATTAATCAGTAGGGAAAGAGCAAGACCATTCATCTATGAAAATGCAGTGTTTGGAGGTTTTTTGAGTTGAATTTCGAGATATTCCTGTTTTTGCTGTTTATGTCGTTTGTCAGCTTTGCCGTGGGTGTGATTGTCTGGGTAGCCATAGTCCGTTTCTTTGGCCGGGGATCCCAGAAGGCAAGGATATTCAGTTATATTTTGATTCCCGTGATTGCTCTGGGCTATAATTTCCTGATCCTTACGGCAGGAAAATGGAAGTATCTGGTAGGTTTTCTGCCCATTGGCCTGATTATCGGGTATGCGTTGTACTATCGGTTTGGCAATCATGGCACCTACATTGAGCCCCAGGCAAAACCGGAATCGGATTTCCAGCGGAGGGAAAGCGCCAAGTCCAGACGTATCCGCGAGGCCCGGGAAAAACGGGAGATGGAACGGGAACAGCGGAAGCATGGCAAGCCGAAAGAAAAATAATGTCGGAGGGGATTTACATGTTTAAAAAAATTCTTGTACCGGTTGACGGTTCGGAAAGCGCCTGGCGTGCCCTGGAGCAGGCCTCTGTGCTGGCAGGGAAGTTTGACGGGGAACTGCTGGTCATGACTGTCATTCAACCCTATAACAATGCGGCACTGCTGGCTGTTCCGCTGGATCATAATATCATCAGCCAGAGTAATATGGAACTGGAAGAAGTGGGGAAAGAAATTTTAAAACGCGCGCAAGACCAGGTTGAGGGAAGCGGGTTCCAGGGAGCCGCTGCGTACAGAATTGAACTGGGTAACCCTTCGGAACGGATCCTGACCATTGCCAAAGCAGAGAAAGCAGATGCCATTGTGCTGGGCAGCCGCGGTCTTTCCGGTTTGGCGGAATTTTTCCTGGGCAGCGTAAGCACCAAGATTTCCCAGTATGCCAATATTCCCGTGCTGATAGTAAAATAATAGTTGAAAAACAATATTGGAAACGTAACGGGTATAAAGATGAAAAAGGCCTGCGCCCTGTAAGGGCAAGAGCAATTACAGAAACAAAAAATGTTAAGAAGATAAAAAGGCAGCCCCCATTTTCGGGAACTGCCTTTTGTTTTGTCAATTAATTTTCAGAACATATGCTTTTTCCACAGCCAGTAACCGGCCAGCAGGCTGACCACGCAGGCAAGTCCGAACACGATGTAGAAACCGTGGGCAAACTCTGCAAAAGGTACCGGCACGTTCATGCCCCACAGACCGGAGATAAACGTGGGGATGGCCAGGATAATGGTCACCGAAGCCAGGAAACGCATCACCAGGTTCAGGTTGTTGCTGATGATGGAAGCGAACACTTCCATCATGCTTTGCAAAATGTGGCTGTACATCTCGACCATTTCTATGGCCTGCTTGTATTCGACGATAACATCGTCCAGCAGGTCTTCGTCTTCCTCGTACATCTTGATCAGCTGCTGTGTCTGCGTAGTGGTACGCAGCCGCAGGAGCTTTTCTGTAACCATGTAGTTGCTGCGAAGGGATGTGGTAAAATAGGTCAGGGATTTCTGCAGGTCCAGCATGCTGAACAGTTTGGAATTTTCCATGGCCTGGCGCAGGTGCGCTTCCAAATCATCCGTCCGGCGCATGATGTTGCGGATATATTTCAGATACAGGGTAGCCGATTTATACAGGATCTGGAACAGGAAGCGGGTCTTTTTGAACGTGCTGAACATTTTGTACGTTTTGGCGTTAAAGCCGGAAGTGACTGCATTGCTTTCCAGACAAACCGTAACGATGACGTCTTTGGTAACGATGATGCCCAACGGCATGGTATCGTAATCCTTGTTACTTCGGAAGAAAGGAATGTCAATAACGACCAGAAGCTGATCTTCATCAATTTCCGTACGGGCTTTTTCTTCCCGGTCAAGGGCCGCGGTGAGGAAATCCCTGGTAATGTGCGTGGCTTTCTCGATCACGTCCAGTTCTTCGGCAGTGGGAGCGACAACATCGATCCAGCAGCCTTTTTCCATGTCTTCGATGTCGAATTCATCGACGCCGGTGTTGGTGCTTTTCAAAACTTTGAACATGGCCCGTCCCTCCTTTCCTGTGTGTTTTTATGATTACCCATTCATGGCGGTAAAGAAAGGAAGAAATCCCGTAATGGAAAATCATAGAAACACTTTCCCTTATAACTAACTTATTATATACGAACTGTAAAAATTTTGCAACAAATTAAAAATAAGGGTCGAAAAATAGTATCTTTTCCGGAAGATTAACGGTTATTATAATTTTAAAAGTAAACATATGGATTCCGGTTGACAGGTTATTTTGCCTGTGTTATAATAATTTCCGTCATTAAGCAATGCTTATGATATGGTGGGTATGGTGAAGCTGGCCTAACACGGCGGATTGTGGCTCCGTTATTTTCGCAGGTTCAAATCCTGTTACCCACCCCATTTTTTTCATTTTGGGGTGTAGCCAAGTCGGTAAGGCACAGGACTTTGACTCCTGTATGCGTAGGTTCGAGCCCTGCCACCCCAGCCAACATGGTCCATTAGCTCAGTCGGTAGAGCACCTGACTTTTAATCAGGGTGTCCCGCGTTCGAGTCGCGGATGGATCACCAGAAAATCAGCTCCTGTTCGCAAGAACGGGAGCTTTTTGTGTTATTGCTGCTTATTGGTTTTTGCGAAGACGTTCCTGCCGTTGTTGTTCTTGACAGTCTGCCCGCGGTATTTTAAAATAATACATAGCAGTTTTGCGGGCGTGGCGGAATTGGCAGACGCACCAGACTTAGGATCTGGCGGTTTATCCATGCAGGTTCAAGTCCTGTCGCCCGCACCAAAAAAAATACAGCCGGAACCGTAAGGAACCGGCTTTTTTACCAGGCGGTGTCTGGAGATACTAATACGATCGTTTACGCAAAGCACCGCATGAGTGCAGAAAAATGAATCAATGGTTACTTAATTACAGCGTGTCGTTTTAAGAGGAAGGGCAACTATGCTGATTCGCGGAATCCCGGTCAATCTGAAATTGAATACTACGGTTTTAATGATCGCTTCCTTAATTATAAGCGTTCTGGCAGGTTTCCTTTTCCGGTTTGCGGGAGTCGGGCCCAGGGTGAACATGCTGATGTATACGACAGGCATAGCATATCTGAAACTGCTGCTCCTGCTGGCGGTTCCTCTTGTCTGCCTGAATCTTGTTGCAGGCGTGATGCTGCGCCTGCAATTTCGGTCTGATGGTTCGGCGCCTGTAAGGCTGCAGGTTTTTCATTATACTGCCATAGTTGGCGCCGCGATTCTTGGTATAGCAGCGGGTGTGATTACCGGACCTTCGTTTTTCCCGGTTTATCATACCGGGTTTGCTGATTTGGGATCAGGCTGGCTCCGGCAACTGGCGCCCGGAGCACTGCTGCTGTCAGTGCTGTCAGGGGCTGCGGCGGGCAAGATCGGTCCGGAAGGGGAGGAAGCCCGCAGGCTGTTCCGTTCCCTGGCAGATGTGTTTGGTTATGGAGGCACATTGTTGCTGCGTTTTTTGCCTGCCGGTCTGTTTTGTCTTCTTTGCCCGTTAATTGCGATGCGAGGACTGGCCGCCCTCTGGCCCGGTGTGAAGCTGGTATTGGTCACGGCTTTTTGCTGCGTCGCTTACGGGGTTTTGGTTTACGGGTACCAGCTGTGGCATTGCGGCAAAGACTGCCCCCGGCATTTTCTGCGTAACTTTAAACCGGTTTTGCTGCAGGCCTTTACTGCCTGTTCCTCCGGTTCCGGTGAAGCGGATGCCCTCCGCAGTCTTCGGCGCATGGGCATTACCGAGGATGCGGGACTGGCTGCCTGGCGCTGCGGAACTTTGCTGGGCAAAACAGGTACGGTCCTGTATTGGGGAGTTGCCTGTCTGACGGTGGTGCGTTACGGTAACATTCCGGTTTCGTTTCTTTCCATGTCAGGTATTTTTATCTGGATCCTGTTTATATCCCTGGTATCTGCGAATTACCGGGGCAGCGGCCTGTATTGTGCGCTGCTGCTTCTGTTCTTACTGGGACTGCCCCTGCGGGCTGCGATTCCTCTGCTGCTGTTTGAGTGGCTGCTGGACGGGCTGCGTTCCGCACTGAATTCGGCTGCGGCGGGTACGGGGGCGTACCTGGCGGACAAGCTGGGGTGGATGAAGTGATAAGAGAAACGCAGGAAAGCATGGAATCATTTTGGTCAGTGCTTCTTGGATAAACATGCTTAAACTGAGAAAAATACGCGTCTTTGCGAACAGGGTTCTCCTGCTGCAGAGGCGCGTAGTTTGTATCGCAGTTTTTAGTGTTGCGTTTTGCCTGTTATATTTCATGCAGGCAATGTAATCAGATTTTTTTCAAATAACTTCCAATCTGCCGGTACCGGAAATCGTTGGCCGGATTCCAGAAGTGTACATTTACCGTGCCGCCGCTGGCCAGCAGGTATTTTAACTCGACGCTGTTCAGCAGGTTGATACGGATAGAGAGTTCGACGAGAGAGTCCAGGGTTAAGGCTTCCACATCGGACGCTTTGGCGATGCGGTCATGCCTGCTTTCGTTTCCGTTGTTGTCCGTAAAATCCAGGGAAACGGTTTTTCCTGCTGTATAGCTTGCCACATCATGCAGCAGTTTTTCTATGGAAGCTTCATCTTGCCGATAATACCGGGGCGTCTTGTTCAGGATGACTTTAATGTCCTCCTCCGGGCTGAACAAAACCTGCAGCGGATTTTTGCCGAAAGGATTTTTGTAGGTCAGCAGCGTCTCTTCTTTTTTTGTTGTAATGTCTGCTTCCTGGCGAAGCAGGCTGTCCAGTTTTTCTTTTAATAATACAAGTACGATATTCATGACTGTCACACAGACCCCGGTCATCGCAACAGGTGATCGGGGTTTTCCTTTCCCCCGGGTCGTCCGGGTCATTTGCTTCTGTAAAATATTATATCATACTATTTGTGATTTCAGAAAAGAATACAAAATACAGCAAGTTTTACATTGCGGAAGAGCTGTGGATAGGATATAATTAATAATAATATTATAATGGCTCATTATGATATTAGTTACGAATAACAGAACAGAGCAGAGAGAATTTGTTGATCAGTTTGTATGAAAAGTTTAATGAAAAGGGGAATCTATCTATGGCTATCATGAAAACTATGGACGGCAACGAGGCCGCCGCTTATGCTTCCTACGCTTTTATTGACGCAGCCTGCATTTATCCCATCACGCCGTCGTCACCGATGGCGGAGCATGTGGATGAATGGGCTTCCGCAGGCAAGAAGAATCTGTTCGGGCAGACCGTAAAGTTATTGGAGATGCAATCCGAGGCCGGCGCCGCAGGCGCGGTACACGGCTCCCTGCAGGCAGGCGCCCTGACTGCTACTTACACGGCTTCCCAGGGTCTGTTGCTGATGATTCCTAACATGTATAAGATCTCCGGCGAGCTGCTGCCGGCCGTGTTCAACGTATCGGCCCGCGCCCTGGCCACCAGCACCCTCAGCATCTTCGGCGACCATCAGGACGTGCTGGCCTGCCGCCAGACCGGTTTCGCCATGCTGGCGGAAGGCAGCGTGCAGGAAGTTATGGACCTCACCGGTGTGGCCCATCTGTCCGCCATCAAGGGCCGCGTTCCCTTCCTGAACTTCTTTGACGGGTTCCGTACCTCTCATGAAATCCAGAAGATCGAAGTATTTGATTATAAGAATTATGCGGAAATGCTGGACTGGGATGCAGTGAAAGCGTTCCGTCAGCGGGGCCTGAACCCGGACGCTCCGGTAATGCGGGGCACCGCCCAGAATCCGGATACTTATTTCCAGAGCCGCGAAGCCGTCAACAAATATTATGAAGCGGTTCCGGAAATCGTAGAGGATTACATGGCCCAGGTCAGCAAGATCACCGGCCGTGAATATCACCTGTTCAATTACTACGGACCGGAAGACGCGGAAGACTTAATCGTAGTCATGGGTTCCGGACAGGAAACTGCCATCAAGACAGCGGAACTGGTGAACGCGGCTGAAGGCACCAAGGTCGGCGTCATTGCGGTTCATCTCTATCGTCCTTTCTCCGTGAAACATTTCCTGGGAGCTGTGCCCAAGACTGTGAAACGGGTGGCGGTGCTGGACCGTACCAAAGAACCCGGCAGCCTGGCAGAGCCTTTATACCTGGATGTGTGCAGCGCGTTCTACCAGAGCGACATGAAACCGGTCATCGTGGGCGGCCGTTTCGGTCTGGGTTCCAAAGAATTCACACCTACCGAAATGTATGCGGTCATTGAAAACCTGCGTCAGCCTGCACCGAAGAACGGTTTCACAGTAGGCATTAACGATGACGTGAACAATACGTCCCTGCCCTGCACCAAGATCCTTAACGCTACCCCCAAGGGAACCAAGGGCTGCAAGTTCTGGGGTCTGGGTTCCGACGGTACCGTAGGTGCCAACAAGAGCGCCATCAAGATCATCGGCGACCATACGGATATGTATGCCCAGGGCTATTTCGCCTATGACTCCAAGAAGTCCGGCGGCATCACCGTTTCCCACTTGCGCTTCGGCAAAGAGCCCATCATGGAGCCGTACCTGATCAAAGACGCGGACTATGTGGCGGTTCACAACCAGTCCTACGTTTATAAATATGATATTATGTCCGGCCTGAAAGAGGGCGGCAACTTCCTGCTGAACTGCAGCTGGACCCCGGAAGAACTGGATGAGAAGCTGCCGGCGGCGGTAAAACAGTACATTGCGAAGAAGCATGTTAACTTCTATATTATCGACGCGGTGAAGATTGCACAGTCCATCGGTCTGGGCGGCCGCATCAACATGATCATGCAGTCCGCGTTCTTTAAGTTGGCGGACATCATTCCGCTGGCAGACGCGGTGAAATACCTGAAGGATGCTGTGGAAGCTTCTTACGGCATGAAAGGCCAGAACGTTGTGGACATGAACAACGCGGCTATCGACAAGGGCATCGAAGCCATCGTGAAGATCGATGTGCCGGCGGCCTGGGCTGACGCCAAGGACAAAGTGGAAACCAAGAAGACCGGCAACGCTTTCGTAGATGATATTCTGGTTCCCGTAAACCGTCAGGAAGGGGACAAGCTGCCGGTGAGCATCATGGCCCGTCATGCCGACGGCACTTTCCCGGTTGGCACCTCTGCCTTCGAAAAACGCGGCATCGCCATCAACGTGCCCGAATGGGACGTGGCAAAATGCATCCAGTGCAACCAGTGCGCTTTCATCTGCCCGCATGCTGCCATCCGTCCGGTGCTGCTGAACGACGCGGAAGCGGAAAAGATCGGCTATCCGTCCAAACCGGCCATGGGCGCCAAAGACGGCAGCAAGTTTGCTATCGTGGTTTCCCCGTACGACTGCCAGGGCTGCGGCAACTGCGCTCAGGTCTGCCCGGCTCCGGGCAAGGCCCTCTTCATGAAACCCCTGGATACCCAGCTGGATAAAGCGCCTGCCTGGGATTATGCCATGAAGGAAGTTTCGGAAAAACCCAATCCGATGAATAAACACACCGTAAAGGGCTCCCAGTTCGAGCAGCCCCTGCTGGAGTTCTCCGGCGCCTGCTCCGGCTGCGGTGAAACACCCTATGTCAAACTGGTTACCCAGCTCTTCGGCGACCGCATGATGCAGGCCAACGCCACCGGCTGTTCCTCCATCTGGGGCGCTTCTTCCCCGTCCATGCCTTACACGGTGAACAGGAAAGGCCATGGCCCGGCCTGGGGCAACTCCCTGTTTGAGGACAATGCGGAATACGGTCTGGGCATGTTCCTGGGCGTAGAGCAGTCCCGTGACAAAGTAGAAGAACTCATCGACGCCGCCCTGGCTGAAGGCAAAGGCTCTGCGGAACTGCAGGCGGCCATGAAAGAATGGAAAGAAAAGAAGAACGTCAGTGACGGTACCCGTGACCGGGCCGATAAACTGGCGGCACTGCTGGCGAAAGAGGCAGGCGATGCGGCGCTGCAGGCGATCCTGGATCTGAAGCAGTTCTTTATCAAACGCAGCCACTGGATCATCGGCGGCGACGGCTGGTCCTATGATATCGGTTACGGCGGTCTGGATCACGTGCTGGCCAGCGGCAAGAACATCAATGTACTGGTTCTGGATACGGAAGTGTATTCCAACACCGGCGGCCAGTCCTCCAAGGCGACCCCGACGGCGGCTATCGCACAGTTTGCTGCCAGCGGCAAGCGCACCAAGAAGAAAGATCTGGGCATGATGGCCATGAGCTACGGGTATGTTTACGTGGCCCAGGTTTCCATGGGCGCCGACAAGAATCAGCTGGTAAAAGCATTGACGGAAGCGGAAGCCTATGACGGTCCGTCCCTGATCATTGCCTACTGCCCGTGCATCAACCACGGCCTGAAAGCCGGCATGGGCTGCAGCCAGCTGGAAGAAAAACGCGCCGTTGCCTGCGGTTACTGGGCAACCTACCGTTACAATCCGCAGCTGAAAGCCCAGGGCAAGAATCCGTTCATCCTGGATTCCAAAGAACCTACGGAAAGCTTCCGTGATTACCTGATGGGTGAAGTGCGCTTTGCTTCCCTGCAGAAAGTACGTCCGCAGCTGGCCGAAGAGTTATATCAGAAGACCGAAGCGGATGCCATGGAAAGACTGGCAACTTACAAGAAGCTGGCCGGGAAAGAATAAGGGAAAATTGAAATCAGCCGGAATTATTTCCGGCTGATTTTTTGACACGGTTATGATACTATATCTTTTTGCTTTTTTGAGCGGCGTTGGGCTGTTCTTATACGGTATGGAGCTGCTGGGCGGCGGTCTGCAGCAGGCTGCCGGGGCCCGGCTCCAGAAAGTGCTCCAGTCTCTTACCGGTGTGCCGGTGATGGGTGTGCTGCTTGGCGCCCTGGTAGCGGCGACTCTGCAGTCTTCCGCGGCAACTACCGTCATGTCGGTAGGGCTGGTCAACGCCGGCGTGATGACGTTAAAGCAGGCTTTCAGCGTGGTCATGGGGGCCAATATCGGGACGACCCTTACGGCGCAGCTGATCGCGTTCAACCTGACGGAATATTTTACGGTCATGATCTTTATCGGGGTCATGATCCGTGTCTTTGCCAAACGCAAGAATTGGCAGTTCATCGGCCAGATCATGCTGGGCTTCGGCCTGCTGATGCTGGGTATGAAGGTACTCAGCGGTGCGGCGGCCCCCATGCGCAGCAGTCCGGTATTTGTGGAGTTCGTTTCCCGTTTTGCCGATAACCCGGTACTGGCGGTCATCGTGGGTATCATCTTCACCATCCTGGTCCAGTCCAGCGCGGCTACGGTAGGTATCCTGATGGTCATGGCCACGCAGGGCCTGCTGCCTCTGGAAGGGGCCATCCCGGTGCTGCTGGGCGATAATATCGGTACCTGCCTGACGGCCATCTTAGCGGCGTCCCGGAGCAATACTTCGGCCAAGCAGGTGGCGCTGTCCCATGTGCTGTTCAACTCGTTCGGCTGCGTGATATTCCTTGTGTTCATGCCCCTTTTCGTCAAAATCGTGCTGGCGATTTCCCCGGCAGGGGATATCGCCCGTCAGATCGCCAACTCCCACAGTGCCTTTAATGTGCTGAACACCCTGATCTTCCTGCCCCTGATCACTCCCTTTACCCATCTCATTGAGAAACTGCTGCCGGATAAGGGCGAGAAGATTTCCATGAAGCCCCTGTATTTGAATGATGCCATGCTGGCAACGCCTTCCATCGCCATCGTGCTGGCGGAAAAGGAAGTGCTCCGCATGGGGGAAGTGGCCCGGAAAAACATGCATGTAGCCGTGGAATCCCTGGTAGCCTACGATCCTGCCAGGGTGCAGTATGTGCTGGAACATGAACCCATTGTAGATAAATTAAATGAAGAGATTACCCGTTACCTTACACGTATTTCTGAAAAAGGGTTGGGCGGCACCCTGGCTGCCAAGCATATGGCCCTGATGCATGCCTGTATCGACCTGGAACGCATCGGCGACCATGCCCAGACCCTGGTGAAGCGCAGCCGCAAGATTTTTGAGGAAACTATCGTAATCTCCCCGGAAGCGCAGAAAGAAATCGCCGAATTGGGAAGCCTGATGGAGCAGTCGCTGGAGATGAGTCTGGAAAGCTTTGCGAAAAATGACGCGAAATTGGCAGAGCAGGCCTGGAGCGTCTGCCGGAAAGTCAAAACCGCCCAGAAGGAGATGCGGAAAAACCATATCCGGCGCCTGAATGAGGGAGCCTGCCATCCGGATTCCGGCCTGGTCTTCCTGGAGATTCTGATCAACATGAAGAGAACCAGCGACCACGCCAAGAATATCAGCCAGATGGTACTGGGGATATTCTAAGGAAACGCTGATTAATTCGTCCGCACGCTGACCGGTGCTTTTTGTGACTGACTGCGTCATTGTCCCTCAACGCAGCTACGGCTGCGCCTTCGGGCCATTTCCTTGTCAGTCGCAAAAAGCCCTCGGTCATCGCACAAACTCATTTAATCAGCGTCTCCCTAAAAAAGGTGTTGACAAAACCGGAATCATACTTTATAATCAAGCATGTTGTTACCGATGCGGAAATAGCTCAGTTGGTAGAGCACAACCTTGCCAAGGTTGGGGTCGCGAGTTCGAGTCTCGTTTTCCGCTCCATGAAGATTTGTCCCGGCTCTGCAGCCGGGATTTTTTATTTTTCCGGGCAGGCTGCGGCAAATAATTATAAACAAAATGTTTTTACATATGGAGTGTTCATAGTTTTTTCAGGGATTCACAAAAAATTTTCTTTTTGACTTTTGTTTTTTCCTTTGGTTTGCTTGTCAAAAAGATAACCTTGTGATATTATATTGTAGCATTGTGAAAATGGGTGGAGTTTGCGTACCCGAATTTTAAACTGTTATTACAAAATAGTAACATATACCAAGGGAGGATTTTTTCAATGAATGTGAATGTTACCAGAGAAGGAAATGACGCAGTCTTAAAAATTTCTGTGACTGTTGCGGAAGTTGACAAAGGCTTTAAACAGGCTGTTGCCAGGATCGCGAACCAGGTGAAGATCCCCGGTTTCCGTCCGGGCAAGGCGCCTCGCAATATTATTGAGATGCATTACGGGAAAGCTGCCGTGAAGGAAGAAGCTTTTAACATTTGTGTCAATAAAGCGTACCAGCAGGCCATAGAGGCAGAAAAGCTGATGCCGGTTTCCGATCCGGAAGTGCAGGATGAGAAGAAAGCCTTTGAAGCTTTCGAGGAAGGAAAGGACTTTGCTGTTGATGTTAAAGTGGTGCTGAAGCCGGAACCGGAATTGGGCAAGTACAAAGGCCTCCATGTAGAGAAAAAAGAAGCGAAGGTTTCTGACGAAGATGTTGACAAGGCGCTGGAAGACCTGCGCAGCCGCGGCGCGAAGATGGTAGATACCGATGATGAGACCGTTATCGAAAAAGGTGACTTTGCCATCATTGACTTTGCCGGTACTGTTGACGGGGAAGCCTTCAGCGGCGGCGAAGGCAAGGGTTATCCTCTGGAAGTTGGCTCCGGTTCCTTTATTCCCGGCTTTGAAGACCAGCTGATCGGCCTGAAGAAGGATGATGACACCGATGTGGACGTAACCTTCCCGGATAGTTATTTCGTTCCCGAACTGGCGGGCAAACAGGCTATCTTCAAAGTGCATATCCAGGCTGTAAAGCACAAGGAACTGCCGGAACTGAACGATGAGTATATCGCCAAATACACCCGTTACAAAACCGTTGCTGAGGCAAAAGAAGATTATAAAAAACGCATGCAGGAAGCTGCGGAACGGGATGTTAAAACAGAATATGAAAACGCTCTGATCGATACAGCTGTAAACAACGCCAAGATGGAAGTTCCGGCCGTTATGATTGAAGACCGCATCACCCAGATGGTGGAAGAGATCAAACTGAATCTGGAAAGCCGGAAGATGACGCTGGAACAGTACATGCAGTACACCGGCATGGATATGGCAAAATTGCGTGAAGCGCAGCGGGAAGGCGCGGAAAAGAATGTCCGCACCGACCTGGTGCTGGATGCTATCGCCAAAGCGGAAAACATCCAGGTGGACATGGCTGATGTAGATGTCCAGCTCCAGTCCATCGCGGACCAGAACGGAGCCCGTGTGGAAGACGTGAAGACCATCATCCGCAAGAACAACAATATGGGCCTGCTTCTGGCTAACATCCTGCGTCACAAGGCTGCCCATGTGATTCTGGATAGCGCAAAATAATAAATAAGCTGTAAATCTGCGGAGCTGTCTGTGCGTATGTGCAGACAGCCCTTTTATCCTGAATTTTGTAAAGTATTTGACAGAAGGATTTGAAAGAGGTGCATCCTATGAATTATGTTCCGATTGTAGTTGAACAGAATAACCGGGGCGAACGCTCCTATGATATTTATTCCCGCCTGTTAAAGGACAGGATCGTGTTCCTGACCGGGGCGATTACCGACGAAGTGGCCAACGTTGTGATTGCCCAGCTGTTGTTCCTTGAATCGGAAAATCCGGACAAAGATATTCATTTGTATATTAACAGCCCCGGCGGCAGTGTGACCGCCGGCATGGCGATTTACGATACGATGCAGTATATTAAGCCTGACGTATCTACAATTTGTGTGGGTCTGGCGGCCAGCATGGCCTCCATCCTGCTGATGGCCGGCAAAAAAGGCAAGCGTTATGCCCTGCCCCATTCGGAAGTCATGATCCATCAGCCTTTGGGCGGCTATGAAGGGCAGGCGTCCGACATTGCTATTCACGCAAAAAATATCCTGCGGATCCGGGAAGAAATGTACGATGTAATTGTAAAGCATACAGGTAAGACCAAAGAGGCTGTGGCGGCAGATACTGACAGGGATAACTTCTTGACCGCCAAAGAAGCACTGGCATACGGAATCATTGACCAGGTTGTGGACCGTATGCCGGAAGCGTAATATCTTTTGTAAATTTTAAAGTTAGAGGTAAGAATCAGATGAATTTTTCCGATGATACGAAAAGCCGAAATGTAATTTGTTCCTTCTGCGGAAAACGGGGTGACCAGGTAAAGCGCATGCTGGCCGGGCGCAACGGGTATATTTGTGATGAATGTATCGAATTGTGCACGGAAGTTCTTAGGGAAGAGTACGAAAGAGAAAACAATATTGCAGAGCCAAAGGCGCTGCAAACCCTGCCGACGCCGAAAGAAATCAAGGCGATCCTGGACGAGTATGTAATCGGACAGGAAGAACCGAAGAAGACATTGGCTGTTGCGGTCTATAATCATTACAAAAGAATTAATTACGGAACCGGGCGTCCGGAAGATAAGGATGTGGAACTGCAGAAATCCAATATCCTGATGCTGGGACCTACCGGTAGCGGGAAAACACTGCTGGCGCAGACGCTGGCAAAGATTTTGCAGGTCCCCTTTGCGATTGCGGACGCGACCACGCTGACTGAGGCCGGCTATGTAGGGGAAGACGTGGAGAATATCCTGCTGCGCCTGATCCAGAATGCGGATTACGACATTGAAAAGGCCCAGAGGGGTATTATTTATATTGATGAAATTGATAAGATCGCCAGGAAGTCGGAAAATGTTTCCATTACCCGGGATGTTTCCGGTGAAGGCGTCCAGCAGGCCCTGCTGAAGATCCTGGAAGGAACCACGGCCAACGTCCCGCCCCAGGGCGGGCGCAAACATCCCCACCAGGAGTTCCTGCAGATCGACACCACCAATATTCTGTTTATCTGCGGCGGCGCCTTCGCGGGACTGGACAGCATCATCAAAGAGCGCATTGATACCAAGGCCATGGGCTTTGGCGCGGATATCAAAAAGAAAACAGAGCTGAAGGCAGAGGATTCCCTGCTAAAACAGGTGATGCCGGAAGATTTGATGAAGTTCGGCCTGATTCCGGAGTTCGCCGGGCGCCTGCCGGTGATGGTTACCCTGGATTCCCTGGACAAAGAAGCGCTTGTACGGATTTTGAAAGAGCCCAAAAATGCGCTGATCAAACAGTATCAGCATTTCCTGAGCATGGATAACGTGGAACTTGTTTTTGAAGACGGCGCCTTGGTTGCCATCGCGGAAGAAGCCCTGCGCCGGGAGACCGGCGCCCGCGGCCTGCGTGCTATTATTGAAGGGATTATGCGGGATGTGATGTATGAAGTCCCGTCCCGTTCCGATGTGGTAAAGTGTGTTGTGACGGAAGATACAGTACGGCGGCATGTGGAACCGGAACTGATTGTTGCCTGACGGAGGATACAAGTTGGATACGTTTTCCCGGATTTTGCCTCTGCTGCCTTTACGCGGCATGGTGATTTTCCCCGGTATGGTGATGAATCTGGACATCGCCAGGGCAAGGTCGTTGAATGCTGTAAACGTGGCGATGCGGCATGGCAAAAAAATATTGATCGTTTCCCAGATAAAATCAGAAGCAGAAGAACCGGCACTGGATAATCTGTACAAGGTAGGTGTGGTGGCCGAGATCAGGCAGATGCTGAAGCTGCCGGGAGGCGCGGTACGGATTTTGGTTGAAGGTCTTTACCGTGCGTCGGCAGATCAGGTATCGGAAGACGCGGAAGGCTGCTGGGATGCCGCTATTACGGAGCTGTCCGCCCGGGCTTTGCCTGAAGAGGGGCTGGAACTGGAAACCTTGCGCCGTATGGTGATTTCCGAATTTGAAAAATGGGTGCTGCTGGGCAAAAAGATCAGTCCGGAAGTCCTGCTTTCATTTAAAGATAATCCTGATGCGGGCATTGTGGCGGATACCATAGCCGGTTATCTGGATGTCAATCTGGAGACGAAACAGCTGTTGCTGGAGACGGTGTCCGTCAAGTCACGGCTGGAAAAGCTTTATGAGATTCTCCATAAGGAGATGACCATTTCCGAGCTGGAAAAGAGCATTGCCCAGAAGGTTCACCAGAATATTGAGCAAAATCAGAAAGAATATTATCTGCGGGAACAGCTGAAGGTTATCAGCAAGGAACTGGGCGATGCGGAGGATGTACACGCGGAAGCAGAAGAATACAGAGAAAAAATCAAGGCGCTGCCCCTGCCGGAAGAAGTGGTGACAGGCCTGAACAAAGAGGTTGACCGTCTGTTCAAGATGCCCCCCATGATGGCGGAAAGCGCGGTGATCCGCAATTATTTGGACACGGTGCTGGATCTTCCCTGGGGGAAATATGATGAAAACGGCTTTGATATTGAAAAAGCGGCCCGGATCCTGGACAAGCACCATTACGGTCTGAAAAAGGTCAAAGAGCGCATCCTGGAACATCTGGCTGTGCAAAAACTGGCCAAGACCAATAAGGCGCCGATTTTATGCCTGGTAGGTCCTCCCGGGGTGGGCAAAACTTCCATGGCAGTGTCTATTGCGGAAGCAATAAACCGCAAGTTTACCCGTGTTTCTTTGGGCGGTGTGCGGGATGAAGCGGAAATCCGCGGGCATCGCCGCACCTACATCGGGGCCATGCCGGGGCGGTTGATCCACGGGATGCAGAAAGTGGGCTGCCTGAACCCGCTGTTTTTGCTGGACGAAGTGGACAAGATGGCCAGTGATTTCCGCGGAGATCCTGCTTCTGCGTTGTTGGAAGCGCTGGATCCGGAACAGAACCATGCCTTCAGCGATCATTTTATCGAATACTCTTTTGACCTTTCTTCTGTGTTCTGGATCGTCACGGCCAATACGGCGGAAACCATTCCTCCGGCCTTGCTGGACAGGCTGGAGGTCATAGAATTATCCAGTTATACGGAAGACGAGAAATTAAATATTGCAAGACTTCATCTGCTGCCGAAGGAGATGGAAGCCAACGGCCTGACCAGAGATACTTTTTCCATTACCACCGGCGCCATCCGGAAGATGATCCGGGATTATACCAGGGAAGCCGGGGTACGGCGTCTGGAGCGGCAGATTGCGAAACTGTGCCGTAAGGTGGCGTTTCGTATCGTAACCGGCAAGGAAACAGACGCGAAGGTCACGGTGAAAAATCTTGCGGAGTACCTTGGCCCCTGTATTTATCTGGAATCGGATCTGCGGGCCCGGGAAGAAGTGGGGATCGTGACCGGCCTGGCCTGGACCAGCGTGGGCGGTGAACTGCTGAAGGTCGAAGTGCTGGCAGCTGACGGGAAAGGCGGTATGACCCTGACCGGCCAGTTGGGCGACGTGATGAAAGAGTCTGCCCGGGCCGGCTATACCTATATCCGGTCCCGTTATAAAGCGCTGGGACTGAAAGAAGACTTCTATGATAAAACGGACATCCATATCCATCTGCCGGAAGGTGCGATTCCCAAGGACGGGCCTTCTGCCGGCATTACGATGGTAACGGCAATGGTTTCCGCTCTGACGGGACGGCCTGTTAAAGCGGGTCTGGCGATGACCGGTGAAATTACCCTTTCCGGGAAGGTGCTCCCGGTAGGAGGGATTAAAGAGAAGATGCTGGCAGCCCACCGTTATGGCGTAAAGACGGTACTGCTGCCGGAGCGGAATATGCAGGATCTGACAGAACTGCCGGAAAAGGTCCGGGAGGAGATTCATTTTATTCCGGTAAGCCATATGGATGAAGTGCTGAAACTGGCCTTAAAGCCCTTGTGAGGGCAGGTTACGAATAAAAACAGATTGAAAAAAGGTACAGAGTGACAGCGAGGGACGGTAGTATGAGGAAAAAATATGATGTTGCTGTGATTGGCGGGGGACCTGCTGCAATTTTTGCCTGCTGGGAATTCAGTGAAAAGTTCCCGGGGCTTTCCGTAGTCATGCTGGAAGAAGGGCATACGGTGGCGCAGCGTCATTGCCCCCTGGCCGCAGGAAAAACCGATCATTGCCTGCGCTGTGTTCCCTGCGCGATCATGCGGGGATTTGGCGGCGCCGGTGCATTTTCCGACGGTAAATATAACTTTACTACCGAGTTTGGCGGCTGGCTGCCGGAATATCTGCCTAAGCAGACTGTGATGGAACTGATTGATTACGTGGATTCCATCAACTGCAGGTACGGCGCCCCGGGAGAAACCTTTACAACCAAGAATTCTTCCATTGGGCGCAAAGCCCTGGGTTACGACCTGCATCTGTTAAACGGCAAGGTTCGTCATCTGGGCACAGAAAACAACCTGCAGATCATGGAAAATATTTATGAAGACCTGCGTAAAAAAGTAGATATTTTCTGTAATACAAAGGTGAACAGCTTCTATAAAAAAGAAGATGAGTTTGTTCTGGATACGACAAAGGGGGAACTGCGTAGCACGTATCTGATCGCGGCTCCCGGCAGGGCCGGCGCGGAATGGTTCACGGAACAAGGCCGGAAGCTGGGCCTTGCCTTTACCAATAACGCAGTAGATGTAGGCGTCCGGGTAGAAGTTCCGGCTGCTGTCTTTAAGCATATTACTGATGAAGTATATGAAGCCAAACTGGTCTACCGTACCGAACGGTACAATGACCTGGTGCGGACTTTCTGTATGAACCCCAACGGCTATGTAGTGGCCGAAAATACAGATGGTATCATCACCGTAAACGGGCACAGTTATGCGGATCCGGCCCGGCAGAGTGAGAATACGAATTTTGCCCTGCTGGTGAGCAATAAGTTTACGGAACCTTTTAAAGAGCCGCATCAGTACGGAAAAAGGATTGCATCGTTTTCCAACCTGTTAGGCGGCGGGGTTCTTCTGCAGCGGTTCGGGGATCTGGTCAAAGGGCGCCGGACCAATGAGAGGCGGCTGGCAAAAAGCTTCACCCGTCCTACCCTGAACGCGACGCCAGGGGACTTAAGCCTGGTGCTGCCGAAACGGCAGCTGGACGATATTATTGAAATGATCTATGCCCTGGACAAGATTGCCCCCGGCATGGCCAATGCGGACACGCTGCTGTATGGAGTGGAAGTTAAATTCTACAGTTCCCGCCTGGATCTGGATGGACATCTGGAAACAAAGATTCCCAACTTATTTGCGGCAGGAGACGGGGCCGGCATTACCAGAGGCCTGTCCCAGGCCAGCGCCAGCGGTGTTTACATTGCGAGAGAGATAGGGAAACGTGCACAATGATTCTCTTACGGTGTGCCGTGACAGAAATCGGCATGATCCAAATCAGATGAGGAGGTGCGCATGACAAAAGAACAATGGGATTTTATCCGTGCGGAATTTGTGACTTCTGCAGTCCGTGCGGAGCAGTATCCCAAACCGTATTTGCCGGAAGTAGCGTTTATAGGACGTTCTAATGTAGGCAAATCTTCTTTGATCAATTCGGTCTGCCGCCGGAACCGGCTGGCCAGGGTCAGTTCTTCTCCCGGTAAGACACAGACCCTGAATTTTTACCGGCTGGATGCCAAGCGGACAACGGAACAGGCGGAAGACAGGACGCAGTTTTATCTGGTGGATCTTCCCGGTTACGGGTTCGCAAAAACGAATCATAAGAATAAGGAACAATGGTCCGGCTTTATCCGCAAGTACCTGGAAGAAGCGCCAAACCTTGTACTGGTCTGTCAGCTGATGGATATACGTCATAAGCTGATGGACAGCGATATTGAGGCATATAAATGGATGCTGGAGTGCGGGCTTAATATACATGTCGTACTGACCAAAGCGGATAAGCTCAGTAAAAATGCGGCCATGTCGCAGCGTGCCGCCTTTAAAAAAGCGCTGGGTCTTGCGGATGAACAGATTACAGCATATTCGGTTTTGCAGCCCACTATGCGTCTGGGTTTTATCAACCGCATCATGGCGGCATTAGTAACGGATTCTGAAGTGAATGTAGAAAAATAATCAGTGTCAGGCGGAATTACAAAAATAATTAAACAAATAGCTTGACAGACTTAATAGGAATCGTTATAATTAAAACATCAAATAAATATTTCGTGCAGTTTATTAAATCGGCGTAATTCCGATGTGATCCCGTCACCGTATAACCGGAACATAAACTGTATAAGCATCCTTGCTTAACCTGCGAGCGACAGGATAGTGATGTTTGACATGAAGTGCCTTTCTAGGTGAGAGTGGGAAGGTGCCAGTGAACGATATCAAGACCGTTCTTGCGCAAGCAGAAACGGTCTTATTCTTTTACTTGCAGGGCGAAATATTTTGATACGTCATTTGCTATTCACAAGTCATTTGGCAAATTCCCATCCTTCTCCTTCTCCTTTTGACACAGCTGCAAATAAAAAACCCGCATCTGGACCATGCGGGTTTTTTATTTGCCGAAAAGCGGCGTATTCAAGTATAAAAAATGTGTGAGTGTATTTCTGTTTACCTAAACCTCACCTTAATGACGCGTTTCCCCGTAGCACTCGTGGGATACCTCGCTTAACGGATTGATGTGAACCATACAGTGTTTTACATTAGGGAAATCTTTTTCGATGGAATGATGGATTTCTTCCGCGATCTGATGGGATTGCAGAAGGGTCAGGTTGTCGTCGGCGCTGACTTCCACGTCTACGAAAATGCGGCTGCCGAACTGGCGGGTACGCAGCAGGTCGATGTGATTGACGCCGGGAACGGAAGAGACTTTAGCGCGCATGGCGTCTTCTTCTTCTTTGGAACAGGCCTTGTCTACCATTTTGTCAATAGCGCCGGTAAAAATCTCATAGCCTGCCTGTATGATCATGAGACAGATCACCACGCTGGCGATGGGGTCCAGAATGGGATAACCCATGCGGGCGCCCAGGATGCCGATAAAGCTGCCGATAGAAGACAGGGAATCGCTGCGGTGATGCCAGGCGTCTGCCATCAAAGCATCTGATTCCAGCATCAGGGCGTAGTGGCGTGTATACCAGTACATGGCTTCTTTGACAACAATGGAAACCACGGCTGCGGCCAGCGGAAAGAAGGTCGGGATTTCCAGGGAATCTATATCCCCGTTCATGATTTTTTCAATACCGGCATAACCGATACCCAGACCGGTCAGTACCAGGATCACGGCAAGCAGAATAGAAGCAACGCATTCCAGCCGTTCGTGGCCGTACTGGTGTTCTTCGTCAGAAGCGCGACCGGAAACCTTAATGCCGGCCATGACGATAAACGTGGCGAATACATCGGAAGCAGAATGGATAGCGTCTGATACCATGGCCGCGGAATGGCCAAAGATGCCGGCGGCGAATTTTCCCAGAGAGAGAAAAACGTTGACAGCAATACTGTACCAGGAGATGCGCATGGCAATCTTTTCACGGTTGGACGTGACATGCAGTGGGTTCATAAAAAAGCACTCCTTTATATATTATAAATTAGGCGTTATATGATGCTGCGCACGCCGGACGCTGCCCGTAGCTGTTGAAATGTAAAAGGCAGATACAGTATTGGGCAGTGGATCAGAAATTGCCTTCCGGATTTTTAAGGACAATAATAAGGCCGCGAAACGGTTTTGTCAATAGGAATTTTTCCTTGTTAACATGGGCTAACACCAGTTAGCATCGGCTTCGCCGCGTGGTACGTGTATCAGGGGAAAATAAAAATTTTTGTTATTTTTCTATTCTGTTTCGTCGAATCCGAACAGAGAATGTGGTGTTTTCAGAACACAATACATGCTGTATAAAATTTCCCTGTATACAATAAATAAGACTTGACAGTGGTGCCCGCGGTTGGTACACTAATAAGGTACAATTTCAAAGCAAAGGCCGTGAACGGGAGGAGTAGGGCAGAAAGATCTGAAGAGAGGACGGGGCCGGTGAAAATCGTCTGATCGGAATGCCTGAAGGTAGCCCGGGAGCCGGAATGCAGAAGTATAGCAGCACTGATCCATATATAATATTATTGGAAGAAACTTCTAAATGTTATTTTGTCCTGCCATATGCGTAAGCATTCCCGTGATACACGTTACGTAATAATGAAGGGTTTTGTCTATGGTCAGGCGATGTTCGGTGACAGAAGGATTGGTTGTTCCGGTGTCCCCTCCAAAAGATTTTGCATCGCTGTCCGTAGTTGTGAACAAAGAATTCAGGTGGTACCGCGGTAATTCGTCCTGTTGCATTTATGTAACAGGTTTTTTTATTTTCAATATGTGTTGATTCAGTTAATAAGCAAAAAAATTTTTTATATGCTCACAGGAGGAAAAGACATGGCAAACGAACACAACATTCCCAAAACATACGATCCCGCAACGGTGGAAAAGAAGTGGTATCAGTTCTGGGAAGAGCACAAATTTTTCCACGCGGAACCGGATCCGGATAAAAAACCGTTTACAATTGTAATTCCGCCCCCCAACATTACGGGGCAGCTGCACATGGGGCATGCACTGGATAATACCCTGCAGGATATCCTGATCCGCTGGCATCGTATGATGGGAGACAACACGGTCTGGTTCCCCGGCTACGACCATGCGGGCCTGGCCACCCAGATCAGGGTGGAAGAAGAGATCAAAAAGACGGAAGGGCTGACCCGCTACGACCTGGGCCGGGAAGAATTCCTGAAACGGGTCTGGGCCTGGAAAGAGCAGTACAGCAACCGGATCATCGACCAGCTGAAATGCCTGGGCATTTCCTGCGACTGGGACCGGATTCGCTTTACCCTGGACGAAGGCTGCTCCCGTGCGGTGCGGGAAGTTTTTGTTGCTCTCTACGAAAAAGGCCTGATCTACCGCGGTACCCGTATCACCAACTGGTGCGTAAACTGCAATACGGCCCTGAGCGACATCGAAGTGGAACACAAGGATGACGCCGGTCATCTGTGGTATATCAAATATCCCATCATCGGCAGGGAAGGGGAGTACCTGACCATCGCTACCACCCGTCCGGAGACTATCCCCGGCGATACGGCGGTGGCTGTGAACCCGAAGGATGAGCGGTACGGCAAGCTGGTGGGCGAAAAGATCCTGCTGCCGATTATGAACCGGGTGATTCCCATTATTGCCGACGATTATGTTGATACGGAATTCGGCACCGGCGCGGTGAAGATCACCCCGGCCCATGACCCCAACGACTATGAGATGAGCCTGCGGCAGAATCTGGAAGCCATTGTGGTCATCGACAAAGACGGCATCATGACGAAGGAGTCGGGACGCTATGAAGGCCAGGAACGTTACGAATGCCGCAAAAATATTGTAAAAGATTTGGACGAACTGGGGTTATTGGTGAAAATCGAAGACTGTCCCCACTCCGTAGGCCATTGCCAGCGCTGCGGGGAACCCATTGAGGCGCTGATATCCACCCAGTGGTTCGTGAAGATGGAACCGCTGCTGAAGGCTGCGACAGATTGTGTAAAGGATGGGCGCACCCAATTCGTGCCGGAACGTTTTACCAAAAACTACCTGGGCTGGATGGAAAACATGCATGACTGGTGCATCAGCCGCCAGATCTGGTGGGGGCACCGTATTCCTGTCTGGTACTGTGACGGCTGCGGCGCGGAGATCGCGTCCCGTACCGACCTGGACAAATGTCCCAAGTGCGGCGGTCCCGTGCATCAGGACGAGGACGCCCTGGACACCTGGTTCAGCTCAGCCCTGTGGCCCTTCTCCATCATGGGCTGGCCGGAAAAGACTGACATTCTGAAACAGTTCTATCCTACCAGCGTGCTGGTGACCGGCTACGACATCATCTTCTTCTGGGTGGCCCGCATGCTGATCATGGGAATGGAATTCATGCAGGATATTCCCTTTGAAAGAGTGTTCATCCACGGGCTGGTCCGGGACGAGCAGGGCCGGAAGATGAGCAAATCTCTGGGCAACGGCATCGACCCCCTGCAGGTCATCGAGCAGTACGGCTGCGATACCCTGCGCTTCATGCTGATCACCGGCAATACCCCGGGCAACGACATGCGGTTCTACTGGAGCCGTCTGGAAGCCACCCGGAACTTTGCCAACAAGATCTGGAATGCCTCCCGTTTTGCCCTGATGAATCTGGAAGGATATCAGGCTGACGCGGAACGGGCACCTTATGAACTGGCGGATAAGTGGATCCTTTCCCGCCTGCAGGACGTGGCGGCGGATGTGACTTCGTTATTGGACAAATTTGAACTGGGTGAAGCAGGCCGCACCGTGTATGATTTCATCTGGGGCGAGATCTGCGACTGGTATATCGAACTTGCCAAGCCGAGACTGTACGGAAAATCTGGGGAAGCAGCCAGGGCTACGGCCCAGCAGGTGCTGGTGGCGGTACTCACCGGCGCCATGAAGCTGCTGCACCCCTATATGCCCTTTATTACGGAAGAAATTTATCAGGCGCTGCCCCATGACTGCGAAAGCATCATGATCAGCGACTGGCCGAAAGCCGATGCCGCGCTGCAGGATAAGGT
>JAFZIG010000004.1 GCA_017554485.1 Acidaminococcaceae bacterium | reverse complement strand
GCTCCATGACGGACCTCCTTATGCCAACGGCCATATCCATATGGGTACGGCCATGAACAAGATCCTGAAAGATATCATTATTAAATATAAATACGCCAGGGGCTTTGACACTCCTTATATTCCCGGCTGGGATACCCACGGCATGCCCATTGAGCACGCCTGCCTGAATGCCATGGGCGTGGACCGCCACAGCATGACGGCACTGGACCTGCGGGCCAAGTGCAACGCCTATGCCCATGAGTTCATCGATATCCAGCGGGAAGAATTCAAACGCCTGGGTGTGCTGGGTGACTGGGACCATCCATACCTGACCCTGCATCATTCCTTTGAGGCGGAGCAGATCCGGGTGTTCGGCGCCATGGCCAACAAAGGCTACATTTATAAAGGACTGAAGCCGGTATATTGGTGCCCTCATTGCGAAACGGCTCTGGCGGAAGCGGAAATCGAGTACGCGGACCAGAAGACGCCTACCATTTATGTGAAGTTCCCCTTGACTAAAGACAACGGCAAAACACCGGAAGGCGTGAACGGCCGGCCGGTCTATGTAGTGATCTGGACCACCACTCCCTGGACGATTCCCGGCAACATGGCGGTGACATTGCATCCTGATTTTGAATATTCCTTTGTGGAGAACGGCGACGAAGTGCTGTTCCTGGCCAGCGAGCTGGTCAACAATGTGGCGGCGGAAGCCGGCCTGACATTAGGCAAAGTACTGGGGATGGTGAAAGGCCGGGAGATGGAATTCGCGGAATGCGAGCATCCTTTCCCGGAATACAACCACCGCAAATCCATGATCTGCCTGGCGGATTATGTGGATCTGGAAACCGGTACCGGCTGCGTGCACACCGCCGGCGGCCACGGCGACGTGGACTACCTGACCTGCCTGAAATACAATGTGCCCATCGTCTGCCCGGTTGACGAACAGGGCAAAATGACGGCGGAAGCCGGCGAGCGCTTCAAGGGCATGTTTGTATTTGACGCCAACGTACCCATCCTGAAATACATTGCCGAGCTGGGCATGCTGCTGGGCAAAAAGAACATCCATCACCAGTACGCTCATTGCTGGCGCTGCAAGAACCCCATCATCTACCGCGCCACGGAGCAGTGGTTCGCTTCCGTGGACGGATTCCGGGAAGCGGCTCTGAACGCCATCCATAATGAAGTGCAGTGGATCCCCGCCTGGGGCGAACCCCGTATCCATAATATGATCGCGGACCGCCACGACTGGTGCATCAGCCGCCAGCGCGTATGGGGCGTGCCCATCCCGATTTTCTACTGTGAAAACTGCAACGAGCCTCTGGTAAACGAGGCTACCATTGACAAGATTGCCAATATTTTTGAACAGGAAGGCAGCGATGCCTGGTGGAAATACGAAGCAGACGCGCTGCTGCCGGAAGGGACCAAGTGCCCGAAATGCGGCCACGATCATTTCCGCAAGGAAAAAGACATCATGGACGTGTGGTTCGACTCCGGTTCCAGCCATATGGGCGTCATGACGAAACGTCCGGAACTGGAATGGCCCTGCGCCATGTATCTGGAAGGCAGCGACCAGCATCGGGGCTGGTTCCAGTCCTCCCTGCTGACTTCCGTGGCGGTGACCGGTCATGCTCCCTATAAATCCGTACTGACCCACGGTTACGTGGTGGACGGCGACGGCCGCAAGATGTCCAAATCCCTGGGCAATGTCATCGCGCCCCAGGATGAGATCAAGCAGTACGGCGCGGATATCGTCCGGTTGTGGGCGGCTTCTGCCGATTACAAGCAGGACATCCGCATCTCCAAAGAGATTATGAAACAGCTGTCGGACGCCTACCGGAAGATCCGCAATACCATCCGTTATATTTTAGGCAACACCAATGACTTTGATTACGCGAAGGACAGAGTTGCTTTTGCCGACATGCAGGAACTGGACCAGTGGGCACTGATGCGCCTGCAGCAGCTGAAGAAGGAAGTGGAGGCGGCGTACGAAGCCTACGACTTCCATGTGCTGTTCCATGCGATCCACAATTTCTGCACGGTGGAGATGTCCAGTTTCTATCTGGATATCATCAAGGACCGCCTGTATGTTTCCAAAGCTGACGACCCGGCCCGCCGCAGTGCCCAGACAGCCATGTATGAGATCCTGAACGATCTCATCGTCATGCTGGCGCCGGTGCTGAGCTTTACCATGGAAGAAGTATGGCAGTTTATGAAGAAACCGGCCAACGCGCCGGAATCCGTGCAGATGCTGCCCTGGCCGGAAGTGAAGGCAGAGTATCTTAACGAAGCCCTGGAAACCAAGTTTGACAACTTCATCGCCATTCGCAGCGAAGTGACCAAGGTGCTGGAAGGCCATCGCAAGAACAAGACTATCGGCAATTCCCTGGAAGCGAAAGTTCTGCTGTATGCGGAAGGGGAAGCCCTGGACATTCTGAAGTCCGTGGAGAAAGACCTGCCGACCCTGATCATTGTTTCCCAGGTGGAAGTCCACGAAGGCGCCGCCGGCGGCGAAGAAGCAACCGGACGCAATGACCTGAGGGTAACGATTAAACCGGCCGACGGCCATAAATGCGACCGTTGCTGGACCTACAGCGAGAGCGTAAGCAAGAATCCGGAACATCCGGATCTGTGTGACCGCTGCGCAGCTGTGATCGGGTAAAAAAGCAAATCAAAAAAGCCTGTATCCAAATTTTGGGTACAGGCTTTTTTTAATAGCTGAAATTACTTCAGTCCCAGCGGTTCAAAATATCTTCAATAATCTGCTTTTCGGATTTGCGTTTCTTTTTCTGCTTTGTGCGGAAGTTATTGTCTTCCTTGCCGGTGGAGTAGTCCGCATAGTCAAAATCATCATAGCCTTTGTCATAGCTGCGGTTGTAATCACCGTGTCCGTCGTCACAGGAAAAGGGGAAGAAACAGATTATGGAATTCGCCGTGGAACAGGAAGCAGAAACCCTGTCAAGAATACTTGGCATATTTAATGAACGCATTTGAATATCTCCCGTTATTTATGAAACAGTATGACCAATGGCAAATGCAGTATTCATGCCCACACGACTAAATCATAGGACTGATTCTGCTGAGCACTAACCGCAGCCATTAACAGATTATCATAATCCAAATTGATTACAATCATTATAGCACAAATTGACAAAAACGTTTTGAAGTAATAAGATAAAAAAGTATGAAATACCTGACAGCTTTTCATTTTTTAGTTAAGAGAGGAACGCAGCATGAAAGAAAAGGAAGCGACGCAGCATAAGACCGGATTTCCGCCGTCAAATTTACCCAGGGATCCGGAAACCGGATATTTTTTAGACATTCCCGCCCGCATCCGGGAGATTTATAAGCACAACTGCTTTATGTCGGATTATTTTCATATCAATATAGATGAGATTCACTGCGGCAGCGCCCAGGTAAGCCTGTATATCGAACATGACAAACATGCCAATCATCGCAACGTGGTTCATGGCGGTGCGCTGACGGCGCTGGCAGATTCCGTGCTGGGAGTGACCGGGGCTTCTGTGGGCGAGGCGGTGGTAACAGTGAGTTTTTCCATGAATTTTATCAGCAACACAAGCTTTGACGGCACAGTGCGTATGATCAGCAACATCAAACATCACGGCCGGAGCACCATGGTCATTGTCGGCGAAATGTATGACGACAGAAACCGTCTGCTTGCCACGATGATGGCATCCATGGTTAATGTAGATAAAATTGAAGGCATTCCCCGCAAGTGGTAAGAAATGCATTCTTCAGATTGGGAATTAACAAGGCCGGACAAAGTCAGACTTCGTTTAATAAAAGCGCAGACAGACAATAACGGGAAAATTAAAATCATAATCAAAACATAACGGTTGAATTTAATAGAACAGGAAGGCAAATTAACATGAAAACCAATTTGATTTTAATCAATAACGATATTATTGATCCGGAAGAGATCAATGTGCATCCTTTTAACCGGGGGCATCAGTTTGGCGACGGTGTGTATGAGATCGTGCAGGTCTATAATGGGAAGGCCCTTCATGCGGAAATGCATATGGAGAACCTGTTTAACGCCATGGTACAGATTAAGATCCCCGGCTTCTACATGATAGAAGAAATGGTGGATTTTACCACACGGATGATTGAAGCTGCCGAAGTGACGGACGGCCTGCTCTATACCCAGGTGACCCGGGGTATCGGCCCTTATGAGCTGGATTTCCCGGAGCAGTGCGAACCGGAACTGATCATGCAGGCTGTACCGCTGGACAGGGCAGCCCTGGCGGAAAAAAGGGAGACTGGTGTAAACCTGATCACGGTGCCTGATGAGCGGGCTGTAAAGTGTGACCTTAATACATTGAACCGCCTGCCGGAGATCCTGGCGCGGAACAAGGCCCGGGTGGGAAAATGCTACGATGCCCTGTTTGTAAAAGATGAAAAGATCACGGAAGCCACGGAAGCATCGTTTATGGTAGTCAAGGATGAAATGCTTTGGACCTATCCTCAAAAACTGGGCAGTGTCCATTCCAACTTGATGCGGCAGCTGATCAAAGAAAAACTGGCGGCTACGCTGGACATGCAGGTGATCGAGAAAGCCTTTACCAAAGAATTTGCACTGGGCGCGGAAGAGGCGTTCCTGTGCGGTGCCCGCTGTGAGATCATGCCGGTGGCGAAAATCGACCGGCGCCTGGTTGCCGACGGAAAACCGGGCCGGATGACACTGCAGCTGCAGGCTGCTTTTGAAGACTATATCCGGGAACAGACAAAATGACAAGTTTGCAACCATAACCGCGGTCTTACGGGTATGGTTGTCCCAACGTTTTTTGAAAACGGCTGCAGGCAAAGTATGTTGTGTTACCAAATTGATTGAACAGGCAAAAAAATATCCTTCTTACCAAACACCGGTAAGAAGGATTGTTTTTTATTGGTGCCGCTGGCCGGAGTCGAACCGGCACGCCCGCAAAGGCGCTTGATTTTGAGTCAAGTGCGTCTGCCAATTCCGCCACAGCGGCACGTAAATACGGAACAAAAATATATTATCATTGCCGTACGTGTTTGTCAACTGATTTCCTGATATGTTATAATAACTATATCAGGTTACTACAGCATAGTGGTTATACAAAGGGGGCGCACGTATGAAAACAATAGTGCTTTGGATCCTTTTGACAGTAACTGTATTATTGACCGGACTGACCGCAGAGGCATTTCCCAAAGGGGAGAACCCTGTTGTAGGACAGACCTATTACATTACCGGCCGTAATGTGTGGATCCGGGACGAGCCGAATACGAATATTGAAGCCATTGCAAGTTACCGTTTCGGGGAACCGGTAACATTGCTGGGCGTGGAAGGCAATGGGCAATGGGCTCATGTCCGCCTCTGCAACGGCTGGGATCGGTATGTGCATATGGATTATGTAGGTCCCATGTCGGCGGTGAAAGCGAAACAGAAAAGCACCAGCGAGTTTATGATAACCCTGGATCGGATTTATGACGATGTAGAGCGGCTGATGGAATCCATGTATCCCAACGGCCCCAACGATAAGGCGCCGTCCCCGTCTCAGCGGGCTGCTTCCTGCAAGGCGCTCACACAGCGGCTGAACGATGTGAACATCAATCTGGCAAACTCTTCATTAGCTGCCAATGCCAAAAATGAGATTCGCAACATGATACAGCGGGTGGGCAACCTGGTCAAATATCTGGAAACCTGGGATAAAGGGGGAGAAGATAAATATACTCCTTATTTTCTTGATGAATTTATGCCTGAGTATGACCGGATTGGGGATTTGTACAGGTAAGGAACAACAGCCAGGCTTACATTGACTGCGGCGTTTGTCGCAGTCTTTTCATTTTAATTAACAGAAACCGCATTATTCCGGGCTTTCAATTGACAGTGTATCAAATTTTAGGTAAAATAATATAATAGCCAAAATGTTTTTAAAATTTATAGTTGCTTCACCCTGTCAGTGTCATAGCAAGTCAATAACAGAAGGATATACCTGGCACAAAAGCCGCGAGAGGGGTGGGCGTACGGAGAGGATTATATTAAATTAAGATGAAACGTTACAAGTATTGGGATTTAAAATACTACGATCGAGAAGAGATGAAAACGCTGGCCGCGAAGCTGGGAATATCCCCGGTAACGGCAGGAATTTTATGGAATCGCGGGCTGCAGGAAGAAAACGAAATCAGGGATTTTTTATTTGGGAAAAAAGATACATACTATGATCCTTTTCTTATGAAGGATATGAAGCTGGCGGCAGAACGGCTTCTGCAGGCAGTGGAGGCACGTGAAAGAATAGCCGTGTACGGGGATTATGATGTGGACGGTATCACGGCCAGCTCTTTATTATATTTGTATTTGACCGGATTACACGCGAATGTCTGTACCTATATTCCCAAGCGGGAAGGGGAAGGCTACGGCCTGAACCGCGATGCGCTGCAGTCTTTGCATGAGGAAGGCATTACGCTGGTTGTTACGGTGGACTGCGGCATCAGCGGTGTAAAGGAAGTGGCGGAAGCGCCCCGGGGGATGGATATAATTATTACAGACCATCACCGCCCGCCGGAGATATTGCCTATGGCTTTCGCCATTGTTAACCCCAAGCAGGCCGACTGCAGGTATCCGTTTAAAGGATTGTCCGGTGTAGGCGTGGCTTTTAAAGTCTGCCAGGCGCTGGAGAAACTCCGCAACCCGGAGGCGGCCCTGTGGGAACAGTATACGGAACTGGTGGCATTGGGTACGGTGGCGGATATTGTTCCGCTGCAGGATGAAAACCGCGCGCTGGTGAAACATGGTATGAAAGCCATGGAGACTACCTCCCTCACCGGATTGCGCAAATTGCTGGAGGTCTGCCGCTGTTACCGGGAAACGATTACCACAGAGAAAATCGGTTTTATCCTGGCGCCCCGCCTGAACGCGGTGGGACGACTGGAGCATGCGCAGCTGGCTGTAGAGCTTCTGATTACAAAAGATGAAGATGCTGCGGAACGCATGGCTAATAACCTGAATGATGAGAATGCAGTGCGGCAGGAGATAAGCCGGCAGATTTTTACGGAAGCGGAAGCATTGCTGGAAAAGCAGGACTCCATCGGCCCGGCTATTGTGCTGGCGGGGGAATGGGATTCGGACGCACAGGAAGGCTGGCATCCCGGTGTGATCGGTATTGTCGCGTCCAGGCTGGTAGATAAATATTACCGTCCTGTTATTTTGATCAGTATCAGCGGCGAAGTGGCCAAAGGTTCCTGCCGCAGCATCCCGCCGCTGGACATGTATGATGCGATCAATGCCTGTTCTGCCGATCTGATCCAGTTTGGCGGACACAGTCAGGCAGCGGGTCTGACTCTGGAAAGCCATATGATTGAAGATTTTAAAAAGCATTTTACGGAATTTGTCAGAAGCCATCTGCAACCGGAGGACTACCAGCCTCATCTGCCTGTGGATGTGGAGTGGGACCGGCGTGAGGAGCTGTCCCTGGCCTTTTTGCATGAGTTGCAGCTGCTGGAGCCTTTCGGCTGCGAAAATCCGGCGCCGCTGTTTATGCTGCGGAACGCGGAAGTGCATAATCCGCGCCTTTTCGGACAGGAACTGACGCATCTGCGTTTCTTTGCCGATATCGGTCCCCGATCCTGTCACTGCATTATGTGGCAGGGCGCGCAGTATCAGTATTGCCTTTGCAACAATGCCCAGGCGGATATCGCCTTTAAACCGCGCATCAACTTCTTTAATAATATGGAGAGCATCAATCTTGATATTGTTGCCTTCCGTATGGATATGGAGCTGCACGACTACCGCAGAAATACGGAATTCAAGGAAACGGTACTGGCACGGATCCTGCGTTCGGAACAGCAGTTCACCGTTTTTATCAATAAAAACAGTCCGGAAGAAAAAGAACTGTCTGCTTTTGCCAATATTAAAGTACGGCATTATGGCGAATTGTGCGATGAAACGGAGTTGCATATCATTTTTTATGAATTGCCGAGGGAGAACATCTTCCTGTGGGGTAAATTTCCGGTTGTGGGTAAGCGCGGAACCGTCTTGTACCTCCTGTATAATTTGGATGACCTGAATATGCAAAAAAACCGGCTTCTGGAAGATTATCCGGACAGGAATCATCTGGCCGACGCTTACCGGTTCATAAAAAAGGTGTTGAAGTCACAGGCTGTTGCCAAATTGGGCCAGCTGAAATATCAGGCAGAGAAGCATCAGCTGCTGTTAAAGGAACATGACCTGCGCATTTTCCGGGAACTGGATTTTTTCCGGATCCAGGGAGACGACCTGATGATGGGAAGCACGGAACGCAGGCAGCTGGAAGCGTCCCCCACTTACTCCAGGCTGTGCGCAGAGAAAGAAGCGTTGCTGGATATTTATCAAAACAGCTTACGGATCGCCAGCGCCAGGATTCAGAGCTTGCGGAAATACTGAAAGGACTACGCGTTTATTACGTTTATTAATATATTAATATAATCCCAGGGATAATTACAGAAATCATTGCGTTTTGCAAACGCAGGGATACACTGTTTAATCAGTGTATCCGCAAATCAGGAAGGAATACAGAATGCCCGCTTTAGAAGACCAAAATGTAACCATTGAAGAGTTTTTTGAGTATCTGCAGTCATATCTTGACGAAAAGCAGATCGCCTTTGTCAAAAAAGCATATGACTTTGCTGCCAAGATGCATGCAGACCAGAAACGGCGTTCCGGGGAACCTTATATCATTCATCCGATCCAGGTGGCTTATATCCTGGCCCAGATGAAAATGGACGAGGAGACCTTGGCGGCTGCCTTTCTGCATGACGTGGTAGAGGATACGGATACCACTCTTCAGCAGTTGAAGGAGATGTTTGGCGCGAAGGTTGCCATGCTGGTGGACGGCGTGACCAAGCTGGGCAAGATTGAATATATTTCCAAAGAAGAGCGGCAAATCGAGAATTACCGCAAGATGTTCCTGGCCATGGCCCAGGACATCCGCGTCGTTATCATTAAACTGGCGGACCGCCTGCATAATATGCGTACCATGAAATATATGCCGGTACACAAGCAGCAGTCCATTTCCAAGGAGACCCTGGAGATCTATGCGCCCCTGGCCAACCGGCTGGGCATCTATACGATCAAATGGGAACTGGAAGACATGGCCTTCCGTTACCGGGATCCCGAACTGTATTACAATCTGGTAGAGCAGGTCAAGAGCAAGCGAAAAGAACGGGAAGCCATGATCAACGACGCCATGGAGACCCTTCGCCAGGAGCTTGACAAGGTCAATATCCGATGTGAGATCCAGGGCCGTCCCAAAAATTTCTACAGTATTTATAAAAAAATGATGCGGGATCATAAAGAACTGAATGAGATTTATGACCTGCTGGCCATCCGTGTCCTGGTGGACACTGTCAAGGACTGCTACGGAACGCTGGGCGTGGTTCACAGCCTCTGGCGTCCGATACCGGGACGGTTCAAAGACTATGTGGCCGTGCCCAAGTCCAACATGTACCAGTCCCTGCACACCACGGTGGCCTTTACCAACGGGCAGCCGCTGGAAATCCAGATCCGTACCTTTGAGATGCACCGGATCAGCGAATACGGTATCGCGGCTCACTGGCGGTACAAGGAGAGCGGCGGCTCCAATGTGGCTACCGGCTCCACTAAAGCCTATGCGGAGAAGCTGTCCTGGCTGCGCCAGCTGCTGGAATGGCACAATGACATGAACGACTCCCGTGACTTTGTGGACACGGTAAAGATGGATGTGTTTGCGGACGAGGTCTTCGTGTTCACACCCCGGGGCGATGTCATCGACCTGCCGGTAGGTTCCGTACCCATTGACTTTGCGTACCGGATCCATACGGATGTAGGCAACCGCTGTATCGGCGCCAAGGTGAACGGACGTATTGTGCCGCTGGATTACAAACTGTCCAACGGGGATATCGTGGAGGTCATCACCAGCAAACAGGCTTCCGGTCCCAGCCGCGACTGGATCAACATTGCGGGCTCTTCCGATACCCGCAACAAGATCAAATCCTGGTTCAAAAAAGAGCGCAAAGAGGAAAACATCGAGCGCGGCCGGGATATGTTGGAAAAGGAATGCAAACGGCTGGGCTACGACAGCAAGGAATTTGCTAACCAGGAAAAACTGAAAACCGTAGCAGAGAAGCTGCACCAGCCGGATGTGGATGGTTTACTGGCTTCCCTGGGCTACGGCGGCACGACGCTGACCGCCATCATGTCCCGTCTGGTGGATATCTACAAGCTGGAACAGCAAAAGCAGCTCCAGAGTAAAAAAGATCTGTCCCAGCTGCTGGCGGAACTGAAACCCCGGACTTCCAACGCCAAGTCCAGCCATGGCATTTTGGTAAAAGGGGAGGATGGCATCATGGTGAAACTGGCCCGGTGCTGCAACCCGGTGCCCGGCGATCCGGTCATCGGCTATATCACCCGGGGGAGCGGTATTTCCGTACATCGCGCCGACTGTCCCAACGTGCTGTCCAACAATCCGGAGGAACAGCGGCGGCTTATCGAAGTAACATGGGACGTGGCTACCGATGCTGTTTATAAAGCCAACATCGTGCTTCTGGTTACCGACAAACCCGGCATCATGGTGGATATCATGATGGCCATCAGTGAGAACAAGATCAATATCAACAACATCAGCAGTCATTCTGATAAGAACAAAATGGCTACGGTCCATCTGGGACTGGATATTACCAATATAGGACAGCTGGAGACCATTATGAACCGGATCAAGCGGATCCAGGGCGTTTACAGTGTAGAACGGATGACGACCGGAAGCAGCGGCGCGGAAGGCGGGAAAGGAAAGAAACGATGAAAATCAGACTTATGGAAGTGGGTTCCTTTTGCACCAATTGTTATTTAATCGAAAATGAAGAGACAAAGCATGCGGTGATGGTGGATCCCGGCGAAGACGGGGACCGCATCATGGATGTGGTAAAGAAATATGGGCTGACAGTTGACGCGATTCTGCTGACTCACGGCCACGAGGATCACATCGGCGGATTAAAGGAAGTACGGGAAGGAACCAAAGCAAAGGTTTATATCGCGGCTGAGGACGCGGACTGCCTGACCCATTCCAAATCCTTGTTTTTCCCCGGTCCTGTAACAGACTATGGCGCTGCGGATGTCATCGTGAAAGACGGGGATGAATTTGAAGCGGCAGGCCTGCATTTTAAGGTGCTGGCTACCCCCGGCCACACCCGGGGCGGCGTGTGTTATGTGGTAGAAGACGCAGTCTTCTGCGGGGATACCATCTTTGCGGAATCCATCGGCCGTACCGACCTGCCCGGCGGAAGTTACGGCACATTGCTGAAATCAATCAAAGAAAAGATCCTGCCTATGGCGGATGATGTGATGCTGCTGCCTGGGCACGGTCCCGCCACCAATGTAGGGTGGGAGAGGAAGCGCAATCCTTTTTTGCAGTAATTTTTTAGATAAGTTTTGAAGTTTGCAAATCCGTTTTTTGTAAATCAGCATTCAGTAATTCAGTATATAAAAGAGTTTTGTCATGAAAAGCACATACGTTCATTACATACAACAGCATACAATTATAAAATTTCTCATTGCCTTCATTGTTTCGGCGATACTTTACGCCATGAGCTCTTTCCTGTTCCCGATTTTGCTGGCTATCGGCCTGGCCTTTGCCCTGTATCCTTTAACCAGGATATTTGTCCGGTTGCAGCTGGGGAAGACGGGTATGCATCCGTCCCGGGTAGCAGCCATCGTTCTTGCATTTATTGTATCTGCCATCTTTACAGTGGGCGTGGTTTCCTTTGTGGTGCTGCCCCTGTTCGGACAGCTCAATGAACTGCTGGCCAAGCTGCCGGAGTACTCCAAACAGGTGCAGGGAGATTCCCTGCTGGGGTTATTGAAAGATCCTACAGCTTCCGGGGCGCCTTTGCTGCCTTCCAGTTTGGAAGGGTTGCTGGAGGATGCCATTAATTCCATTATGGGTTTTCTGGCCAGCGTAGTCCGTAACCTGTTAAATTCTACAGTGCAGATGGTGGCAAACCTGGTAGGGCTGGTCGTGGTACCGTTCCTGGCCTTCTATTTCCTAAAAGACTGGCGGCAGCTTTGCCATATGATTACGGATCTGTTCACGCCGGGAGCCCGTCCCAAGGTCAGCCATGTGCTGGCCCGGATCGGTGTGGCTATCAGCAGTTACGTGGAAGGCCTGTGGAAACTGAGCCTGTTGTCTGCGCTGTCTGTTACCATAGTGCTTCTGCTTTTGGGCGTTCCCTATCCGCTGGTATTTGGACTGATTGCGTTAGTCGCTGAAACGATCCCGGTTATCGGGCCGATGATTTCCGCCATCCCGGCTATCTTCGTGGCCTATACTGCGACGACGCCCAATACGGCGTTGCTGCTGGCTGTTTTTTATATTGTATATTACACCATGGACAGCCAGATGCTGCAGCCCATCGTAATGGGGAAAAAGATTAATCTGCACCCGGTTGTGATCCTGCTGGCGTTGATGATCGGCGGCAAGCTGTTCGGTATTCTGGGCATGCTCTTTGCCATGCCGGTCGCTGCGGTGTACAGGGTATTGTATGATGAGCTTTGGCATTATGACGGGGAAGAACCTGAAGAAGATATTATTGCGGATGAAATTGCCGCCTCCCTGACCACCGATCCGGTGGATGACCAGCTGGTGCAGCAGCGAAAAGAAGAGTTGGAAAGAGAAAAAAACAGTAAGTTTAATCGTCATATTGATTGATGATCAAGGAAATCAGATTGCCAGTCTTTGCGAAAAGTGGTAAAATATATTTCGCTTGTTAATGAGACTGTTTAAGGAGGAATCTGCGTGTTAACATCAGTGCCGCGCGGCACTAAGGATATCCTTCCGTCGGAGGTTGGCGCCTGGCGCTACGTGGAAGGAGTCCTGCGTGACCTGTGCAGGTGTTTTGGCTTTAAAGAGATTCGGACCCCGGTATTTGAACACACGGAACTGTTCCAGCGTGGCATCGGGGACACGACGGATGTTGTGGAAAAAGAAATGTATACCTTTATCGACAGAGGAAACCGGAGCATTACCCTCCGGCCGGAAAACACGGCCTCTGCCGTACGTTCATTTATTGAACATAAAATGTATGCGGATCCGGATCCGGCCAAACTGTTCTATATCGGGCCCATGTTCCGGTACGACCGGCCCCAGGCAGGACGGCAGCGCCAGTTCCACCAGTTCGGTGTAGAGCTGCTGGGAGCTGCAGGGCCTAACGCGGACGCGGAGATCATTCTGCTGGCAGTGCAGATATTACGGAAGCTTGGACTGAAAGACCTGCAGCTGAAGATTAATACGGTAGGCTGCCCGGAATGCAGACCGGCATACCGTGAAAAGCTGCAGGACTATTACCGGCCCCATCTGGCAGAGCTGTGCGAAGATTGCCGTTCCCGTTTCGATAGGAACCCTATGCGCATCCTGGACTGCAAGAATGAAAAATGCCATGCGCTGGCAGCCGGGGCGCCGAAGCTGGCGGAGTGCCTGGACGAGGCATGCAAAGAGCATTTTGCAAAGGTACAGGAGCTGCTGACAGCTTCCGGTGTGGAGTTTACGGTGGATCCCACCCTGGTTCGCGGCCTGGATTATTACACAAGGACTGCCTTTGAGATCCAGTATACGCCCTTAGGGGCCCAGAGCGCCGTGTTAGGCGGCGGCCGTTACGACGGCCTGGTAGAAGAGGTTGGGGGACCGGCCACACCGGGCATCGGCTTTGCCATGGGCATGGAGCGGGTGATCCTGGCACTGCAAAGCCAGAACCTGCTGCCGGAAAAGGATGACGGCATCGACGTGTTTGCCATCGCGCCGAAAGCAGAAGCCGCAGCCCTTGCCTTTACCACAGTGGAACAGCTGCGGGAAGTGGGCATCTGCGCCGCTTATGATTATCAGCAGCGCAGCATGAAGGCCCAGATGAAAGCGGCCAACCGTCTCAACGCAAAATTTGTGCTGATCTTCGGGGAAGACGAACTGTCCCGGGGCATGGTGACCCTGCGTGACATGCAGACGGAAGATAAAGATAACAGCCAGCGGGAAATTCCCGTTGCAGATATTACAACTATTTTAAAGACAGAGGTGCAGAAGAATGAGTGAAAAGTTTAAGCGTGACCATCATTGCGGTACGCTGACCAAAGCCGATTCCGGCAAAGAAGTGGCATTGTGCGGCTGGGTATCCAAACGCCGCGACCATGGCGGACTGATTTTTATCGACCTGCGGGACCGTTCCGGTATCTGCCAGATTGTCATCGACCCGGACGCGGGGGAAAGCTTTAAGAAAGCGGAAGCCATCCGCAGCGAATATGTGATCCAGGTCTTCGGCAAAGTGCGGGAGCGTGACGCCGAGACCATCAATCCCAACATTGCCACCGGCGAGATCGAAGTAGTGGCTGACACGCTGAACGTGCTGAACGGCGCCAAGACGCCTCCGTTCTATATCCAGGACGGCATCGACACCGACGAGAACCTGCGCCTGAAATACCGCTATCTGGACCTGCGCCGTCCGGAGATGCAGGCCAACCTGATCCTGCGTCACAAAGTGACCAAGCTGATGCGGGACTACATGGACGACAACGGCTTCCTGGAAATCGAGACCCCCATGCTGTGCAAGAGCACGCCGGAAGGCGCCCGTGACTATCTGGTGCCCAGCCGCGTGAATCCCGGCAAGTTCTATGCGCTGCCCCAGTCCCCCCAGATTTTTAAACAGCTGCTGATGGTAGGCGGCTATGAACGTTACTTCCAGATTGCCCGCTGCTTCCGCGACGAAGACCTGCGGGCCGACCGCCAGCCGGAATTCACCCAGCTGGACGTGGAGATGTCCTTCGTGGAGATGGACGACGTGATGGACATGATGGAAGGCCTGGTGGCCTATGTGTTCAAGGGAGCGCTGGGGGTAGAACTGCAGCGGCCCATGCAGCGCATGACCTGGGACGAAGCCATGGACAAATACGGCAGCGACAAACCGGACCTGCGCTTTGACATGCCGTTGATCAACATGGTGGATGCGGTTTCCGGTTCCGATTTTAAAGTGTTCAACAATATCATCGCCGACGGCGGCATCGTGAAAGCCATCAACGTAAAAGGCGACGCCAACATTCCCCGCCGGGAACTGGACGGGCTGGTGGATTTTGTGGCTATTTACGGCGCCAAAGGTCTGGCCTGGATGCAGATCCAGCCGGACGGCAGTGTGAAATCGCCTATCGCCAAGTTCTTTGACGAAGCCCATCTTGCAAAAATCAAAGAGACTGGCGGTGCGGAACCCGGCGATCTGCTGCTCTTTGTGGCGGACAAACCGGCCGTGGTGGCCCAGGCCCTGGGCGCCCTGCGCATCGAAATGGCAAAACGCCGGAACCTGATCGACAAAGACAAGCTGTGCTTCACCTGGGTTACCCGGTTCCCGATGTTTGAGTGGAGCGAAGACGACAAGCGCTGGGTGGCCATGCACCATCCTTTCACCGCTCCCTGCGACGAAGACCTGCCGCTTCTGAAAACAGATCCTGGCAAAGTGTATGCCAAAGCTTACGATATGGTGCTGAACGGCGTGGAACTGGGCGGCGGCTCCATCCGTATCCACCGCCGGGACGTGCAGAAGGCCATCTTCGAAGCCATCGGCCTGACGGATGAGGAAGCCCAGGAGAAATTCGGCTTTATGATGCAGGCCTTTGAGTACGGCGCGCCGCCTCACGGAGGCCTGGCCTTCGGCCTGGACCGCATGGTGATGCTGATGGCAAAACGTCCTTCCATCCGCGACGTCATCGCGTTCCCCAAGACCCAGAACGCCAACGACATGATGAGCGAAGCGCCGAACCTGGTGGACGAGAAACAGCTGCGTGAGCTGCACATCCGTCTCTCGCTGCTGGCGAAAGAGAAAAAACAGTAAGGGCAGAGTAACATAAATGTAACTGCTTTTACATCAATTCTGAAAAAAGAGAAAAAATACCAAACTGCAGACCCGGAGCATTGAAAAAATGCTCCGGGTCTGTTATAGTATAAGTACAAAGTTACCCTGCGATGTACGTTACATCTTTCTCTGTGCTGAGCCAACGAACTTACCAAGGGAGCCTGATGTCGCGCCTTTCAAAAACCAGCCTCCTTCGAGTGGACTTTTGCGATTGGCGGTAAGGCACCCACCTGCACATGCAGGTTCAATACCTTGAGGATGAACGGCATTGTGGGGCAATTTGTTTATGGGACTACTGACCCGCATGGTTGACATATATCTGATGAAATTGTCAAAAATTCGTCAAAAATTTTTTCAAGGAAAGGAGAGCCGGAACAGAAAATCTGGCGAAATAACTATGACACTACGCAGATTTAAAAAACTGTCTGTTGCTTTAACCCTGGCCTTTGCTATCAACGGTATTTTTACTCCGGCCTGGGCGCCTGCGTCAGTACAGGCAGCAAAAAAAACTGACGGATTACATACTGCCGCTTCCGTTTGGGAGAATGAAACAGATACGCTGCTGAAGACGCCTTCCGGGTTGATACGGGGCAGGCAGCATGAGAATATCAGTATTTTCCGCGGTATTCCTTACGCGAAACCGCCGGTAGGTAAACTGCGCTTTGCTCCCACCGAACCGGTGGAGCCCTGGAAGGGAATCCTGGATGCCACAAAGTTCAGTCCGATGATTACGCAGAATGGCGTGAAAAATACTGACGAGGGCGCTCTCACCCTGAATATCTGGACACCTGCCAAAACGGGAGAGAAGCTTCCCGTATATGTATTTATCCATGGGGGCGCGTTTGCCAGCGGAAGCGGATCACAGGACACTTACGAGTCCACAAACCTGGCCAAGCAGGGGATTGTGGCGGTTACGATCAACTACCGTCTGAACGCGTTTGGTTTTCTGGCTCATGAAACAGCCCTGAAAGAGTATGGCACCACCGGAAACTGGGGGCTTTTGGATCAAATTGAGGCGTTGAAATGGCTGAAGGCTAACATTGCGGCATTTGGCGGCGATCCGGAACGGATTACCATCGGCGGTGAATCCGCAGGTTCTTTCTCGGTAAGCGCGCTCATTGCTTCTCCTCTGGCCAAAGGGCTGTTCCAACAGGCCATTATGGAAAGCGGCTGCATACTGAATATTCCCAGTGTTTCGCCAATTACCCGCGGCGACCTGAAAATGAGTGTGGGGGACAGCCGCCGTTATGTGGAATTGATGGGTGGATCGGATACGCCGGAGGGCATTGCTTATATGCGCGGCATCGCGGCTGATGACCTGGCGGCCAATACCCGTTTCCGCGTGTATGCCACTACCGACCCGCAGCCGTTTTGTTTCTGGCCTGTTTTTGACGGGAAAGTGCTGCCGCTGAACCCGATGGAAGCTGTAAAAAAGGGAGACCTGAATCCTGTACGTCTGATGGTCGGGTTCAATACTGACGAAGGCACGCTATTTATTGAACAACCTGCCACTGAGGCAGATTATCATGCGGCCTTGTACAATTCCTTCGGCGCAAAAGCGCCGGAATTTTTCAAAAAGTACCCCGTAGACGCGGCTCACGATGCTTTTGACCGAATCTCCCAGGTATTCGGCGCCTCCACGATCAAGAGCGGCGGGATGGCTTATGCGGACGCGCTGACCAAAAAAGGGCAGGACGTATTTTTCTACCGCTATGATTTCCGCAATCCCAATCTGCCGGAAGCAAGCCGTCTGGGCGTAATGCATGCAGGAGAACTGAAATATATCTTCGGTAATCTGGGCGATGGCCTTTCCAAATATCCGTCGGCGCGCAAAATGTCCGACAAGATGCTGACCATGTGGGCTAATTTTATCAAGACGGGCGATCCCAACGGCGCGGAAGGAATCGACGGGCAACGGTGGGAGAAGTATGATCCGGCTAACCGCAGGGATTTCCGGTTAGGGGAACAATGCGGGATGGAACCGTTATACGAAGAACAACTGCTGTCAGAGATCAACGAAGCGCTTTGGACAAAGTAGGCAGTAAGACGATTCGATGTTGCCTACCTTTCCCACGCCACAAACTATGAAGAACTCAGCGACAGGTCCGGGGCTGTTGAGCTTACAAACGATGCATCTCGTTTTCAAAGCTGGCTTCTGGTGTACAAAACTGGCGTTTCGCTTACAAATATGCAGTTTTCAATTTACAAACAAGAATTTCGTTTTACAAACTGGCATCTCGGCTTACAAGTGAGCACTATAAATTGGCAATGAAGCGTAACATGGATATGGACTTACTTGACGATATTATCCGGAAGCTTGCACGAGGTGAAACTCTTCCGGATAAAAACAAAGATCACGATTTATCAGGCGACTGGGTTGGCCATCGTGAATGTCACATACTTCCGGATTGGCTGCTGATTTATAAGATAGATGAAAGTGTTTTGGTTTTAACCCTTACCCGAACAGGCACACACAGTGACTTATTTGGCGCGTGAAGAATGCTCAACATCAATTACGGAAAGAACCGGAAGTTGATGGAAGTCTGTCAGCCGTTGCGGGAATATGTTCTGTAGTAACAGGTATTTTTTCCGGTTCCTTCACGTTTCAGTTCACCGGAATCTACCAGTTTCCGGAGAGCTCCTTCAATGGAACTGATACTGAGCGACGGACAGAGTTCCCGGATATCCTGCTTGTTGAACCGGCCTATCTTGTTTTCCGTGGCAAGTCTCACTGTATCAAGAGCTGATCGTTTTGTTTCTACCAGTTCAAAGCGGTCTGAGAAATCCTTGTAAGCGGCGAGGATCGTTCCCAGCAGATATTTGATAAAAGGAACAGGATCATCGGTTCCTTCGTGCCAGCCATTCTGGGAAGCGGCGAGCGCGTCATAATAGAGATCCTTATTCTTTGCGATTTTCGCTTCCAGCGAGATATACCTTCCGACAAAAAAGCCATTCCGGTAAAGAAGGAGTGTTGTGAGAAGTCTGCTTATACGCCCGTTCCCATCATTGAAGGGATGGATGCAGAGAAAATCGTGGATGAAAACCGGTATGGCGATAAGCGGTTCAAGTTCCATGTTGCCAATGACACGGTTGTATTCCGCGCACAACCTGTCAAGGGCTGCCGGAGTCTCATAGGGCGCAAGCGGAGTAAAAAGCGTTTCCGTATGTCCGTCGGGGTACGTTGCGCTGATATAATTCTGAACGGTTTTTGTACGTCCGGCCACAGGATTATTCATGTGGTTGTAAAGGATTTTATGCAGCTGGAGAATATAATTTTGGGTAATTGGAATTGCATCAAAACTCTCGTGTATGATTCCCAGTACGTCCCTGTAACCCGCAATTTCCTGCTCGTTACGGTTTTTTGGTGTTGTTTTTTCCTGAACAAGCTGCCGGATCCGCAGGTTTGTTGTCACGATTCCTTCGATGGCATTGGAAGCTTCTGTACTCTGGATTTTGGCAATTTCTACCAGTTTATCAAGTTCCCGGGGTCTTTGTTTCAAATACATTTCCTGTTTGCCTGCTTCTTTGTATATGGCAGCGATGAGACCCAGCAATTCTGAATCCCATTTTTGTTCTTTTATTAAAAAATAGTTAAATGTTCTCATTCCCTTACCTCCTTATTTTTCCCTTAAATATTATCAGATTTTAAGGGAAAAAGCAATGGTTTAAGGGAATATCTTTTATTATACAACTTTAAATTACATGAGAGATTTACCGATGTAGTTGGCATCCGGCCAAAACCACCGGTTTTTGCGCAATCGCAGTGACAGCTCCCTCGAACAAAGCAGATGGAATTTACGAATGTTGTGTTACTACGATACAGACATACAGACTATGACTCATAATAAATAAAAGGAGCAGGCTCGAAAACCAGCTCCACGCCTGAGTTTGCAAAAAAAAGTTGGTCATTCCGATGACCAAAACCCAGACGTTGGCATAACACAGTGCAAAAATTTAAGGAACAGGCAATCGCTTCCGTTTTGCGATGCTTGTTCTTTTATTTCTGCAGATTATATGGAAGCAGCCCAATAACAAGTGAGCATTCCTCTTGCTTTTGTATTTTTCAAATAGCACCCGAATGAATAGCATTACCGGATGTAGGATCTTTGTGAATTTCTGTGTATTCCCTTGCTTCCGCATCAAGACAGCAGTATAATGAAACTGCGGAAAGAATCGTCCCGGTCGGAAAGTGAGGAGAATTTGAAAAATATAAAAGAAATTGACTGGGACTCTCTGACCTTCGCTAACAACTATGTGTTCCTGGAGGTCATGAACAACAAAAAGCGCTGCCAGTATCTGATTGAAAAGGTTTTGCACATACCTATTAAGAAAGTTCTGCACATTGCGGCGGAACGGCATACGAACAGCCCAAGACTTAGCAGCAAAAGCATTCGGCTTGATGTGTATGTGGAAACCCTGGACGGAACAGTAATAGATTTAGAGATGCAGGTTACGGGGAAAGGCAGTACCGTTTATAAGGGTAAAGAAGACAATCAGGTAGCTCATGAGTTACCGTTGCGCACGCGTTACTATCAAAGTTTAATTAGTATGGACATGCTGCGTAGGGGGATGGATTACCCGGAATTGCGCAAGTCGTATGTGGTGTTCATTTGTACATTTGACCCGTTTGGTAAGGGACTGCCTGTGTACCATTTCACGTATTGCTGTAAAGAGGACGATGCATTGGAGATGGGTGACCTGACAGAAAATATCTTTCTGAACGCAAGGGCGGCAGACAAAACAGATGACAGGGAACTGGCTGCGTTTTTGCGATATGTGCGTAGTGGCCTGGTGCAGAACGCATTTACGCAGGAGATTGACAACGAGACGAAACGGGTGTTGAACGATGAGAAATGGAGGGAACGCATTGTGACCTGGGAAATGGATTTGCGAATCATGGAAAAAGCGGCCATTAAAAAAGGCAGGGAAGCTGAACGCGAAGAACTGGCACAAATTTTGCGTGAAAAATATGGCATGTCTGAAGCTGAAATAGCTGAGTTAAAGAAGGAAGCTGCTGCCAGAGAAGCAACGCGCCAAGCCTGAGTAATTATATGTTTTAATTGTTTAGTTATGATCGGATGATTCTTCCGCCGCGCCCGCAAACCAATGCGGGCGTTTTAAATTTTAGTGAAAAGCATTCAGATTACTGAAATGTATTGTGCTGTATTGAGAAACCGCCCAAAATGTGCTATATTTATAATGGGAAGGTAGGATATGTTTTGGCTTTTAGAACGTCATAGTTTTTTGATAAGGAGCAGCCGCCATGAATAAGATTTACAAAGTTGTGTGGAGCAAAGTGAAGAACTGTTACGTGGTTGCCAGCGAGCTGGCCAAAAGCCACACCAAAGGCAGCGGCGCCCGCGGGTTGCGCCGGGCTGCGGTGACCGTAGGCGTTACGGCTGCACTGGTTGGAGGGATCAGTGGAAGCGCGTGGGCGGCGGATATGTCTATTTATGATGATAATCATAATTATTTTTATGCGGGTACTAATATAACGTTTGAACGAATAGATGCTGGATATTGGAGAATTAATGCAACAACTTATAGTGCGGGGAATGGATTAACCTTAGCAAGTAATAATAAATTTTCTGTAGTGGCTGGCAATGGTATCACGGTGACAAGCTCTGGTGTAGCGGTAAAAGCCGAATCTGGCAAAGGCCTTACGGTAGGCACGAACGGTGTGGCGGTACAACTTGCAACAAATAAAGGTCTGACAGTAGACGCAAACGGTATTGCGGTAAAAGCAGGCAATGGTATCACGGTAGACGGAAATGGTGTAGCGGTAAAAGCAGCAACGGGTGGGCATATTTCGGTTACTTCGGACGGCATAAGTGTGACCACTGGTTCAGTAGAGAGTGGAAGTTCAGGTCTTGTAACAGGTGATACGGTATATACCGCGCTGGGATCCTACGCAACGAAAGCTGGCGCCGAGCTGACCAACGTAACAATCAGCAGCGGCAGCATTGCAGATGCAGTTACAATTGGAGATAGCGTGACAGTAACTGCAAGCGAAGTTGTAAGCGCAGTGAATGCGGTTGGCAGTTCTTCTTCTGGCTTAATAAAGGATGTATCTGATTTGCAGACCACTGTTGGAGATGCGAGCAGTGGCTTGGTAAAAGACGTTGCTGGTTTGCAGACTACCGTGGGTGATGCAAATAGTGGTTTGGTGAAAGATGTTGCTTTAAAAGCAGATGCGAGCAGTGTATATCTTAAATCAGAAACCTATTCAAAAACAGAAACAGATGCTGCTTTTGCCAAAGTTGATGCTTCAAATCTTTCAGATGATAATAAGACATCGTGGGCAACGGCATTAGGTACAGGCGTCATCGCTGCTTCGGGTGAAACTAATGCGGATGAATTGGTAAAAGGTTCAACGGTTTATGATTATCTTCAGGGAAATAATGACCATTCGCTTACTTTAGGAAATAGCAGCGGTAAAATTTCCATCGGTGGGGGAAGTTCGGCTCATGACTATTCAATTGCGATTGGCACAAATGAAGTCCGAACTAATGACAACGACGGTAATTTTGTTTTTAATACTACAACAACGGCACACGGAAATTATTCTGTTGCAATTGGAAGTGGAGCATCAACGGAGAATGATAAATCAATAGCGCTTGGTTATATGGCTCATACAACACCTGTTGGTTCTGTGGCATTAGGCAGCAATTCGAGAGCGGATCGGCTTGCGTATGATGCGAATGCTCCATACATAATACCATTTAGCGAGAATGCTGTGGATGCAACTACTCCTGCTTGGAGATCGACTCGCGCTGCAGTTTCTGTTGGTTATATTGATAGTGATGATCCAACTGATTTAACTAAGAATGTTACCCGCCAGATTACCGGCGTGGCGGCAGGTAGCGCAGATACGGATGCGGTGAACGTGGCGCAGCTGAAAGCAGTGGCGAGCGGCGGTGGAGTTATTGAGCATTATGATCCAAATGCCCAAACTCCAAATCCAAATGCTAACAAACTTGTAACAGGCTCTACGGTTTATGATTATCTTCAGGGAAATAATGACGACCATTCGCTTACTTTAGGAAATAGCAGCGGTAAAATTTCCATCGGTGGTGGAAGTTCGGCTGGGGCTGACAATACAATTGCGATTGGTTATAACGCTCAAGCAACAGTTGCTGATTCTGTGGCATTAGGCAGCAATTCGAGAGCAAATCGGGCTGCGTATGAAAGTACATATGAAGAAGCATATCTGAATGAAGACGGCAGTAAAATCCCAGACCCTTTTGACAGCGCAACTAAGAATGCTTGGAGATCGACGCACAGCGCAGTTGCAGTTGGTAATGACGCAACGGTCACCCGCCAGATTACCGGCCTGGCGGCAGGCTCCCAAGACACGGATGCGGTGAACGTGGCGCAGCTGAAAGCAGTGGCGAGCGGCGGTGGCGTTATTGAGCGTTATGATCCAGATGCTTTAACTCCAAATCCAAATGCTAACAAACTGGTAACAGGTTCAACGGTTTATGATTATCTAAATGCTACTAACCTAACTTTAGGAGAAAACAGTACAAATATTTCCATTGGGCAGGATAGTTCGACGAATTTTCGCGATGGTGCTATTGCAATTGGTAGATCAGCCAAAACATGGCATCCAAATTCAATAGCTATCGGTACTAGTGCTTTTGCGTCTGAAGCTGATGCCATCGCGATTGGTACTAGTGCTAGTGCTGGCTCTATTCATGCTATTGCAATTGGTTATTCTTCTTTTGCAAACGGAGGCGATAATGGTAGCGCTCTTGCTATTGGTGATTTCGCTTTAATAGGTAGTGTTCAACAAGGATACGGTCATACTGTTGCCATCGGTGATATGGTAACTATCCTTGCAAGTAATGCTACTGCGGTAGGTTCTAATGCTAAAGTTAACAATCAATATGGTACTTCATTAGGTTATAAATCTATTGTTAGTGGTGATAGTGGTGTTGCTCTTGGTGCAAATACGCAAGTGTCTGCTACTGCTGCTAATTCTGTTGCGATTGGTGCTGATTCGCAAGCAAAAGAAGCAAATGTTGTTTCGTTTGGTAAGGATGCTGTAACAGGGGATAATCCCGAACCAGAAGTTACTCGTAGATTAGTACATGTGGCAGATGGTGTCGGTAATACCGATGCTGCAACAGTTGGTCAATTAAATACTGCTGTTAGTAGTGTAAAGACGCATTTTGTTGGTATTAATGGTATTAGTACTGATACTAGTTATCCTATAACATCAGATAATAATTATAATGGTGCTGGTGCTGTAGGTACTAATGCTATTGCGATTGGTCGTAATACGAGGGCTTCAGGGGCTAATGCTACTGCTCTTGGTGATTCTGCTAGTGCCAGTTCTAGTAATTCTATTGCAATTGGGTATTCTTCTTTTGCAAACGGAGGCGAAAGCGGTAGTGCTGTTGCGATTGGACATGGTGCTTCGATTGGTAGTAGTGGTAGTATTGGTTATGGTCATACTGTTGCCATCGGTGAGGGTGCAACGATTATGGCAGATTATGGTACTTCATTAGGTTATAAATCTATTGTTAGTGGTGATAGTGGTGTTGCTCTTGGTGCAAATACGCAAGTGTCTGCTACTGCTGCTAATTCTGTTGCGATTGGTTCGGGTTCGCAAGCGAATGAAGCAAATGTTGTTTCGTTTGGTCATTCGGCAACAGATACGGATGTGGATAATAATGAATATGGTACTGCTTTAAATCGTAGATTAGTTCATGTGGCGGCAGGCTCAGCAGACACGGATGCGGTCAACGTCGCACAGTTGAAAGTAGCAACTGAAATAAATGATTCGCATAACTATTATGATGGTTCTTCGACTGCCGTTAAGGCAACAGATGCTGTGAATGCGGTGGACAAGGCGTTGGGAAAAGTTGAGGAAGGGAGCAACTACCTGACAGAATACAATGCAGCCACTTCAACGGGAACGTTTGCATATAACCTGACGAAATTGGATACAGCAATCGGCAAGACAACTGGAGGCAATTATATTGCAGCGACAGACGGAACACCGGCCAAGTCTCTTGCAGTACAGGTTCAGGCACTGGATACGGCCATGGGCAAGGTGGCGGAAGGGAGCAACTACCTGACAGTATACGATGCAGCCATAACCACTCCGACAGGAACATTCGCAGATAACCTGAAGGCATTAGATACTGCAATTGGTAGCATGAGCGGATTTGCTAGCAACAATAATTATGCAAAAAGCACGACCAGTGTGGCAACGAACCTGACGGCATTGGATAATGCGCTGGGTCCAAAGATTGCGGATGGCACCTACAATGCCATTAAAGGTTCTTCAATCAATAGCATTAATACAAATATTGTGGCATTGGATAATGCGCTGGGTAGCATTAATGCAAATGTTCTGGAATTGGATAATACAATTGATGGTTTGAATAATACAACCGCTTACATGACTGCAAATATTCAGGAATTGCATACGGAAATTGATGCGCTCCAGACGGATACAGAGGCTATTACCCAGATGGCTGCTGATATGAGCGATTATATCAGTTCATTGAATGGGGACATCGTGACACTACAGGACAAGACACAGAACATGTCCGCAACGTCTGGTACAACGACAATGAAAGGCATATTGAATGTTGTTGATCCTACCGGCGGGACAACGGGTGTAGCGATTAGTGGCGCTGCAAAAACGATCACAGCAGGAGGCATTGCAATTGATGGCGCAAACAACTCTTTGATAGTTGGCGGTGACAGCGGCATTACGCTTAGCAATGCAACCGCCGGCAATACGTTAAAGGTTGGCGGTGACAGCGGCATTATCTTCAGCAATGCAACTACCGGCAATACTTTAAAGGTTGGCGGCGTTACCGTCAGCGATAACGGAACGGCTAAGACAATTACCGGTCTCAGCAATAAAACATGGGATGCAAGCAGCATTACCAGTGGGCAGGCAGCGACGGAAGACCAGTTGAAGAATGCAATGACATCCGTATCCGGTACACTGACAAATACCGGTCTTAAGTTTGCGGCCAACAGCGGCGATCCGGTCACTAACAAGCTGGGCAGCACGGTGAGCGTAATAGGATCGGATGCGCAGGCGGGCCGTACGTATTCTGAATCTAACGTAACAACGGTAATTGAGCAGGATGCTACAGGCAATTCCACCATTACTGTAAAAATGGATGAAAATCCG
>JAFZIG010000045.1 GCA_017554485.1 Acidaminococcaceae bacterium | reverse complement strand
TAGAACCAGCCGCCTACCGTTTCATTGGCATAGACTAACCGGTAGGGTCTGTTAGCACTGTTCAAACTTGTCTTGGCCGGGGTGATGCCTTCCAAAATTGCGGTAGCCGCAGCTTCCGTAGCTAAATTGCCTTTCTCCTGGAAATCATATTCGCCACTGACGTCGGCGGGCATGGTACCGTTTTGTTTTACGGCAATGGTCTTGCCTTTCAGGGTGAAGGTCAGCTTCACCGTTTTTTTGTCCACATCAAATTCCGCTGTGCCGACGCCGTTATCTTCTACCAGGAAGATGCCGGCTACGTTGTAATCATACGCGCTGTCCTCGGCTTCACTGCCCCGCATGGTTTTGAACTCAAACAGGAACAGGTCCTCTTCCATAGGTTTTACATAGAGCATACCGTTACTGTACTGGGCGCTCTCTTTCCATACGTAAAGGCCTTCCGCCTTTTTCCATTCATCGGCGCCTTTAGCCATGGCAACCGCGGCGACAGCCAGCGTTAAGACCAGCGTCACCATGAAAACTACCAGCTTATTTATCGCATAATTCCGTTTCATGTCCTTACGCCTCCTTAAATCGCCAACCTGAATTTCGTTGTCTTGGGTGAAGCGCCGTCAACCCAGTATTTGAGCGTATAAACGCCTCTCGGGCAGCGGCTTGCGGAATTCTTTCCGGGCCAGCCGTTCCAGTTGAATGTAAACAGCTGGTTGGAATTGCCGGATTTAAATTTAAAGGAACGTACAAGCTGGTTCTTGCTGTTATAAATCTGGGCATTAAGCATCTTGCCTTTGGCGTTGCCGCGTCTGAAATAGAAACGCTGCACCAGGTCGCCGTTATTATTGCGGACCACCTTCGTGGATTTATATTGCAGGTACGTACGGCCGGTATAGGTAAACGGAACGCCCCGGGTCCCTTTGTAAGAATTGGTTACCAGCATATATTTGCCGGGTTTAAAGCGGTACATATTGATGTTGTAAGGAAAATAGCTGTTAAGAGTGCCGTCTTTCAGACGATATACTTTTTGAGGCTTATGGCCTTTCCAGCGAAGAAGCACCTTGTTTTTGCTGTCCTTGAGATACGCGCTCTCAGTCGGGGTTGAGTAAGCGTTTTCCATAACCTGGATAAAGACATTGGTCCCGTTGTGCTTCACTTTGGCCGAGTAGCCTTTAATTTTCGCGGCTGCAAACACCGTCAGGGTGACAAGAAACACTGCAGCCAGACACAATGCTGCTATCTTTCGTGCCCGATCCATAATAAAAAAACCTCCTTAAAACTTTATATTAATTAATGAACACGCTGATGAAATGCATTCAGGCAAACGCCTTAAAATGAACACGGAGTGTCATACTCGTTTTTTAATATGCTTTATTCAATGGGCCCAGAGAAAACCAAACACAACCATTCCGGCAATCATGAAAACTGCCGGCACGGCGCCGAGAGGCAGCACCGCCTGGGCTATCATGGCGCTGACAATATCACTTGGGTCAGCCTGCTGTTTTACCGCATGCTTCCGGCATTCCCGTAATCCGAACGCATAGGCTGCCGCCAGGAGGACCAGCCAAAAAAGAAACCGGGGCGACATTCCATGCTCCGGAAAACGTGCCAATGCTACACCGGTAACTAATACTTGTAAAACAAAGGGGCCCCATTGTATCGCCTGCTCTCCGTATTTTTTAGCATACCTGGAGTTCAAAACAAAACCCAGCACGCAACCTATAACGGAAAGAAACAGCATAATACTGTCGCTCAAGGTATGTATCCTCCGCTTTAATTATCTGGTTTTAATGCGTCACTCTTAAGGAAATGCCGGTTAATGAGCTTTTGCTGTTCATGAGAGATTAATCAGCAATCCCTTCTCTGATTATTAATTGTACTAAATATATGATATTTTAGCAATATTTTTTGGATACAAAATAGATGTTTGCATCAACCGCCATTGTTGTGTTTTTAAGCGAAATGGCTCTGCCACCTACACAAAGACACACCGGAAAAAGCACTCCGGTGTGTCAATTGTCCTATGCATATTAAAATTAAAGTCAAATACGTAAGAATAGCCCCTTGCCGCATCAGGTAATAGACGCCTCGTAAATGGAATCAACCGATGCTTTCAGCAACGCGTCGAATTCAGCGGCGGTCTGCTTCACATTCAAGCCTTCCGACAAAGCGCGGGAGAAGCTGGCGATCAGGCCATGGTTTTCTGCCAGTTTCTTGTTGGAATCTTCCCGGGTATAGCCGCCGGACAGCGCCACTACACGAACCACCCGCGGATCGGCGATCAGTTCCGCATAAGTATCGGGAATATCGGGAATGGTCACCTTAAACATCAGCTTGGTATCTTCCGGCAGCTTCGCCAGATGTTCCATGATATTCTTTTTCAGGATTTCTTCTGCTTTTACCTTATCCGGGCAGTGAATATCCACTTCCGGTTCGAGGATGGGAACCAGGCCGGCCGCCGCGATCTGCAGACCGATTTCAAACTGCTGGTCTACGATTTTTTTAATGCCTGTTTCGGAAGCTTCTTTGACTACACTGCGCATCTTGGTACCGAAGATATGCCGTTCATCACGGGCACGGGCCAGCAACTTATCCAGACCGGGGATCGGTTTCATCAGCTGCACACCGTCTTCCAAATCCAAAAGGCCTTTGTCGACTTTCAGAATCGGGATGATCCCCTTTACGTCCCACAGATAGTCTGCCGTAAATTTGCCTTCAATTTTGCGGTCCATGGTATTTTCAAATAAAATGGCTGCTAAAACACGATCGCTTGTAAAAGAAGGACTGGTGATGATCCGGGTCCTCATCTCGTGAACCAGGTTAAACATTTCCTCATCATTGGAATAGGCAGTATCCTCTACACCGTAAAGCCGCAGCGCTTTCGGCGTGCTGCCGCCGCTCTGATCCAGTGCCGCAATAAAACCCTTGCCATTTTTCATTTTTTCCAGTTGCTGTTGGTTCATCTTCTTGCCTCCATTCTCATTTATTCTTAATCTATGCCGTTTCCTTAATGCATCCTGAATACGGTTGCAATGTTTTAAATCAGGCTGCACTCTATATTAATATTGTATCATACTTCTAAAAATTATTGTACTATAGTTCAATATTTTTTTAGTAACCGTAATGTTGGCGTCCGCCATTACCGGTCTGCTGTCTGCCGCACATCACCCTTTCCAGTGTTAGCAGCTTCAGCTTTTTGTCAAGGCCAGCCGCGTAACCGGTCAGGCTTCCCTTTGCCCCCACTACGCGATGACAGGGAATGATCAGAGAAATCGCGTTGTGCCCCACCGCATTGCCCACAGCCTGGGCAGACATGCGTGGAACACCTTTCTTTTTTGCAATGACGGCAGCAATCTCCCCATAGGTTAAAGTTTGCCCATAGGGGATCGTCAGCATCACTTTCCACACCGCTTTGCGGAATGTTGTCGTCTTCATCCTCAGTTTCGGCATAAAAGCCGGCATCTTACCGCTGAAATAAGTAGCCAGCCACCGGTCTGCCTCAACAAAAACAGGCAAGTTTTTTTCTTGATGGTGCGGATCCAGTGTTTCCGCGTAATATTTCTGCCCGTCAAACCAAAGTCCGGTCAGGGCTTCCCCATCCGAAGCAAGGGTGATGCCTCCAAGCGGAGAAACATAATGATGAGTGTATTCCATAGCTAATCTCCAGCAATATGAAAAGGCCATGTGCTGTGGAAATCCCCTAACCGAAAGAACTGCCTTTCTGGTACAGGGAATAATATGAAATTTGCCTTTTGTTTGCTGTATTTGATATACAATGATTTATTTTCTTCTCATTTCCAGTTTCTGGGTGTAGTAATTGCTGATTTCCATCTTTTCATTCATTTCGGTGATCCAGAAAGTAGCCAGATACAGTTCCTTACCTACCGCCTTCTTTTTCAGCGTCAGGCTGTCGCCTACCGTAATCTCTTTGCCTTTCACCCACTTATGCGTGGGCTTGCCGGCATATTTGGCTTCATCCCCCGGTTTCGTCCACAGGTTAGCCCAATAACGGAACTGCAGCTTGTTGCCCTTTTTGATCTGCATAGTATCCTTGGAAGCAACTTTGCTTCCTTCCGGTCCGTTTACCCGCAGGGCGCCCACGATCTTGCCGTCCTTGTTCTTGGCGTCTTTGCGGATCTGCACCCGTACCTTCACACCATTCAGATAGGCGGGAGAATCATAGATGACGACGCCGGTCTTGTCATTTCTGTCTTTTTCACGGACATAGATAAATTCATCCTGGAAACTCATCAGCTTGCCATCGAACTTGGCACTGTATTTGCCGTCTTTGCTTTCCACGTCCTTATCCAGCAGCAGGCGTACAAAATAATCGCTGCCGGGCTCCAGTTCACGCCACAGCACAAACCTGGCTTCAATGGCCTGGGCCTCATCTTCCGCAGGCAGTATAGCTTCTACACCGCCCTTGGCCGCTTTCGTGCCCGCCCGTTTCTTATGTTGCCTGGGAACAGGATCAGTCGGCACCAGGCACTGGCCGAAACGGGTAAGGAAAGTAGTATGTCCGGCAATGGCGCTTACATTTTTGTACAGAGACGCATAGACAGGCCAGGTTCCCTGCGCTTCATTAAAAGAAGCATTATACGGAAAATAGGTCGTCAGACCGGTAGCGCAGGAAACGCTGCTGGAATGCTTTGCATAAACAACCGCATCCGCCACTGCTTTTCTCAAAGACTCAGCCTGGTTCGGAAAAGCTGCATGCAAATGCTCAGCATAATCGCCCAGGTCGACCACGTCAAAGTTCCCGTCATCGCCCAAATCGCCGAAGCTTTTGGTTTTGGCGCGCCCCTTTTCAAAGGCTACGGCTTTTTTGCGACTGGTAAAAATCCCATTGGCTTCCGTGCCCAGTTCACTCAGGGCAGCAGCAACCGGGTTGATCTTGCTCAGATTCGTCACAGACAGGGTTCCGGAATAATCACCGAGCCAGCCGCTGTTATCCTCGCAATATCCTACAAAACGGTCCACGATCTCCTTAAGGGAAATCAAGATGTCCTTATCGGTATTTTCGCTTAAGGTCTTCAGCCAGCGCCAGTCCCAGCCAAAGGCGGGCTCCATTTCTTCCGACGCAACCATATATCTGGCATATTGCTGCAATTGCTGCGCGGTTTCCACCGTTGCCATGAGGCAGGCATCAAAGCCGATAAACTCCGCTTTCTTCTGTGCCAGGGCAGAATTTGCCAGCGCGGCATTCAGCTCCGGAACAAACAGGCAGTTCTTTTCCTTTTTAGCCAGTTCGTCCACGCCATAGCCCCAGACCGGGCCGCCACCGTGATCCCAAAGCACCAGCGCGTATTTATCTGACGGATACATAGCAGCTGCGTAATTAATAAAAGTCGTCAGGGTTTTGGGGTCGCTCAGCAGCTGGCGTCCGAAGGTTGCCTGGCGGACCAGAGTCTCACCCTCCAGCGTGTAAACGTTGCAGCTGTTGCGGCCGATGTCCTTGATCGCCCACTTCTTCGTCCCGCCTGTCAAAATCACAAGGTTCAGGTTTTCGCCTTTGAAGTTGGAAGCGGCCATTTCCATAATATCTCTAGAGGCCGCCGCGCCTTCCCCTTCCAGATCCGTACCGCAAATATAAACCATCAGCGTGAACGGTTTTTTCGCCACCGGCTTGGCGCCGTGGAAATTGCGCGGAGTATTGTTGTTCAGCGTGACGACTTTGCCGTCCTTGACCTTGATCTTAATATCATCCGGATCTTTCATCCCCTTATTATTATAAGAAGTGGAACTGCCTGAGCCGGAAGACCCCGGTTCGTCATCATCAAAACAGCCTGCCACAGACAATGACATGACGAACAACATGACCACACATAAAATCCTGAAAAACTTTCCCATTTTAAAAGACTTTTCCATATTACCTGCCTCTTTTCGCAATCACACGATTAAAAAGTTTTAATCGTCGTCATCGTCATCGTCATCGT
>JAFZIG010000044.1 GCA_017554485.1 Acidaminococcaceae bacterium | reverse complement strand
CCCGAAAGGAATGCGCCTGCTATCTGGGCGGAGATATCGGCGCATATAATACCTGCGGTCATCTTTGCCGGTATTGCTACGCCAACTATGATGCAGAGACATTCAGGAAGAACATGGCAATGCATGACTCGGAATCTCCATTGCTGATCGGGCATTTGCAGCCGGAAGATCAGGTACATGAAGCCAGACAGGAAAGCTGGATCGACCCGCAGATCCCGATGGATAGCATAACAGGGTTGTAACCCGCTGCCGGAGGACAAACAGCCTGCTGTCCATATCAGATGCGGAACCTGTGCGGCACTCTGATATAGCAGGGATAGTCAAAACGATCGGAGTTAAAAGGTTTATAACGGAAACGCGACAGCCTCGCGATACAGGCCGCAGAGCAGATCAATGAAATCATTCAGCGATCCTCTGCGATCTTCTTTATGGGTGCAGAGAACACAGGAAAAGCTTTCTTCACAGTCAAAGGGAATCCAGGCGAACTGTCCGCTGTGATCGTTCAGAAAACCGGGAGCCAGGCAAACGCCTCGTCCGGAAGCCACATTTGTTAATGTTGTATCGTGATCGGCGCTGTTAAAGTATTCGATGTTTCCGGACGCGATCAGCCTGTGCTGAACAGCCCGTAAAGCAGGCGGAGACCCGCCGCCGACCATAATCGTCCTGCCATACAGATCACTTTCCGTAATCAGGTTCTTTTCCGCCAGCGGATCATCCCGCGGCGCAATCAGGTAGATATGGCTCTCAAAAAGATCATGGACAACGATGCCCGGGATCTGTCTCGTCATCTCCTTCAGCGTGAACACAATATCGCTTTCGTGCTTCAGAAAACCATCCATGTTGCTTTCATAGCGAAACTGCGGTGTAATCTGCACATCCGGATGAGACTGAGCGAAAAGGCGGATCGCTTCCGGAAGAAAATATACGGCCTGGCGAACCATCAGGTTGATTGAAATACTGTCTCTGTATTTTGCACTGAAGTTCTGCCCCTGCTCGATTGCGCGTTTCAGGTCTTCCCGCATATTGGAGAGGAATCCGACAAACTGTGATCCGGCAGGCGTCAGGGTTGCACCTTTTCCACTGCGTTCAAAGACGGCAAAACCAATCTCTTCCTCCAGCAACCGGATCTGATAGGAAAAGGTCGGCTGGCTTACAAACAGGTTTTCAGCGGCGCGGCTGAAGTTCAGCGTCCGTGCCAGCTCAATACAGTAATCAATCTGCTTGGTGGTCATACTGCCTCCATGCTATTTAAGAATTAAATTAATTATATACTTTTTCAATTGGACATTGCAATAGAAAGACGATATGATTTAACCAGAAACCAGACAGCAGGAGGATGGAGACATGGCAAAGACACTGATTGCTTTCTTCTCAAGGGCGGACGAGAACTACTTCAGCGGCGCGATGAGATATGTGAAGGTCGGCAATACCGAAATCGTATGCAACCTGATCCGGGAGATGATCCCGGCGGACAGCTTCAAGATCGAGATGAAGAACCCCTATTCCCCGGTCTACATGACCTGTATTGAAGAAGCGAAGAAAGACTTGCGGGAAAAGGCCAGGCCGGAACTGGTCAGCTATCCGGAAAGCATCGATGAATATGATACCGTGATCCTGGCCTATCCGAACTACTGGGGAACGATGCCGATGGCAGTCGTGACCTTCCTGGAGAGATATGACTTTACCGGAAAAACAATCCTGCCGCTGTGCACGAACGAAGGCAGCGGAATGGGCTCCAGTGAGCGGGATATCAGGAAATACGCTTCCGGTGCGGATGTCAAAGGCGGCCTGCCTGTAACCGGCAGTGAAGCCGGAACATCCGGGAAGAAAGTGGAACACTGGCTGAAGGCAAACGGACTCATGTAAGGGGGAAAAGTTTCATGAGAAAACTGCTTGCTGTGATCTTCATCCTAATCATGATCGTCCCGGCTGCGATTGCTGAGGAAACGGTGTCTGAGCCCCGGATTCTGGTTGCCTACCTTTCCCGTGCAGGAGAGAACTACAATGTCGGCACTGTAAAAGAGGGCTCCGCCAGCGCTGCCTATGCCGGGTATATCGAGAAAGGCAATACGGCAATCCTTGCCGAAACAATCGCAGAAGCCACCGGCGGTGACCTGTTTGCGATCACAACGGTTATCCCATATCCGGATGATTATGCCACCATGCTCCAGGCTGCCCAGGACGAAATCGACACTGATGCACGGCCTGAACTGGCAGGAACTGTGGAGAATATGGATGACTATGGTGTAATCTTTATCGGTTATCCGATCTGGCACGGTCGAATGCCCCAGGCAATCTATACCTTCCTGGAGAGCTATGACCTGAGCGGAAAGACAGTGATTCCCTTCAATACCCATGAGGGCAGCGGCCAGTCCGGTACGCAGCAGGTAATCGCCAACGCACTGCCCGGAAGCACTGTGCTGCAAGGCCTGGCGGTGCGCGGAAAGACCGCTCAGGAAGATCCGGATCAAACACAGGCACTGGTCAATGAATGGCTGGAGGGGCTTGGAATGAAGAGAGCAAACACAGAGGAAGCACAGGTTCTTGCGGCATATGAAGCCATCCAGCAGGCGATGATCGACAAGGATATTGAAACCCTGGACCGTCTGTATCTGGATGGAACGACATTTACGCATATGTCCGGCAAAATCCAGACGAAGAAAGAATTCTTCGGTGAAATCGCGGACGGAACGCTGAACTATTTCCGGTATGTAATTCATGATCCGCAGATCACAGTGGAAGGAAATGAGGCCACGCTTTCAGCGTCTGTAGCGCTTACCGCAAAAGTATACGGCGCGTCAGGAACCTGGACGCTTCCGGTGAACACGCACTTTACTAAAATAGACGGGCAATGGTATGCCCACAACTGAAGGAGGGGAAGAACATGGAGAACATCAAACTGAACAACGGTCTGACCTGCCCGGTAATTGGAATTGGTACTTTTATGCTGGCCCCGGCGGATGCGCAGAACAGTGTACGGGAAGCCCTGAAGATGGGATATCGGCTGATTGACACAGCAAACGCCTATGTCAATGAACGGGCCGTGGGCCGCGGCATGAAGGAAAGCGGCGTGGCGCGGGATGAGATCTTCCTGTCCACCAAGCTATGGCCCAGTGAATACGAGAATCCCAATGCCGTGAATGAAACCCTGGAGCGGCTCGGTGTGGATTATGTGGATCTGCTGTATATTCATCAGCCTGCCGGAAACTGGCTGGCGGGATACAGGCAGCTGGAGAAAGCCTATCGTGAAGGCAAAGCCAGGTCCATCGGTATTTCCAATTTTGAAGGGAAGTATATCTCAGAACTGGAAACCAAATGGGAGATCGTTCCTCAGTTTATTCAGGTGGAAGCTCATCCGTATTTCCCGCAGGATGAATTGCGGATTACTCTGGATAAATACGGCATCCGCCTGATGTCATGGTATCCCTTAGGGCATGGTGACAGATCCCTGATTGAAGAGCCAGTTTTCGAAAAGCTGGGCAAGAAGTACAGAAAGAGCAGTGCCCAGGTGATCCTGCGCTGGCATACCCAGATGGGGTTTGTGGTTATCCCAGGCAGCAAGAATGTCGATCACATCAGGGATAACCTGAACATTCTGGATTTCTCTCTTACAGACGAAGAAATGAATGAGATTTCAACACTGAACAGGGGAAAACGCTATTATATTCGTACCGATGCTGCTTTAGCCGGGTTTGCCGGATGGCAGCCAACATATGAAACATTATAAGCATTTGGTATATCAACAATACAGCGATTTCACATCGACACACATCGATATGGTTATTGGATTATTGGTGCATTTCACATTGATGAATATCCATATTTTCTATATGATCATATCGACATTTATCGATACGAGGTGGCTCTATGGATCCGACTCAGATCAGTCTGATCGTCAAGGCACTTTCCGATCCAAACAGGCTTCGGATTATTCAGCTTCTGATATACGGCGAACAGTGCGGATGTGAACTTCTGGAGCAAATGCAAATCACTCAATCCACGCTTTCCCATCATATGAAAACGCTGGAAGACAGCGGATTGGTCTCTTCATTCCGAAAAGGCAAATGGAGCCATTATTCCCTGAACGTTGACCAGTGGTCAGCATTCCGGGATTATATCGAATCGATCAGGGTTGCCAGTAAGGATGAAGACGGGTGATGCTCATAAACAGCAGAACTGAACGAAAAAAACACTGCAGTGATTTTCTGAACATGGCATAAAAACTTATATCTTTCACATACTTTTCAAGTTTATTTTAAGTTTCGTTGATAAAATCATAACCAAGATATCGAGCAGCGAAAGCGTAAGACCGGATATCCAAATACTTAATGGAGGATTTCCACTATGAAACAGATTATCTCAATCTTTCTTGCGCTTTCACTCTTGTGCATCGGTTCTTTTGCCGTTGCTGAAGGCCAGAGAGGCCAGGGAGGACGTGGCGGACGCGGCGGAGCAGGCGGAGGTACGGATAAGTCCGGTGACGCCGAACTGCAGGCCATGATTGCTGAAATCGCTCCGAAGTTCCGGTTGCTGACCTATGAAGACGCTGAAACCGGAACCGACCTGCAGTATCAGCTGTATGTACCGGAAGATTATGATGAAACCCAGAGCTATCCTTTGATCCAGTTTATTCCTGACTCCAGTGTTGTGGGCAGGGATGCCGGCTATGTGCTGACCCAGGGCTGGGGCGGCCTGATCTGGGCAACGGAAGAAGAACAGGCGAAACATCCTGCCTTCGTTGTCGTGCCGGTTTTCACGGAAACTGTTGTAGATGATAACTTCAATCACTCCGCACAGATCGATGTCGCGATGCGTCTGCTTCAGTCTCTGACAGAAACCTATAGCATTGATACCAACCGGATCTATACGACCGGCCAGTCCATGGGCGGCATGACTTCCTTCCACCTGAGCATCGCGTATCCTGACTTCTTCGCGGCTTATCTGTTTGTCGGCAGCCAGTGGGATACTACCCTGCTGAGCGGACTGGAAGATGAATCATTCTTCTACATTGTTTCTGCAGGCGATCCCAAGGCTTCCGCCGGTCAGGCTGATTTGCTGACAGTATTTGATGCGGACAATGCAGCTTACAGCCATGCGGAATGGGGTGCACAGGATAGTGCTGAAAGCCAAAGCGCCAATGTGACTGCAATGCTGGCCGAAGGAAACAATGCCAACTTCGTGACCTTCACTGCCGGAACCACCCTGGCCGAAGGGCAGAGCGGAAGTAGCGGTGCCGGGGAACATATGACCAGCTTTGATTACGCGTATAAGCTGGAAGCGGTTCGTGACTGGCTGTTCGCCCAAAGCAAGTGAGGTGCGGCATGAAACAGATCGGATTGGTCCTTCTATTACTCGTCCTGCTCCTCTCCATAACCACAGTCTCTTTTGCGGAAGGTAATCAGCGAGGTGGCAGAGGCGGCGGTGATATGCAGCTTCTGAACCTGGGAATCGCATACCTG
>JAFZIG010000043.1 GCA_017554485.1 Acidaminococcaceae bacterium | reverse complement strand
CCGATTCGGCTCTTTGTTCTTGTTGCTTGGAATTTATTTGACTTCTTTTTGGGCCGTCCCCCTAAGGGACTGACCCGCACATTCATCTGGTTCGTTATTCAGTTCTCAAGGTTCCCTGTCGTCTGCCGACGGCTTTTACATAATAGCACTCGTTTCAATTCTTGTCAAGCACATTTCATTGTAATTAACCAAAACAAAAACAGATTTTTCTTCCCTTGTCCACGGGTTAAACAAAAATTCTTCCAACGCGTACTTTTTATGTAAAGTCCGCCAGTTTTGAAATGTGTAGTCTGGCACATAGTTACGCACCAATTCTTCATTTCTCCAAAAAACAGTCGCCTTTTCGTAATTCATCGCAGTACGCCACATCAGCCATTCCGGTTTGAAATTTGGCAGATACTGTAAAACATCCAGCCGTAGCAATTCACGCATTAAAAGCAGTACTTCCGGATGGTTCTCTTTAACATAATTAAACAGCATCTCAGCCGTTTCCATAGCATTATGCCCTAACCCTGCCATTCCTTTTTGCCGGTACCATCCTGCCAGCTCCCGGTAAAACGCAAAGGCCGATCCTTGCCCGACCCGGTCTGCCAGATAGGCAAGAGTGAATGAAAACCTTCCGCTGTTAAACGTCAGGTCAAAGACTTCTTCCAATATTTTAAGGAAACGCATTTCATGATAACTCATATATTTGGTAAACAAAATTTCGTACGGTGGCCGGTCCATATGGACAAGCCCATGCTGCCCGGAAATCCTTTCCATCTCCGTACCGGACAACACTTTTAAAAAGCCCAGCTGCATCACGTGGGGATGCAGTCCATACACATCGTCAAAGGAACGGGCAAAGCTTCTCATGTCTGCCAGCGGAAGCCCTGCTATCAGATCCATGTGGATATGTATATTGCCGCCTTTCAGTAACGCGGTAACATTATCTTTTAACCGTTCCCAATCATCTTTCCGGCCAATCACCTGCAGCACAGCCGGATCCGTACTCTGCACACCGATTTCCATCTGAAAACGGCCTTTGGGTACTGTCTGCAAAAACTTCACAACCCTGGAACTCAGGATATCCGCTTTAATTTCAAAATGGAAAGTAGTTTTTGTGTCTGCTGCTGCCAGATACTGCAGCATAGGAAGATAATAGTTTTCATCCAAGTTATAGGTCCGATCCACAAATTTCACCAGCGCGGCCCCTGCCTGCATAAACCGGTCCATATCTGCCAGAACCAGATCCAGGCTCCGCCTTCGTACCGAATGAGAAATACCGGACAAACAGTACGCACAATGGAAAGGACAGCCACGGGAGGCTTCGTAATACACAATCTTATGCTGTGCCGCTACTTCTTCAAGATCCGGATACGGAAATGGCAGGTTATCCAGGTTTTCCACTACCAACGGCTTATCCGGCACAATAATGGTTCCGGTTTCATCCCTGCAGGCAATCCCCTGAGGCAACAGGGTTTTCCAGCTGCTGATACGATCCCTTGCAATACGCTTTGCAGGAAAGGAGAAAGCCTGTTCTGCCTTTCCCTCATTTTCAACCTGTGTAAGCCACTGTAACAATGCCACGACAGCTTCTTCACCCTCACCGCAGACAATTAAATCCGCAAAACGGGCTTCATCAAAGACTTTTGCCGGTTGAAACATGACTTCGGGACCGCCCAGCATCAAAAGGCAATCAGGCAATACCTTCCGCAGCAGTTCTCCCAATTCCAATACAAACTGCCGGTTCCATATATGTACCTCCAAGCCAACCAAGACGGCCTCATTATCCCCGGAGCTGCAAGAGTCAATCATTTCCGTGATCCGGGTTAACACCGAAAGTACCCGCTCATTTACCGTAGCTTCCAGCATACGGACAGCCAAACCCCGTTTCCGGCAATATTCCGTTACATAACGGATGCCCAGTGCTGTATGGATATATTTACTGTTAGTTCCAATAAAAAAAGCCTGCATGACAATTCCTTTTCTAAAATGCGCTTCATTTCTCCACTCATAGTGTTATAATAGTAAAGAATTCAATAAAATGCAATAAGAATTCTGGGAGGCATTATGAATACACCGACTTATGGAAGCAATGTTGAGAGAAAAGATATCCCTGCCGCGTACCAATGGAACATTCATGACATTTACTCTACGCAGAAAGAATGGGAAAAGGCCTGTGCCGTTTTAAAAGAATTGATTCCAGAGCTGGAAACATGCAAAGGCAAACTGAATAAGCCAGCCGTATTATTGCAGGCTTTACAGTTGAGAGACCGCCTTTCCAAAGAAATTGATAAAATTTATGCTTACGCAAGATTGCAGCAGGATGCAGACAACGGTGACACCAACGCCCAATCCCTTTCCGGAAAAGCGGAAGGGATCCTGGCTTCGTATTACAATGCGGTTTCTTTTATTGATTCCGAAGTCACTTCTCTTCCAAAGGACCAAATTGAACAATTACAGAACAGTCCTCTGTTTTCCGACTATGATTTTTACCTGAAAAATCTGGAACGGATGCGGGAACATGTCCTTCCCGCCGAACAGGAAGCTATCCTGGCGCAAAGCCAGCTGGCCACAGGAACGGGCGCCACCGCTTTCCGGGCACTGGTATCTGCCGATATTGAGTTCCCTGCCATCAAAGACGGAAACGGCAATGACACCATCGTAAGCGAAGGCTGCTATATGCTGAACATGTCCAGCGAAGACCGGATTTTACGTAAAAATTCGTTTACCGGACTGATGGATACCTACCGACATTACCGCAATACCCTGGCTGCCACCCTGACGGGAACCTGCCGCAGCCGTTACTTTTATGCCAGGGTCCGTGGCTATAATAATACCATGGAAGCCAGTCTGGCAGAAGAAAATATCCCTGTCATCCTGTATGACAACCTGATTCAGACTGTACATGACAATTTAAAACCGCTGCACGAATATATCGCACTGAAAAAGGAAACGTTAGGATATGACGAATTGCATCCTTACGACTTATATGTCCCCCTGTCACATGAAGGAGAAAACAGCTTTGCTTTCACCTTCGAGGAAGCTTGTGAAACAGTAAAAAACGCGTTACAGCCATTGGGCAAAGCTTATATCGAAACGCTGCAAAAAGGCATGACAGAAGGCTGGATCGATATCTATGAAAATAAAGGAAAACGAAGCGGCGCTTATTCCTGGGGCGTATACGGCGTCCACCCCTTTGTACTGCTGAATTACCAGCCACGTTATAACAGTATTTCCACGCTGGCCCATGAGCTAGGGCATTCCCTTCACAGCTATTTCAGCAACCGGGCCCAGCCTTACGCCAAAAGCGACTACAGCATCTTTTGTGCTGAAGTAGCTTCTACAACCAACGAGAATCTGCTGCTGGAGTATTTGCTGGCCAACGCAGATAAAACGCAAAAGATCTTTTTGCTGAACCAGTTTCTGGAAGCTGTACGGACCACCGTATACCGACAGGTCCAATTTGCTGAGTTTGAAAAATATATTCATGACAAAATCACTGCCGGAGAATCCCTTCAGGCAGAAGCACTGGAACAATACTGGCTGGAAAGCAACCGGATGTATTACGGTCCCGCCCTTGCCGTCGACCAGGAACTGGGCAGCGAATGGAGCCGTATTCCCCATTTTTATACACCATTTTATGTATATAAATATGCAACAGGTTACAGCGCCGCCACGGCATTCAGTGAAGCCATCCTGAATGAAACTGAAAACAGAAAGCTGCCTGACACCCAGGACAATGGCGAAACAGAAAGTATGATGAATACAATTCAACCGGGCTCGGCAGTAGAAAAATATCTGGCCTTTTTACATGCGGGCGGCAGCGATTACAGCCTGGATATTTTAAAGAAGGCAGGCGTAGATCTGAACACACCAAAGCCGGTACAGGTTACCCTGGAAAAATTTACCAGAAAACTAAACGAATTGAAGGAACTATTATAAAAAAACGTTCGTAAAACTAGAAGCACCAAAGTATCTTCCCGATATTCTTCCTGCAGTTGGAAAGAATATGCTTGGAATAACTTTGGTGCTTTTTTAGGCTTAATACTGCCTCTCTTTCACGGTTGCCAAAAGACATACACCATAATCATATCCGACACATCATGGCATACAGTTCCTTGAACATATCTTCCTTCATCCGTTTGGGCATCATTTCCAAATTATTTAAAACCGTATACCGTTCTTTGCGAACTTCCCGTGCGAAAAGCCATGCCCTGACAAACATGACTTCCGTAATGCCCCTGCGTTTCGGATTAATGTCAATGCCATATTCTTTCAAAAACTCCAGCAGCATCCGGTAATCGCGCTTCTGCAGCCAGGCGGCGCCAATAGTGCCAATTCCCACAGCAATACCGTGGGGCAGCCCATGATCAAACAACTCATCTAAAGCATGACAGAACAGGTGGTCCGAGCCGCTGCAGGGACGAGAACTGCCAGCAATCTGCATGGCAAGACCTCCCAGAACAAGAGACTGTGCCAGCATCTTGACGCCTTCCTGGCTGGTAAAGGATTTAATATTGGAATACAGAAGAGCATTTAGCGCTCTTTCAGAAAGCATATAAGCAAAATCATTGGGCTGGCCGTGATTGAACCGGCAGTCCAGTTCCCAGTCATACAACGCCGTGTAGTTGCTGATGATGTCCCCTACCCCTGCTTCCATCAAAAGCCGGGGAGACTCCAGAATGATATCCGTATCAACCAGAAGGCCTTCCGGAGTTTTGGACGTAAAGGAATGGGTCCTGTTGCCTTTGGAAAACAAAACCGAGATAGGAGAGCACACGCCGTCGTTACTGAGAGCTGTTGGAACGGCAATATAAGGTATATTTGCCACAAAGGCAGCATATTTCGCTGTATCCAGCGCAGTCCCGCCGCCGAAGCCGATAATCATGCGGATCCCTTCCATGCTGATCTTCTTGGCCACAGAAACCGCATAATCATAGGAACTGGTCTCCACGGTGACCACTTCATAGTCTTTCAGTTGGGACAGCATGAGGGTAACCTTTTTCTCAAGCCTTTGCAGTAACCCCTCAGTGGTCAGAATCAAAACTCTTTTACCAATGATATTCGGAAAATACAATGATAAATTATCATTTAGCTCTTTTAACGCATCCGGCTTTACCTTCATAAATAATGGAAGGTTAAACTCTCTCATGTGACGGTTCTCTCCTTTTCAGTGACTTGGTTTTCTTTATAGCAATGAATATCTCAAAACAAAACAGCGCTCATCTGTAACAATGTTAACCCTCAAATGTAATGGCAATCTTTCATTTCAACGACAGGCTCCGCACCTTATCCCGCAGGGGAAGCACGCTGGTGGCAGACACGGACAGTTCATCGATGCCCATGCGCAGGAAAGTTTCCGTAAGGGAAAGGTCAGCACCCAGTTCTCCGCAGATGCCCACCCAAATCCCTGCCTTGCGGGCATTCTTCGCCGTCATCTCAATGAGCCGCAATACGGCAGGATGATGCGCATCGAAGAAGGCGTCCAGTTTGGTCTGCTGCCTGTCGATGGCCAGGGTGTACTGTGTCAGGTCGTTGGTCCCCAGACTGAAAAAGTCCACTTCCTCTGCTAAAGCGTCACTGACCAGCGCCGCCGCCGGGGTTTCGATCATGATGCCTGTCTCGATTTTCTCTGCGCAGGGAATCCCCTCTTCTTTTAACTGTGCCATTACTTTAGCCAGCAGTGCCTTGGCCTGTTTCACCTCATCCACTGAGATGATCATGGGGAACATGATGGCCAGCCTGCCATATACGGACGCCCTACACAGGGCCCGCAACTGAGTCTTAAACAATTCCGGCCTCGTGAGGCAGATGCGGATGGCTCGTAGTCCCATGGCCGGATTTTCTTCCGGGTCCAGGTCAAAGTAGTCTGCTTTTTTGTCGGCGCCGATGTCCATGGTACGGATGACAACACGCTTACCTTCCATGGCCGTCAGCGCTTTTTTATAAGCTTCAAACTGCTGCTCTTCCGTGGGGTAATCATCATTTTCCAGATACAGGAACTCACTGCGGAACAGGCCGATGCCTTCCGCATCGCTGGCAATGACGCCGGGCAGGTCCGCAGGATTCCCCGCATTGGCATAGATTAGTACTTTCTGCCCGTCCATGGTCACGCTCTCTTTACCCCGGACATTCTCCAGCCGCTCCCGTTCAGCCTGAGCCTGTTTCTGTTTTTCCTGCATGGCAGCCAGGGTTGCTTTATCTGGGTCCAGATATACCGTGCCGGTAAAGCCGTCAACGATGGCTAATTTGCCCTCGCAGTCCGTATGGACCTGGGTGCCTGTGTTGACCACGGTAGCAATCCCCAGGTTCCGCGCCAGGATCGCCGTATGGGAACTGGCGCTGCCCCCGGACAGCACAAAGCCCAGTATCTTTTTCGTATCAAGCTGCATGGTCTCGCTGGGGGCCAGGTCGTCTGCAGCCAGGATCACACGGTCATACTGTGAAAAATCAACAGCCGGACCGCCGCTTAAAATCTGTTCCACCCTTCGGGAGATATCCAGCACGTCTGCCGCCCGTCCCTGCATATATTCGTCATCCATGCCCCGGAACATGGCGGCCAGTTCCTGGGCTGTCCTGTCCACAGCTGCTTCTGCGTTCAGCATCTCTTCCCGGATATGGTTTTCCACCCCTTCGATATATTCATCATCTTCCAGCATCATCTGGTGGATTTCAAAGATGGCGGCGTCTTCTTCCCCTACGGTCTCCAGGGCTTTTTCATATAACTGTCCCAATTGGGCCGCTGCCTCTTCACGGGCTGCCTGAAAGCGCTGCACTTCCGCATCCGGGTCTGTAATAGACCGGACAGCCGTAGAAATCGTATTGCGGTGGAACAGGGCCAGCGGTCCGATGCTGACAGCCCCGTATACGGGTTTTCCTGTAATAGTAAGCATAAACTTCTCCTGTAAATCAATGACAACAAGACCGGGAAAAAGCGGCTCAATGATACCATGCAGGACTGCGCCTCCTTCCCCGGTCTATTGTTTTACATGCCTTCAATGGCCTGATACGAATCAACTATAAGTTGGCTTTCAGGAAGGCTTCTACAGCAGCTGCCGCCGCTTCTTCATCCGCGCCTTCCACATCTACGGTGACCGTTTCACCCTGCTTAACGCCCAGGCCCATTACGGCAAAGAGCTTTTTCAGGTCCGCCTTCCGGGCGCCTCTGGCTACGGTAATCTTGCTTTCGTATTTTTTGGCTTCCTTGACCAGCAAGCCCGCCGGACGGGCATGGATGCCGGCTGCATCAGTAATGACATAGGTAAATGTTTTCATAAGTCTTACCTCCCTTTCTATTAAATTAATTCAGGTTGAACACTTGATTATTCATTATGATGTATAGTCAGTTTACAAACTTATTCCGCGGCATCCTTGCGGGTGAACCCCAATATGAAGCAGGCCACCAGGGCACCGATGGCCAGCGCCACAAAATACATGGGCCAGTTGGTCACAACGCCAAACACGAACAGTCCCCCATGAGGAGCTGGCACGGTACAGTTGAACAGCATGGACAGGGCGCCTGCCACTGCCGAGCCGATAGCGCAGGCCGGAATCACATGCAGAGGGTCAGAGGCCGCAAAGGGAATCGCCCCTTCCGTAATGAAGCTGAACCCCATGATAAAGTTCGTCACGCAGGAAGAACGTTCCTGCTTCGTAAATTTCTTTTTGAACAACAGTGCGCAGAGGGCAATCGCAATAGGAGGAACCATGCCGCCGATCATGACGGAAGCCATGATGCCGGAGGAAACCGCCTGTCCGGAAGCTCCCGCCAGGGAAGCCGTGCCGAACACATAAGCCGCTTTGTTGATGGGCCCGCCGAAGTCGATGGACATCATGCCCCCCAAGATAAAGCCCAGGATGACCTTGCTGGAAGAAGACATGCCGGCCAGAACATCCGCCAGCCACTTATTGAACATGGCCGTAGGAGGATTGATGATGTAGGTCATGATGATACCCATCAGCAGCAGTCCCAGAACCGGATACAACAGTACAGGCTTGGTGCCTTCCAGGGCCTGGGGCAAACCGGACAGGGCTTTCTTCAGCCAGTTCACCAGATAGCCGGCAATAAAGCCTGCAAACAGGGCGCCGAAGAAGCCGGACCCGCCGTTCACCGCCAGGAAGCCACCGACCACGCCGGGCATCAGCGCCGGGCGCTCACCGATACTCATGGCAATGTAACCTGCCAGGATCGGCATCATCATACTGAAGGACAGGCCCCCAATGTTTTTCAGGAAGGCAGCCAGCGGAGTTCCGGAACCGAACTGGGCCGTCCCCGCATTGCCCATATCAAACAGGAATGCCAGGGCGATGAGGATACCGCCGCCAATGACGAAGGGCAGCATGTGGGATACGCCGTTCATCAGATGCTTATAGATCTGACGGCCTACGCTTTCCCCTTCTGCCGCCGCGGCAACCGGTTCATCGGAGGGAGAGCTTTCCCCGTTAAAGACAGGAGCTTCCCCTTTCAGAATCGTATTGATCAGGTTTTCCGGTTCCTTGATGCCTGCGGACACTTTAACAAACAATACTTTTTTCCCGGCAAACCGCTGCACCGGAACATTCTTGTCACAGGCTACAATGATGCCTGCGGCTCTTTCAATATCGGCAGCCGTCAGGGTGTTCTTCACACCGCCGGAGCCGTTGGTCTCCACTTTGATATCAATGCCCATGGAAGCCGCTTTCCGCTCCAGGGCTTCTGCCGCCATATAAGTGTGGGCAATGCCTGTTGGGCAGGCTGTCACGGCTGCCACAAAAGGTTTTCCGGAATCTGCTCCGGCCCCGGCTGCCGCCGCAGTCACTGCCGCAGCACTGGCAGCTGCAGCTTTATCCTGCGCCCCATCGGCTTTTTCCGCTGCAGCAACTGCAGCCTGTTCTGCCTCCGCCTGTTTCCGTTCCTCTTCTGCTTCGGCTTCTTCCTGCTCTATTTGGATCTTCTCCGCCTCATCAATGATCTGCAGGTACTCTTCCGGTGTCTTGGCGTTCATCAGTGCTTCATGGAACTCATCGTCCATCAGCATCCGGCTCAGACGGCTCAGTACTTCCAAGTGGACATTCTCTCCCCCTGCCGGCGCCGCAATCAGGAAAAACAGAAACGCCGGCTCTTCATCCAGGCTTTCATAATCCACCCCGGCCCGGACGATCATGCTGGCCAGTCCGGGGGCTTTCACCGCTTCCGTTTTTGCATGGGGGATAGCGATCCCTTCCCCGATACCGGTGCTGCCTTCCGCTTCCCTTGCCAACACCCGGGCTTTGTACAGCGCCTTGTCAGCCAGATTGCCCCCGGCCTCCATCAGGTCCACCAGGCGCTCCACCGCCGCCGGCTTATCAGCGACTACAGCATTTAAATCAATGCTCTGCGGTTTTAAGAGGTCTGTAATACGCATAGGCTCTTCCTTTCCGCCGCCCTGTTACAGCCGGCACATCTCATATTCCGGCCAGCAACGCTTCGATTTCTTCCCGCTCTGCCAGCCAGTCCTTAAATGCCGTGGCGCTTCCACCGGCAATACCGTATCGTAAGGCTTCCGATAAATTACCGCCGTTGCGTTCATAGCCTGCCAGGAATCCGGCCACCATGCTGTCCCCGGCCCCTACCGAATTCACCAGGGTGCCTTTGGGGGACCGGCAGCGGTATATCTTTCCGTCCTCTCCCGCAAGGAGCGCTCCGTCGCTTCCCAGGGATACCAGCACGTTCCGGGCTCCCTGCTGCCGCAGCTTTTGGGCACAGGCAGCCACGTCTTCATCGGAGCGCAGCTCCTGTTTAAATATCTCTTCCAACTCTTCCTTATTCGGTTTTATCAAAAAAGGATGACAGGGAATGGCGCCGGTCAGAAGTTCCCCTTCCGCATCCACCACCACTCGCACCTGTTTTCCGTTCATCCGTTCCAGTATCTTTCGGTAGGTATACCGGGGAAGTCCTTTTGCAATGCTCCCGGACAATACCAGTATGTCGTCACTTCCCAATGTTTCAAACTGCTGCAGCAACAACTGCAGGTCTTCAGCGGTAATATCAGGTCCCAGGCCGTTGACAGCCGTTTCCGCACCGGTCTCAGCCAGTACTTCCGACGCTTCAGCAACGGTTCCCATCTTCTCCCCGGCCAGCACTGTCTTGCCGGCACCGATCTTCACATTGATCCGGGACAGGCCTTTGTCCAAACGAATAAAGTCACACCCGCAGCCTGCCACAACCGCCAGCCGTTCAATCTCCGCACCGGTAAAGCCGGCCACAAAGCCCAGCAGCCTCACCGGCATCCCCAGCCGGTGCAGAATAATGCCAACATTAATGCCTTTCCCTCCCGGATAAACGGCCTCCCGGGCGACCCGATTGATGGCCCCGGCCCGGAATACCTGCATGTGCACCGTATAGTCTAGGGACGGATTAAAAGTGACGGTATATATCATGTCAATTCCCCCCTTCAGGAAATCCGGTATGCCTTTTCCGCATCAATCGTAAGGAAACACTCATTAAATGAGTTTGCGCACTGCAAATATGCAACCAGGTTAATCAGTGTTCACTTTGCTCCAAAACCATCTGCCAACGGCAGCAGGAAAAAAAACAGGATGAACATGACCAGCGCTCCGGTGGCCACATGCAGCCAGCCCGCCAGCACGCCGTCTCTGTAATACAGCAGCGCAATGCCGATGCCGGTCCCCATCAGCAGGAGCACCAGACCCAGAACCAGACCGCCAAAAAGCAGATTCGGAATACTTTGAACAAACCAGACACAGCCTGCGGCAGCCAGCACACAGGTCAGCACACTGACCCGGGCCCAATCGGTAAAGCGTCCTCCCTTTTCCCGCAGCATGCGGTCAATGTTCCAGCCGGTCAGCAGGGCAAAAGCCGGAAAGCTCAGCACCAGGCCAAGAACCCGCTGCAAATGGAACTGACAGGAAACCGCCAGGGCTGTTACAGCCCATAACAGAAAATATAAATTCCGTCGCAGATCCTCTGTGCGGCTTTCGGAAACACCATCCTTGCAGGACTTCAGCAACAATCCCGTCCAGGGAAACGTACCTGCCAAAAGTATCGGCACATCCTGCCAGTCCAAACTCTCAAACGGTGCGACCAGCGTTCCGTACAAAAACAGTACACTGCTGAGCAACACCATAACGGCCCAGAAGAAAGCTCCTTCATTCCAGCGCTTCATTCTCCGGAACCTTTCTGGTCAGAATTCTTTTCCGCAATCGAAAGCACATTGGAACCAAAGGCACGCAGGGTGATGAATGCTCCTAAGATAAAAGGCAGGTACTCTGCCGTAAACCGCCATAAAACAGCCAGGATTCCTACCGTACCACTGGGCACCAGTGAATTAAAGAGCGCCACAAACCCTGCTTCCGCAATACCGCTGCCTCCCGGTGTAGGTGAAAAATACAGCACCAGGTTCAACAGGTACATACGTCCCATAACCTGTACAAGATCAAAGGGGAACTGCAGGCCCAAAAAGTAAGCGGGAACCGTCAGATAAATGAATGTCAGGCTGACCCCTGACTCGATAAACGCCCGCAGCACCAT
>JAFZIG010000042.1 GCA_017554485.1 Acidaminococcaceae bacterium | reverse complement strand
CAGTTGCAGGTTTTGCGTAATCAGTTTCTGCGCAATGCGTCAGATGCTGAGAATATGAAAACGCAAAACGGTGTAACTTTTTCCGAAAAAGACCTGGTTTTGCTTTCTCCATACAGGAACGCGGATCTTGTTTGTGCATACAATGCGTTGGGTAAAGGCAAAGCTGCTGCAAAGGTTATGGGAACCGATATGCCGGTGATAGCGGCCGATACCATTGTGGTACTGGGTGAATCCATTTTGGGCAAACCGTTAGATTCTGAGGATGCCAAAAGAATGCTGTGCACACTGTCCGGCAAAGCTCATGAGGTAAAAACTGCGGTTGCTGTTTTGTATCAGGACAAAACGGTTTTGAAAGTCGTTACGACCAGAGTCTTTTTCCGCACGCTGACGGAAAAAGAAATCGACTGGTACGTACAGACCGGTGAGCCGCTGGACAAGGCCGGTGCCTACGGAATACAGGGCAAAGGCGCCGTGCTGGCAGACAGGATCGAAGGCAGTTACGATAATGTAGTAGGGCTGCCTCTCACCGCAGTGTATGAAATTTTGACAAATATCTTTTTTGTAACTTATAAACTGAAAAGAGGTATATGCGATGCCGCAGATTGACGAAACCTTTAATCCCGAAAATAAAAAGCACCTGGTACTGGTGGTTGATGATGAAATGATCAACCGGATGATCCTCGGGCAGATCCTTTCGGAAGAGTATGAAGTTATTTTTGCGGAGGACGGCAAAAAAGGATTGGCCGCCATCCGCGACAACCGCAACGAACTGTCCCTGATCTTGTTGGATTTGGTTATGCCGGGGATTCACGGGCTTGATTTGCTGAAGCTTATAAAAAGCAATAAAGTTATGAAGCACATCCCCGTCATTGTGCTGACATCCGATCATAAATCCGAGGTTCCCAGCCTGCAGCTGGGCGCCAGCGATTTCATTCCCAAACCGTACCCGCTGCCGGAAATCATCCTGGCCCGGGTAAAACGCACTATCGAACTGGCAGAAGACAGGAAACTGATCCAGTCTACGGAAAAGGATTCCCTTACCGGGCTCTACAACCGAGAGTATTTTTTCCGTTACGCCGAGCAGTTCGACCTGCGTAATAAAGAGATTCCCATGGACGCCATCCTGGTAAACATCAACCATTTCCATATCATCAACGAGCGGCACGGCAAGGAGTACGGTAATGCCGTCCTTTGCCACATTGCCGACCTGATCCGTCTGCTGCTCCGCAAATCCGGCGGCTTCGCCTGCCGCCTGGAAGCCGATAACTTTCTGGTCTATTGCCGTCACGGCGAGCATTATAAGGAAATGATGGATCAGGCCGCCGCGGGTTTCGATGACAGTTCCGGCATATACGGCAACCGGATCCACCTGCGCATGGGCGTATATCCCGATGTAGATAAAAGCATCGATATCGAGCGTCGCTTCGACAGGGCGAAGATGGCTGCCGACACGGGGCGCAACACGTATGAACAGACCATATCCTATTATGATGATAAGCTGCACGAAGCTAAACTGTATGAAGACCAGCTGCTGGATGACTTCAGGGAATCGCTGGCCCAGGGACAGTTCCAGGTTTATTACCAGCCCAAATTTGACGTGCGTAAGGAAACTCCTGTCCTTTCCAGCGCGGAAGCGCTGGTGCGCTGGAAACATCCGCGCCTGGGCATGATCAGTCCGGGCCTGTTCATTCCCCTGCTGGAAGACAACGGCCTGGTTCAGCAGCTGGACCATTACGTGTGGCGGGAAGCAGCCGCCCAGATCCGCCGGTGGAAAGATACCTACGGTGTTTCGCTGCCTGTATCGGTCAACGTATCCCGCATCGATATGTACGACCCGGAACTCATTGCCATTTTTAAAGGCATCATTGAAGAATTTGAGCTGAACACCTCGGAATACCTGCTGGAAATCACGGAATCCGCCTATACCGATAATTCTACCCAGATCGTAAACACCGTAAAGCAGCTGCGCAAATTGGGCTTCCGCATTGAGATGGACGATTTCGGGACCGGTTATTCCTCCCTGAACATGCTGTCCACACTGCCTATCGACGCGCTGAAGCTGGACATGAAATTTGTCCGTACCGCCTTCAGCGGGCGCCGGGATACCCGCATGATCGAACTGATCATAGACATCGCGGAATACCTGAAGGTGCCTGTCATTGCGGAAGGTGTGGAAACAGAAGAACAGCTTACCACGTTAAAAACCCTGGGATGCGACATCGTGCAGGGATATTATTTCTCCAAGCCGGTGCCGGCGGAAGATTTTGCTAAATTTATTATAGAGAAGAAGCAGAATACAACCGTAACACCGGCCGGTAAGATATCCGCAGCGGCAGTTCCGGCGAAACCGGAACAGGAAGCTGCTGTTCCGGAAGAGGGCGGTCAGGCTCAGGATGCAGATACAATCGATAGCACATCCTCTGAAGCAGAACGGAAACTGAAAATCGTTGAATTGTATGACATTGCCCATGCCCTGTCCAGTGATTTTGAAAGCGTGTATTACGTGGATCTGGATACAGAAGAGTATACGGAGCTGAAAGCGGAAGATGCCCATGCCAACCTGCATATTGAGCTCAGCGGTTCCAATTTCTTTCATGAATGCAGAAACAGCCTGAAAGATGTGATCCATCCGGATGATCTGGATAAAGTGCTCGCTGTCATGCAGAAAAAAGAAATGGTCAGCCTGCTGGACAATACGCCGGTATACACGCTTGACTACCGGCAGCTGGTGAACGGTTACCCGGAACACTACCGCATGAAGCTGGCGCGGCCCGGCGATGACAGCCGCCGCGTGGTCATCGGTATAAGCAATATCACGACCCAGACGCTCTACCGGGAAGCGCAGCAGCAGAAACTGCAGAAGGCGCATATGGACAGCCTTACCTATGGCCGCATTGCTCAGGCGCTGGCCAGAGAGTTTTATACCATTTATTATGTCAACATAGATACAGACGCCTATATCGAATTCAGTTCCGCGGATAAATACAAGGAACTGCAGATGGAAAGCAACGGCATTGATTTCTTTGAAAGCTGTCTGCACAACGCGCCTCTTGCAGTTCATGAAGACGACCTGAACAAGGTACTTTATATTCTGGACAAGGAAAACATGCTGAAGGAGTTGGAGGAGAACGGGAGTATATCTACTACTTATCGCATGGTTATCAGCGGTGAGAGTGTGTACGTCAATATGAAAATCATCCTGATGGAAGAATCCGAAGACGCAGGCCGTCACATAGTCGTAGGCGTGAGCAATGTGGACGCCCAGGTAAAACGGGAGCAGGAATTTGAAGAAGCACAGGCCATCGCCAAAAAAGACAGCCTTACCAGCGTGAAAAACGTGCGGGCCTTTACCAAAACGGAAAAAGAAATGGATGAAGCCATCAGCCACGGGGAAATCGATCACTTTGCCGTTGTGGTCTGCAATGTGTTGGGCACGGCAGGGAAAAAAGCCACTTCAGAGGAAATCGTTGACGCCAGCCATCTGATCTGCGATACTTTCCGGCACAGCCCGGTCTACCGCATTGACGAGGCGGAATTCGCCGTATTGGTGCGGGACAGGGACTACAAGTACAGGGAAAAGATATTAAAAGTTCTGCAGCACGGTATCAGTGAGAAGAAAGAGTCCGGCGGCGCTGTGATCGTCAGCGGCGTCGCGGATTTTGATTCCCATCTGGAAAATACGATGGAAAATGTGTTCGAACGTGCCTGCATTGCCATGAAGGAAAACGAAAGGGTCATACAAAAATGAAACTGACGGGTTTTAAAAAAGCGGCCCTGATAGGCGGGGTCATAGTAGCTGTGATACTGGTTTTCGGAACCATGTGGATGGGGCGGATCGCGAAGAAAGATACCGAAGACGCTGTCCGTTCCGTAAGCCTGCTGTATCTGGATGAGCTGGCGGGACGGAGGGAGCAGGTGGTCGCCTCCAATCTCAAAAACAGTATTGATAATTTATACGCGGCCACCAGTCTGTTGGAGGACAATGACCTGCAGGATATAGAGCATCTGCAGGCCTTCCAGCGCAAGATGAAAAAGCTGTACGGGCTGGAAAAATTCGCCTTTGTGGACAGCAACGGGCTGATTTACACATCCCAGGGAATTCAGCAGGATATTGATTCCTACAGGTTCTATTACCGCGCCCTGGAAGGCCCGGAGATTTCCGTCAAGAACATAGAAAAAGAAGATAAAAAGGTTATCATCGCGATTCCTTTGAAAAAACTACCATTTAACGGGCAGACGCTGGTAGCATGCTTCATGGAGATCGATATGAAGCGTATGCTGGAAGGCGTTTCCCTGCAGGGAGATAATAACAAAACTACATTCTGCAATATTTACACTAAAGACGGGGTACCGCTGACCAATGTGGTGCTGGGAGGCCTGTCTGCTGATGAAAACCTGCTGCAGGCGATGGGAAAAGCCAGTATTATATCCGGTAACTCTTTGGAGAAGATGAAACAGGATTTTGCAAAGGGCAGGGAGGGTTATATTTCCTTTACTTATAATAATATCGGGGAAACCATGTATTATGTGCCGGTAAAGGGTACGAACTGGATGCTGACCTACCTGATCCGGGAAAGCCTTATCAGCGAGAAGATCAGTTCCATTTCCGATGGCATCATGAAACGCAATCTGCTGCAGACCCTTTTGACGGCAGCAGTGTTGTTGGCAATGTTTGTGATCATGTTCAGGCAGATGCGCCGTTCCGCGAAGCTGGAACTGGAAAAGGAAACCTTTGAGACGGAAAGCCGGGTTAAGCAGCAGGAACTGGAACAGCGCATGGAACTGCAGAAGCAGCGGTTAGAATTGCAGGAACAACTGCTGGAGCAGGAAAAGCAGAGGGCACAGCAGGATAAGATGATTACGGCACTGGCTTCGGATTACCGCAGCGTTTATTATGTGGATCTGGACAGCGACCAGGGCCAGTGCATCCGTTCTGGGGCGACCATTCCCGGCGCCCCGAAAGAAGGGGAACGTTTTTCCTTCCACGACATTTTTACCGCCTATGCGGAGAAATACGTAGCGGACAGTTACAGGGAAGGTTTCCTTGCGTTTATTCAACCGGAATCCATCCGGGCGGCTCTGGAACAAAGCGCGGTTATCAGTTACCGCTACCTGATGAACCGCAACGGGCAGGAAACCTATGAGATGCTGCGCATGGCCGGTGTGCGCCATGCGGAAGACCGGAACGACCAAATGATCCATGCGGTGGGAGTAGGCTTCACGGACGTTGACCAGGAAACCCGGAAGTCCATGGCGAAGAACCAGGCCCTCAGCGATGCGCTGGCCGTAGCCGAAGAGGCTAACAAAGCCAAAACATCCTTCCTTTCCAACATGAGCCACGAGATCCGTACGCCTATGAATGCCATCATCGGCCTGGATACTATCGCTCTCAATGAGAAGGGGATTTCCGCCACGACGAAGGATTATCTGGAAAAAATCGGCAGCTCGGCCCGTCATCTGCTGCAGCTGATCAACGATATCCTCGATATGTCGCGGATCGAATCCGGCCGCACGACCTTGAAGAACGAAGAGTTTTCCATTTCCCATCTTCTGGAACAGATCAATACCCTGGTCAGCAGTCAGTGCAACGAGAAAGGGCTCGGGTACCGCTGTGATATCAACGGGCATATCGACGATTATTACATCGGCGATGACATGAAGCTGCGGCAGATTCTCCTCAACATCCTGAGCAATGCGGTCAAGTTCACGCCGAAAGGCGGCAAGGTTGATTTTACGGTAGAACGGGTTGCCAGCTTTGACAAAAAATCGACCCTGCGTTTTAAGATAAAGGATACCGGTATAGGCATAGACAAAGAGTTCCTGCCCAAGATTTTCGATGCCTTCACCCAGGAGGATGCTTCCAACACCACTAAATACGGAAGTTCCGGTTTGGGCATGGCTATTACCAAGAGCCTTGTGGAGATGATGAACGGCAAGATTGCCGCGGAAAGTGAAAAGGGAAAAGGCTCGACATTCACCGTGTCCGTTACCCTGGAGGATTCCCAGCGCAAACACGATGCAGACGAAGCGGAGATGAGCGTTCATGATATGAAAGTTCTCATCGTAGACGACGATCCGGTTGCCTGTGAACATGCGCGGCTGGTGCTGGAAAAGGTCGGTATCCCGGCGGATACCGCCAGTTCCGGCCCGGAAGCGGTGGAGAAGGTGAAGTTCCGGCATGCCCGGTTTGAATCCTACAATTTGATTTTGGTGGATTGGCAGATGCCGGATATGGACGGGGTGGAAACCACCCGCCAGATCCGTTCCATCGTGGGCAACGAATCAGCCATCATCATCCTGACGGCGTACCGCTGGGACGAGATTACGGAGGAAGCGGTGGCTGCCGGAGTGGACAGCTTCCTTGCCAAACCGCTGTTTGCCTCAAATGTAATGGAAGAATTCCGGCAGGCCGTTAAAAAGAAAAACATCGTAGCCATACAGAAAGAACGCAAGGCGGAACTGAAGGGTCGCCGTGTCCTTCTGGCAGAAGACGTAGCTATCAACGCGGAAATCGTGATGATGCTCCTGAGCATGAAGGAGATGGAAACGGAACATGCGGTCAACGGCAAAATTGCGGTAGATATGTTCGCGGAGCATCCGGAGAACTATTACGATGCGATCCTGATGGATATCCGCATGCCGGAGATGGACGGGCTGACGGCTACCTCCAAGATCCGCGAAATGGACCGGGCGGATGCCAAAGAGATTCCCATCATCGCACTGACCGCCAATGCCTTTGACGAAGATGTGCAGCGGAGTCTGCAGGCCGGGCTGAATGTCCATCTCAGCAAGCCCACGGATCCGGAGCATCTGTTCGATACCCTGGAACGGCTGATCTGGGATAGGGAAAACAAAGGGAAGTAAACGTGGTTGCAACGTATCTGATTTTGTGATGAGAATTTTTCATTGATTTCCCATATATAGTATTAAGGAGGACAGGTCATATGGCTAAAAATAATCCTCTTCGGATTTTCTGTAAAAACTGCGGTGCGCCTGCAGGTTTTGATATTATACGCCAAACTTACAGCTGCCCCAACTGCGGCCAGGTTTCCGGCATTGAAGAAGTCAAGAAAGATGTGGCGCAGTGGCGCGAACTGAAAAAGCGGGACAACAAAGCCCGTACCGCAGGTCAGAATCTGGAAAAGCATGCATGTCCTACCTGCGGCGCCGAGGTGGCCATTCCCGCAGGGGAAGCTACCGGTGCCTGCGATTTCTGCGGCAGCAAGCTGGTCCGCAAGGAACTGGTAAGTGCGGAACAGATGCCGGAACTAATCATCCCGTTTTTCATTACGCCGGAAGAGGCAAAAAAACGGATGCTGCAGTTTGCAGAAGAGCATAAAAATCAACCGGAAGGCGAAGCGGTGCTGCAAAATATTGACAAGTTCAAAGGTTATTACCTGCCGTACCAGCTGGTTCAGGGGCCTGTTTCGGCTACTGTTTCCCGGGACGCGACCTATCGCAAGTATTATTGTGATGGGTACCTGGACGGCACGGCAGTCAATACGTCCAAACAGCTGGACAATCTGACCCTGAATGAGATGGAACCATTCGACTGGTCGGAAGCACAACCTTTTGAATACGGTTTTATCGCAGGGCAGAAAGTGAAACTCTCAGATATTTCTGATGCTCAGACGGAAAAACGTGTCCTGCAGGAAGTACAGGAAGATTTTCTGCCGGAAGTGGAGAGGGTCATGCAGACCAGCGGCGTCACGCTGCAAATGCAGTCAGGCAACCTGATGACGATTCCCGTGCTGCTGCCGGTGTATTTTATCAAAGGCTTATATAAAGACAGAGGGGTAACGGCGGCCATGAACGGCCAGACGGGCCGCATAGCCATATCTACAGGCCGGGAAAAGAAAACGCTGCCCTGGGTGGTGGAGCCCACAGCGTATACGCTGCTCAGCATCGCCCTGATGTGGTATTTTTCCGGCAGCCTGGAGCTGGCCGGGATGTGCGGTCTGGTTCTGGGGATCATCTTTTTCGCAATCTTTGAACAGGGGCGCGAAGCGCTGGTCCGACGCATTGTACTGAAGAGCGACGTGGCCAAAGCGGAACGTAAGGGGGAAAAACTTGCCATTGAAGAAGGCGAGGACGTTTTAGAGAACCCGTATGATAATACGCCGATTTTTCGTGAAAAGAATGAGACTGGGGAAATGGTGCCTGTGCGGCTGCGTTTTTATCCCATAGGCAGGCAGATATCTGTTATTATCAATCTGCTGATTACTATTTTCCTGCCGGCCATTATCGCGGCCTTTTTCCGCTGGGCCAGCATGGGACCCGGTGAAAAATTCATGGACGGTTTTGCGCCTCAATATGGCGCGGCCTGGTATGTGTTCGCGGCCTTTCTTGCAATTCTGTACTGGGCCAAAGGCGTGCGTACGGATGCCTATGACCATCCGTACATTTACCAGATTATGGAAGACGGGAAGCAGAAGCTCATCGGCAGCAGCGACTCCCGCAGGTTAAGCGTGCTTTCCATGTTCGGCGTAGGGGAGATGGACGAAAACGGGAAGCGTATCGGACTGTTCAGATATTTGTGGATGCTGGGCGGTGTCGGCCTGTTCCTGGGGGGCACGCTCCTGTTTATACTTATCGGCTGCGTGGCGGCGATTTTGAGTTAAGCCATTGATGATTCGTTTGTCAGCACACATACTTATATTTGCTGCATGCACTCATTTAATCAGCATTTTACTAGACGTTGCTTAAAAGAACAGCGCTCCTGCTTTGCTTGCAAGAGCGCTGTTTAAAATATATCAGGTTAATTGTCAGCTACTGATTACAGAGAACTTAAATTAATTCTGCGTTTGGAGTTTAAGGCTTCGGTGCTCCGCAGTTTTGGCAGAACTTAGTCTGGTTTTGCGTTCCGCAATTGGGGCAGAACCAGGCGCCGTCAGCCTGAGGCTGAGTTGCTTGCTGCGGGTAACCTTGCGGAGGCATCTGTCCGGGGTATCCTTGCTGCGGGTAGCCTTGCTGGGGCATTTGTCCGGGGTAACCCTGTTGCGGATATCCCTGCGGAGGCATCTGTCCGGGGTAGCCCTGCTGCGGATATCCCTGCGGAGGCATCTGTCCGGGATAGCCCTGCTGTTGGAAGCCTTGTTGCGGGTAGCCTTGCTGGAAGCCCTGCTGTTGCTGCATACCCATACCTTGTTGCTGGAATCCTTGCTGCATACCTTGCTGCGGATAACCCTGTTGCATGTACCCCTGCTGTTGCATTCCCTGTTGCGGATAGCCCTGCTGATAACCGGCGGCCATCCCGGCGCCTGCAGCCATACCGGCTACACCGCCTACAGTGCCCATGCCTGCGTTCATACCCATACCCATGCCAGTATTCGGAACTGCTGATCCAGGCTGGCGCAAATTTAGTAACGAAACGCGCATATCCTCTGCAATAGCCATATTCTCGCGATATTCCGGAGGATACATGGCAGCGGGATTATTTGCGTTCATGCTGCTCTGAATGCCGGTGATAACAGCGCCCAGAATACCGGCAGCCGAACTCATATCTCCGCTTGCATTGAAAGAATTTCCCATGCTGCGGCTTCCAAAACCGGTCATACCTCTGGACTGCAGGTAATCATATTTGATCCATACGCTGCTGCTGTTCACTTTAATGCGCCTGTGACTGCAGTAGGGATGACTGACATCAATATCTACATAAAAATCGTAAGAGTAATCATAACGCGGCGGATTGTAAGATACACTACGGCCTTCCTCGTTCTTGGTCCGCAGTTCATGCTTGGATTCGTCGATATCCACCGCAACGTTGGTAATGGCAGAAGCATCAATGACATCCGGATTGTCTTCCTGCAGGTTGCTTGCGGCGGAAACCATAAATTTCCGGTTCATCTCATCCAGATAAAGCTTTGTGTTCTTGCCGATCGTGCGTGTGGCACGGAACTGTGCCACTGCCTGCCTGTTTTGTTCGCGGTAAGCAAGCTGTTCCTGAATCTGCTGGGGAGTGGAGCGTTTACGGGCGTCCGTAGAAAACCAGTCGGAAAGCTTATTTGCGCAGTTATCGCACAGATTCCCTCCGGATAGTTCCTTGCGTTCTGTCAGACCCATCTCTTTCCCACAGATGGAGCATTGCCTTTTTTTCATTATGCTGTCAAAAAATCCCATAGTGACCTCCTTGTGATTAAGAATATGATTATGTATTTTGAATATCTGAACTAAATACTCTGTATTTTTATTATACACATTTTATCTGCGTAAATAAAGATGAGTTTTTACAATTTTTAAAATTATTATTTCGGCGCCGTACATTAAAAAGATATACAACTTTTTTATAAATTTATCCGGAACCGTTATGTAAGTGATATAATACTTTTACAGGAGGTGTTAAGAAATGTTAAAAAAATTAATCCTGACATTTTGCTTCATGGCAGCATTAATATTGCAGGGAATGGTATTTGCCGATAATTCGATGGGTCCCAATGGCGCCGGTCCTGATGTGCGTGACCCTGCGTACTACCGCGCAATGGATAAAATCTTTCTGGGTACCTGGGAATGCACTAATGACATGAACTCCAAACTGACCATCAAAGAAGCCCATCCCCAGACAGGCGGCTATTATGTGGACTTTTTCTTTTACCGCCTGGCCCATGCCGACGGGTATGCCAACATGAGCGGTGATAAACTGTCCATCAACCAGGGCTCTGTTAACGATGACCAGAATTTCCGGGGCATTTTTGAAAGGACGCAGAACGGTATCCGCTTTACCGTCACCGAGTCCGGTTTCAATTACCTGAAACCCGGCAACGTGTTTGAATATAAAAAGATGAGCGGCAAGCCTGCCATTGCCGATACGGATATCCTTGGCGCCTGGACATTGCGCAGCTGGGTAAATGCAACTATCGTGTGCTATGAGTTTTCCGAAGGGAACTACTGGGCTGCGTATGCTCCCCAATGGACCGTTCCCGAACCTAAGCCAAAACCAGACAAGGAAGGCCCATTGTATAAGGTAGCGGCAGGTTTCTACAAAGTACAGCACGAAGGCAAAAATAACCCTACATTTAAACTGTTTGAAGCCGACGGAAAATTTTATGCGTATGTTTCCATCGAAAACGATACGAATGCAGGCTGCAAAGTATTATCGATCAATGGACGGGATACATGGTTTTATAAAGAAAAATAATGTCAGCTATAAATGCTGTTGATTTAGCGTCACCTGATTAAAACAATAACGGATTCCTATTCCTGTTTATAGCATAAGAAAGGAGGATGCGGTGTGATCAAGAGGAAGCAGTTTTTCAGTTTCGTAATAGGTTTAGTTTTACTGGTTTTCCTGCCGCTTATAGTCCAGGCTGCCCCGGAAAACACGCAGTCTGTAAAAACAGGGGAGTACCATTGTGATTCCTATCCCGGATTCGGGACCCGGGTTCTGTCGTTATTCCGGGAACCGGATGGAACCGTTTATTTTTCTCTGGACGGACGGAACGGCTATACAAAAAACAAATACGCCACTTATGATAACCGGGAAGGGCAGTGCTGCACGTTGGCCGGTGTTTTCCGACAGGAAGGCAGCCATGGGATCCTTGACGCCGGGTCTGTAGATTTCTCCCATCCCATGGAACTGATGCTCCATCACAGGGCGCAAGTCAAGATCATCTACCATGCGGACATCGTGGGAGATGAGATTCATATTACCCAGGAAGAAAAGGATAAAACAGGATTTACCGAATATATTAAACTGGAAGGTATTTACAAATTTAAAGAGACTGACAAGCCTATCGTCATTGACAGGACGTTAGCCCTGTACCGGGTGGAAAATCTGCCTGGTCATGCTAAGCAGGCAGGTTTCGACCCCGGGAAAGTCGTTGAAACAAAAATGGATACCTATGAAGACGGCGCATTCGAAAATACAAAATGCTGGAGCATAGAAATCCTTACGGAGGACAGAAAATATTATAGTTACCGGGTAGCTCTGAATGGCAGGGATATTTCCAAGCTGACCGGAATGGGCCTTTGGCAAATTGTAAAGGATGGTGTACCCTGTGAAGGTGAGATTCCGAAATAACAGCAGGGACGTGCAACAACGGACGGAACCTGCGAAGCTGCGGCAGATACGGTAAGGAGGCACATACATGGAATCAAGATTAGGATCGCTGGGAATTTTCCTGGTCACATTCTTTATCGGCGGCGGCCTGATTGATACAGCCTTTGATAATACTACTTCCTACACGTCCTTTAATTTTATCGCCTGTGTACTGCTGGGCCTGTTTTTGGTTTTCGCAGCCTGTGTGTTCTTTTATTTGCTGGTGCTCCCGGCCTGGACCGATAAACGCTACACATTAAAGGATGAGTTGACCGATCTTGTGAAAGAAGACCAGACCGGGAAGAGCGACAGCGATGCGACAGAGCGTCTGATTACCGAGTTCCGGAAAAGCTTCCGTGAGTATTTCGCTGCGCCGGGACTGCCGGAGAACAGCCCTTTGCAAAACACGGCGACACAGCTTTACTGGCACATCCTGTATCTGCAGAAACGCCGCATGGAACAGTTGGGGATCACTATGGACTTTGAAGCGGTGCGCAAACGGTACGGCGGGGTTTCCGTTACCAAAAACAAACATTTTGACGGCAAGTATATGATCACGGATGCCAAAGAACGCATTGAGGCGGCCCGTATCTACCAAAAGGATCATAAAACGATCTACAGGAAAAAAGACAGCGAACTGGCCCATTACACCATGCTGAACGCAAAGCAGGCCGCAAAGGGTAACGAGATCATCTGTCCCAATTGCGGTAATCCCACGACACGTGCAAACCTTCTTGACGGCTGTGATTATTGCGGCACGAAATTTACAGTAGAGGATCTGGGTAACCGGGTCAGCAGTTTCGGCCTGCGCCAGGATTACAATGTGGCCTATGCCAAGTATAAAGATGCCCGGGCACATTACGGAACCCGCGCGTTTCTATTAGGGGCGGTGCCCATCTTTATCATCTGCATGATCTACGGTCTGTTCTTTATGGAAATACTGGACGCCGGTCTGTTTATGCGATTCACGGCAACATTCTTTTCTGCAGCTGTTTGCGCGGCTCTGATGGGTTACATTGCAGAATACGGATTTTTTGTAACTCTCTTTCCGCTTTTGCAACTGAAACAATCTGTAACCTATCGGTCTAAGAAAAAACTGGAAGAACGCAAACAGCGCGAGTCAAAGAATGAAACAATTGAAAAAGAAATCAAGTCATTTGACAAGCGTTTTTCTTTGGAAAATTTCTTCAGCAACATCCAGAACAAACTGGCGGCCATCCATTATGCCTCCAATAATTCCCAGGCCCACGCATTTACGTTAACAGATGTTTCTCCACATCTGGATTTTTACAGCAACGTGGTGGATATGGATGTGACCGAGATGTCGCTGCTGGATTTTCACTGCGACGAAACGACCCAGCACATCCACATGAAGGCCATCGCCAACCTGACCCATGCAATAGGGGGGCGCTGCAAAGATACTACGGAAACCGTGGAACTGCAGCTGATAAAAAGCGCAGCCTGCAAAACCCAGGCCGTGTGCGGTCCTTCTGTTTTAAAGTGCAGGAACTGCGGCGCCAGCATCTCACTTCTGAACGGGGGCAGGTGTGAATACTGCGATACGGAACTGAATCTTTGGGAACATGACTGGGTGATTGCCGATTACAATGTTTTGTAAAACAAATCAGTGTAAAACATATTAAAAATAATTATATAAAGGAGTGAAAAATCAATGAACAGGATTTGGAAATTGTTAGTATGCACAAGCCTTTTTATGACAATGATTTTCAGCAGCGGGCTGGTCAATGCAGAGCCAAAAGCAATCGACGGGAAATGGCCGCCGGCATCCGGTGTCTACGTTCGTAAAACAACAAGCGGGATTCCCAACGGACGTATCGATGTAATTGTTGTTAATGGTTTTTATAATAATCCTGCCGTTCTTGTGGGAGTGGAAAGCCGTAACTACGAAGGCAATTCCTATGAAGGTTCTGACATGGCGCCCCGGATTTATATTGCAGGTCACATGGACGTAGGCCTTAATTACGGAGAGGTCGTTCTGACCCACGGTTATACCGACAAACGAAATCCGAAGCCTGACCCCAAAATTCTTCCTCCGATGACATATGTCATATATAATGCAACCGTAGATGATAAAAAGATTACGTTAACACCTCAGATGTTTGATGCAACCCGCGCCATGCGTACCGATCCGGATCTGGCCGGAACCTACGTGTTTGAGGGCGTTCATACTTCTCCTTCCGCGTTTATGGCCATCGCCTGGGTACGGCAGCAGAACCCGAAGCTGACCGGGCTTCAACCGGGCCGTGATTACCGTTATGAAGATGATTATATAACTGACGTGAGGAAGATCAGTTACCCGGGTATCCAGGCAATCAGGCCTCCTATTGCACCGAAAGATTATTATGAATTGAAAGCCTATGATGGCAATAAACTGGTACAGACTTTTTTAGTCAGCCAGGACTTTAACCAGATTTACAGGATCAAACCCAATGGCGAAGCCATGTTGATTTTTAACAACCAGGGCGGAGTAGGCTGACCGGTATTGCTAAGCGATCTTTTTTATATTTGCATTTGTATAATGATTCTTTTGCAACGTAAAACAGATATTTACTCAGACAGGGAGGCGCTGCAATTTTGATAAAATTATTAGTTTCGTTTTTACTCTTTGCCTGTTGTTTAATCCTTCCGTTGCCGTCTCATGCGGCTGCAGTTCCGGATACCTCCGTGATACAGGAAGGGATCCGGTCCGCAGAATGTGTGCGGCCGTATAACGGCGGAGTGCTGATAGCCAATTACGGAACTGAACACGTCCCTCCCGGCATTGATGACAGGGAAGGATACATCCTGTTCCGCAAAAACGGACAGACAAGCGTGCTGATACCTCCCGGCATCCTGCACAATCCTTCGGGCATGGCGGTAAAAGATCATTACCTGTTCGTCTGCGACGGCAAAAACCTTCGTGTTTATAATCTGGATCGCCCGGAAACGGTTTTGCAGACGATAACCTTTCCGGCGCCGTATTACCTGAAATCAGCTGCTGTTGACGGTAACACATTATACGTTTCTTCTGACAACGTGGGGCAGATTTTCGCCCTTGATATCACGCATCCGGAGAACATGAACCGGGTTAAGCCAGTAAAATGGCTTGAACTGCAGGGCGCCAGGTGTATGGCCGTCAGCGAAAAAGGTGTCATGTATATCACGGCGCTTCCCGAAAGCGGCCCGGATATCGCGGAAGCGGATATGGAAAACGTAGTTTACAGGGTCAGTGACCTTCGTCATCCGAAAGCAGAAAAGTTCATAAGCAGAAAAATATATTCCGGCGATCCGGCCGCTGATAAAAATACTTCAATATATTACGATGGCATCACGCTTTCCGAAGACCAATATGCGCTGTATGTATCAGACTTCAGGGTAAAAACCGGGGCAATTCTTGCAGTTGATATCGGAACAAAAGAAGTGACTAAGATTTACGAAGCAGAGGGTCTGGCTCCTGCGGATCTTACACAGACGTACAAAGCGCTTTATATTCCCGATATGAAGAACCATCGCGTAATTAAGTTAGAACTGTGATACAATATTTATGTAAATGATGTTCGCATACGCTTTGATTAACTGTATCGGCAACAGTGGGAAACCCGTGCAACAAAACACTTTCACGGTTTTAAGGAGGTGCTTCTTATGGGATTCTTCGACAGTTTATTCGGCAAGAAGAAAGAGGAAAAGAAACAGGAAGTGAAACGGGTCTGTCCGATCTGCGGTAAAGAATTTACCGGAAAAGGCCTGGATGTTCACGACGGTACCATCTGTTTTGAATGTTGGGATCTGGTGCTGGATGATTTTGAAAGTGGCAGGATGGACGATGATAAAGAGTTTTATATTGCTCCCATTAAGGCGGCAGTGCTTGCCAAAAAGGGCGAGCTGGCTGCCGACAAGGCGGCCAAAGACGTAAAGCCTGAGGTCTGCCCCATCTGCGGCGGCAAAATGCCTAAGTTCATGACCATGGAAGTAAAGGACGGATATATCTGTGACGACTGCTTCAGTAAGTTTAATGAGCTGGAAAAATACGGTGAAACCGATAAAGAACTTGCAAATATTACCTTGAAAGAACTGTCCGCTTTGATTACCAGGGCCGATAAACAGAAGGCGGCTAACGAAAAGCGTAAAGAACAGGATGCCTGTCCCATCTGCGGGGCCAACGTATCCGAAAAATCTATCGGTTCTTTGTGGGGCGACATCAAGCAGTCGGTTAAAGATGAAATTCCCAAGTTCGTTTTGTTGAAGGATAACCAAAAAATCTGCGCAGCGTGCGCGGAAAAAGTACGCCTCCTGTATCCGGTCAAATATGCGAGGACATACGACAGCGAAGGTGAATACACGGGCGCGCACCTTGACACACTGAATACTATTACGCTGCCGGAATTCCGCAAAGCCTTAGAAGATGTAAATGTAAAACGGCAACAGCTGGAGAAGCAGTACGGCAGCTGCGAAGCGGTCATATCCGTAGGCAGCGTTGCCAGGGATTTTGATAAAGCACGCACCAACCCCGGCAAAAAGGAATACCGTATCAGGGGAAAAATTCTGTTAGGCAAAGCATCCAAAGGCGATCTGATCCAAGTAAACCGAAACGATTCCGGTTTTACCATGCGTATAGAACGGCTGCAGCAGATCACCGGATTTGAAGAATACTCCGGAAATAATGTTGACAGCGTCGGGGAAGGATATTATGCCATTGTGACGGTGGCTGAAGACACTTCCTGCATTTATCCGGGCGATAACCTTATTATTGTGTAGGCGGAGTAAAAAGTTTGAAATAATACTTTCATTACATGCATGCCGCGGACTATCAGTGGCAAAATGGAGGTTAGTATGAGTAATAAATTATTGCATAACGGTTTCTGTCCTGTTTGCGGCCAGCCGATCCTGAACGTAATAAAAATGAAGGACGGAACTATCTGCACAGAATGCGCTGCAAAAATACGGGTGATGTTCCCGGTTCATTACGAAAAAAGCACAGTTAAAGGCTCTAACCCGGTATGCGTTGATCCCCTGAAGGACATTGCAGTGAACAACTATGAAGAAACTTTGCAGAAAGCCAGGGCTTACCGGGAGTCGCTCCGTGAAAAATATAACGGATACAACGCAGTGTATGTGGTAGACAATGTGGAAGTCGAACAGGGCAGCGGCGTGTTCGCGTCTCCTGTCCTGAATGTGTACGGACACGTTCTATACGGAACGTTTTTCCTGGAGGATGATGCGATACTGCTCCACGGAGATAACCAGATACAGATTTCCCTGCTTTATGGCAAGATAATTAACAGTTCGTCTCCAGCTCCCATCACATCAGAAGATATAAAAGACAGGGAACGCAGATTCATTTTCAAATGGCAGTATGACGGCACGGCACAGGAGGGATATCCTTTCCAGTTTGCGTTTACCAATAAGAATTTGCCTGTAGAAGCCGGGGATTTGATTGTAAAATAACGCAAAAAGCATTGGTAATCTTATAAAACAATCAAAGGTGAGTCATGTACCCGTGTGTTGAATGTAACAAAGAAAAATTACTGGAGAACATTTCAACGGTTGCCCGGATGCTGCACAGGAATCATAAAACCATGTGCGCCGTTGTGAAGGGATTCAGTGCGGATGATGCTGTAATGCGGATCCTCGAAGAAAGCGAGTGCGACTGGTTGGCCAGTTCGCGTATCGAGGATCTGTCAAAGCTGCATACAAAAAAAACAAGACTGTTGATACGTCTATCCCAGCCCTGTGAAGTGAAAGAGGTCGTTGCTTCGGCAGAAGTAAGCTTTGAATCGGAATGCAAAACGATTTTGTTTTTACAGGAAGAAGCAAAGAAACAGAATAAGACACACGGTATTCTCCTTGCCATTGACATGGGTGATTTGCGGGAGGGAATCTTTTATAAAAATTTAAACGAAATTGATGAGGCTGCCGCATTGATCCTCCAATCACCAAATCTAAAGCTGCTGGGTGTGGGAACGAACCTGGGGTGTTTCGGCGGCGTAATAACCGATTTGGAAAACATGCAGGGACTAATTGATGTTGCATCGCATATTGAGGAAAAATTTTCCGTAAAACTGCCTTACATTTCCGGCATGTCCACGGCGGCCATGGAAATGATCGAGAACCAAACCATGCCGCTGCAGGTCAATCACGGGCGTTTCGGCGAAGCCTGGCTGTTAGGCTTTGATTCAGTGGATAACCGAAGGCTTCACTATCTGCATGACGACGTGTTTCTGTTTAAAGCGCAGATCATCGAGATCAAAGATAAACCGTCACAGCCTGTCGGGACTATCGGCGGCAATGCTTACGGGCAGCATGTGGAATATAAAAACGAAGGTAATATGAAGCGCGCCCTGTTAGCGTTCGGCACGCAGGACGTGGAATATGAATATCTGGTGCCCCTGGATGAAAACATTGAATTCATCGGCGCCAGCAGCGACCACACAATAATTAATCTGCACGGTTCAGACAGCTATGAAGTCGGGGACGTGCTGACCTTTAAGGTGAAGTATCACGCGCTGCTTCACTTGTACACCAGCAAATATGTCAAGAAATTTATTGTGTAATGTTTCCTTCAGAAAGAATGTATAAATGATCAAAGGACTTATTTTTGATTTTGACGGCACCCTGGCTAACACGCTGCCGGTAATTTATGCCTGTTATGATTACAGTACGGAAAAAGTGTTGGGGAAAAAAGCGGACCGGGCGCCTTTTATTGAAACGTTTGGTCAGCCCTTGTATATTTGCCTCACCAGTATCTTTGGCGAAGAAAATGGCAGTCGGATCTGTGATGAATACAGAGCTTATCAGGAGATTCATCACGATGAACTTATAAAGCCTTTTCCCGGTGTAAAGGAAACACTGGAACAGTTGCAGCAAATGGGTATTCCCATGGCAATTGTGACAAGTAAAAGTACAGCAACATGTTTACGTGGCGCAAGGTGTTTGGGCATAGCAGATTATTTTGTTGCAGTAATCGGCTCGGAGCAGGTAACTCATCCCAAACCGGATTCGGAACCGACAAAGATGGCATTGGAAAAATTAGGAACAAAACCTGAGGAAACTCTTTGTGTAGGAGATGCGCCTTATGATATAATAAGCGGGAAGGCTGCTGGCTGTCATACTGCGGCAGTTGAGTACACGCAGTTTGATTTGAAAAAGTTTAAGGCAATGGTCTCGCCGGATCACTGGCTGCAAGACATCCCGGCGCTGTTGCCGCTGTTAAAGCAGATATAGTATTGGTTTCAAAATTTGTTTTACTATATTATTTCAATTTAAAGAAGGAGGAGTTTCAGTATGAACAAAAAATTGTTGGCGTTATCTCTGGCTGTTTTTGTAGCCTGCGGTGTAGCCGGATGCGGCGGCGGGGATAAGAAACCTGCCAAACCGGCTGACCCTCCCAAACAGGCTGCTAACGTGAAGAAAGACGATAAGCAGGCCACGAACGTCGCGAAGGATGATGAGGCTAAAAAAGTAGAACAGGCAAAGCTTCATGCCCAGCAGGTGATGAAACTGCCGGAAGTGGCAAAATATGACAAGATTTCCAAAGATGCTTATCCGCATCTGAAATGGGGCAGTACCGGTTACACTTATAAAGGGCCGAAAAATGCCCTGCTGGATTACGGTGAAGTGTTAGCCGGTTTCCATCGGACTCTGGACAGCGACTCCCGGCCCAAATTCAAGCTGGATGACGGCAGGGAAGTACAAGGCCAGGAGAATTATGATATTGAAGTGTTAGTGGGCGGCTGCAAAGGTAACTGCGTCATCGAAGTTGTAAGCACCCATACCAAAAAGCTTGATCCCGCATCCTATAAGAAGCCAATCGTAGAAAAGAAAGTCCTGGTTCCGTTCGATAAAACCTATGTGCGCCATGATGAAAATGGCAAGAAGTGGGTCACCCACGAAAAATGCGGTACAAAATAAGCAATGCAAAGTGTGCTGAAACAAATTATATTTTCTTTTACAGCCGTGGATTTTTCCACGGCTTTTCTTATTTTAATTTTATATGATATAATATAAAGTAGTATTTTCGGGCTGACATAATAATTTCGGAAAGGTGGTAACAACATGCGTAAGATTGGTATTGTAGGCGGCACCGGCATTGAGAATCCCGATACCCTGAAAGGCTTTGAGACAAAAATCATTGAGACACCCTACGGCAAAGCCCTGTGCAACATCGGCGAGATGAGCGGCAACATGGTAGCGTTCCTGTCCCGTCACGGTGTGGATCATTCCGTGGCGCCCCACATGATCAACTACCGGGCCAACATCTGGGCGCTGAAGAGCCTGGGCATCACGGAAGTGTTTGCTACTTCCGCTACAGGTTCCCTGAATCCCAATATGAAGGCGGGACACTTTGTGGTCTGCGACCAGCTGATGGATTTTACCAAAGCCCGCATCAGCACGTTTTATGATAATCCCATCCGTGGCGTAGCCCATGCGGATTTTACCAACCCGTACTGTGAAACCCTGCGTCAGAAGGCTATTGCCATACTGAAGAAGACGGACATCACCTTCCATGAAAAAGGCTGCTATGTCTGCACCGACGGTCCCCGTTTTGAAACGGCGGCAGAAGTCCGCGCTTACGCCATGCTGGGGGGCGATGTCATCGGCATGACCAACGCCCAGGAAGCGGCTCTGGCCCGGGAAGCGGAACTGTGTTATACCAACGTGGCCATCGTAACCAACATGGGCGCCGGCATTTCACCCACACCGTTGTCTCACAAGGAAGTGGTGGAGGCCATGGCCAAGAGTATCAAGAACATGGAGAAGCTGATTTTAGGTTATATCGCGTACAACAAACGTGTGAAAGACATTTGCCTGTGCAAGCATTGCATGAAAGATTTTGGCGGTTTCAAGCTGTATCCGGAGAAAGAATAAGAGCGAACTGTTATTTTAGGAGGAAATCAGCCATGATTAAATTTGCGCACAACAATTTTAACGTACTGGATTTGGAAAAAAGCCTGCAATTTTATAAAGAAGCTTTGAACCTGAAAGAGGTAAGGCGTGTTGAAAAACCGGATTTTACGCTGGTGTATCTGGGTGACAACGGAGTTACGCCTCATCTGCTGGAGCTGACCTGGCTGAAAGATCGCAAGGAGCCCTATAACCTGGGTGAAAACGAGTTTCATTTGGCGTTCATTACAGATGACTATGATGCACTTCATGAAAAGCATAAAAAGATGGGCTGCATCTGTTACGAAAATCCCATGATGGGCATCTATTTCATAACGGATCCGGATAATTACTGGCTGGAGATTCTGCCAGAGCGGTAAGTTAAAAATTTCTGAAAGAAGCTTGTGAAAGTTTTGCGATTTCTATGTTGCGAAGGATAGGATATAGAAGAATAAGATTTTTAAATTGTAAGAAAGAGAAGTAGGTTGTTTTATGGTTGAAACAATGAGATGGGAAAACGGGAAGCTCGTCTTATTAGACCAGACGAAGCTGCCCCTGAAGGTTGCGTGGGTTTCCTGTAATACGTATCAGCGCGTGGGAAAAGCCATACAAAAGTTGGAAGTGCGCGGCGCACCGGCCATCGGCGCGGCGGCTGCTTTCGCCATGGTGCTTGCCTGGAGGCAGATAGCAGAAAAACAAAAGGAATCCGTACCGGTCCAGGCGGATGATACTTTTGTGACAGACACTAAACTGCAAACTTACGCAGCCATGCTTTTGGGAAAAGATTTTGGCGACAAAAGCAATGAAAAGAGTATTCAGCCGGCTCTTGCAAAATTATTAAAAAAGTTTGCTGTGGCCCGCACGAAACTGGATGCTTCACGACCTACAGCCGTAAATTTGTCCTGGGCGACAAAAGTCATGTATGACGCTGCCTGCCACATGGCGGAAGCCGGCCTTGATGCGACACAGATTGACAGCGAGCTGGAAGCACTTGCTATCAAAATTTACGAACAGGACATTGCTAAAAACAAAAAGATGGGTGAGTACGGCGCAGAAGTGGTTCCGCAAAACGCCGTTATCCTCACACATTGCAACGCGGGGGCGCTGGCCACCTGCGGCTGGGGCACCGCTCTTGGAGTGATACGCTCTGCTCATGAACAGGGAAAAGTTAAAATGGTGTATTCTGACGAAACCCGTCCGTTGCTGCAGGGTTCTCGTCTTACTGCCTGGGAACTGATGGAAGATAACATTCCTGTCACCACCATTACCGACAACATGGCGGCCTGGAGCATGAAGACGAAAGGCATCAACATCGTCATCACCGGGGCAGACCGCATCGCCGCTAACGGGGACACGGCTAACAAGATCGGTACCTACGGCGTGGCCCTTGCGGCCAAAGCTCACGGCATTCCGTTTTATATCGCGGCCCCTGCCAGCACGTTTGATTTCTCCATCAAAAGTGGGGAAGAGATTCCCATTGAAGAGCGGAACGCAAAAGAAGTGCGAAGTTTTCAGGGCGCTGTATCCGCGCCTCAGGATGTTAACGTATTCAACCCTGCCTTTGATGTGACGCCTGCCAAACTGATTGCAGGCATCATTACGGAGTACGGCGTGCTTCGTCCGCCCTTCAAAAAGGCAATTAAAGAATTAAAAACCAAAGTACATAAGGAGGAACTCTTTGCATGGAAAGCATGATTCGCGACATCGGCCTGGCAGCGAGCGGCCAGAAGAAAATCGACTGGGTGAAAGGCCACATGCCTTTGTTAAATTATTTCAATGAAAAATACGCGCCCACGCAGTTGTTCAAAGGCATCAACATGGTGGTCACCATCCATCTGGAAGCCAAGACGGCCTATCTGGCGCTGACGCTGAAGAACTGCGGCGCCAACGTGACGGTGACCGGCAGCAACCCGCTTTCCACGCAGGACGATGTAGCGGCTGCCCTGGTGGCTAAGGGCGTCACCGTGTTCGCTACCCACGCATGTACTAACGAAGAGTACGATTTATATTTAGATAAAGCGTTGGATACCCATCCGCAGCTAATCGTGGACGACGGCGGCGATCTGGTGAACAAGCTGCACACCACCCGGCGGGAACTGATTCCGGAACTGTGGGGCGGCAGTGAAGAAACCACCACCGGCGTAATCCGGCTGCGGGCGCTGGCGGAAGCAGGAAAATTAGCATTCCCCATGATTGCGGTCAACGACAGCAACTGCAAATATCTATTTGATAACCGCTACGGTACGGGTCAGAGCGTGTGGGACGGCATCATGCGCACAAGCAACCTGATCGTGGCCGGCAAGACCGTCGTGGTGGCCGGTTACGGCTGGTGCGGAAAAGGCGTAGCCATGCGGGCCAAAGGCATGGGCGCCCGGGTCATCGTAACGGAAGTGGATCCCATCAAAGGTATCGAAGCGGTATTCGACGGCTTTGAGACCCTGCCCATGGCGGAAGCAGTTAGGAAAGGGGATATCTTTGTCACCGTCACCGGCTGCAAGGACGTCATCCGCAAAGAACATATGGAAGTGATGAAGGACGGCGTGCTGCTGACCAACGCAGGGCATTTTGATGTGGAAATCAGCAAGCCGGACCTGGAAGCGCTGACTGTGAAACCGCCTTTTGAAGCACGTAATAATATTACGGCGTACACACTGGCCAACGGTAATCAGCTGAACCTGTTAGGCGAGGGACGTCTGGTGAACCTGGCCTGCGGCGACGGACATCCCGCGGAAGTGATGGACCTGAGTTTTGCCATGCAGTTCCTGGCCATGCGTCATGTATTGCAGAATAAAGACAATCTGGAAAACAAGCTGTACCTGCTGCCGGCAGAACTGGACCAGGAAGTGGCGAAGATCAAACTGAATGCCATGGGCTTTGACGTGGATACCCTGAGCGAAGAGCAGTGGAAGTATCTGCACGAGGCATGATCATATCTATTTTCAAAACTAAACCGCTGCAGCGGGCAAGGCATCGCAAAAACGTCAACGATTGCTATTCCATGGACTCATTTGTGCCTTACCCTTACAGCGGTTTTTGTTTTTGAGAATGATAAAATATCTGCTTTAATTTCACAAAATTCATGAAAAGATGATGAGCAAAAGATATTTTTTAGTATGTATCATGATAAGTGTAGTTATCATGATGCTGGGATGCAATCCTGCAAAGATAGAAACGATAACCAATCAGCAGAAGGTGCCGTCAGGTAACTCTGTAACAGCAAATCAGAAAAATGATTTTAAACAATATGACTCATATCCTTTTGCATTGTCCATGTTAGACGTGGGGCAGGGACTCTGTATTCTTGTCCGTTCGGGTGAAGAGTATCTGGTTTATGACGGCGGCGGAAGAGACAGTTCGTCATATGTGGTTTCGTTTTTTAAAAGAAACCACATCAAAAAGATAAAATATATGATTTCATCTCACTATGATGAGGATCATATTGCCGGGTTGGTCGGCCTGTTAAGAACCACGTCCGTAAACACCGCAATAGTACCAGATTATCAGGCGAATACGAAGATATATGCAGCGTTCCAGTCTGCGTTGAAGAAAGCTGATTTCGTTGAGTATGCAAAAGCAGGAAACCGTTATAAAGTGGGCGAGGCCAATTTTGAGATTCTGTACGCAACGGATAATACGGAGGAAAAAGAAAACAATAAATCAACTGTGATTAGACTTGAATATAAGAACTTTTCGTGTATCATTACCGGTGATGCAGCCACCGAAACAGAAACAAAATTAGTCGACATGGGAGAGAAGCTTTCCTGCGACTTATATGTTGTGGGCCATCACGGAAGCAGTTCTTCCAGCTCACCGGGATTTGTTGCAGCTATGAAGCCTAAGCTGGCGTTTATCAGCGTTGGAAAAGACAATAAGTATTATCATCCGACGAAAAGAGTATTAAGAGTATTGGATAACAATAATACAACAGTCTACAGAACCGATATGCAGGGAACGGTTACCCTCATTCACGATGGGGCTAAGTACATGATTCATTGAAAGTTTAGCGCAAGACTTTTTACTTTTTTTTGTAATGTGTACAAAAAAGCGGAAATCCGCAAAAATCCAACAGATGGTTACCATCTTTAATGAATTAATGACCAGGGGCTACAAAGTAAGTGACAAAACAGGCCAATTTTGGGGAAAGACTTTATGCCAGCTCTTTTCCTGCAGTTTGAAATTGCTGTGCTTCAATTACCTCCATATGTGACAAACAACAATAAGACTCCTTTATTAAGAAAGATCAGGTGCGAGAGCCAGTACCACGCCTGACTTTGCAAATCGATTTCGGGCGTTTGAACGCCCGAAGAACGGATGGAATTAATGCAAAATGCCAGGAAAACAGACGTAAATTACACTTAATCAGTGTTTCCCTAAGTAAGTATCAACGTTAATAATGAAGAGAACAATGCAAGAGGGCATTTTGTGGTATAATATCAAAGAAATGTTTTTATATTTTAATTGCTTAATATTTATAATTACAGGAGCGAAGGTACTAAATCGTTTTTATGTGTACTCTTTATGAAGGGAGAAATTTCTTATGGCACAGTTTACAACAGATATTTTTGCACAGTTTAATCAAAAGTGGGCGTTGCTTTGCGCCGGGACGAAAGAAAAACATAACACTATGACCATCAGCTGGGGCGGTATGGGTACGCTCTGGGGAAAACCGGTGGTGACGGTGTATGTGAAACCCTGTCGTTACACCTATGGTTTTATGAATGATAACGAGTACTTTACCGTCAGTTTTTACCCGGAAGAGTATAAGAAGGCAATGGCTGTTATGGGGACCAAGTCCGGTCGGGACATAAACAAGGATGAGGTATCCGGGCTGACCGTCAAGCCGGTAGGCCAGGTAGTTACCTACGAGGAAGCGGAAGTGACCATCATCTGCCGGAAAATCTATTGGCAGGATCTGGTACGGGACAATATTCCGGAAGAAGCTGTAGAACGCTTTTATATGACAGAAGAACCGCATCGTATGTTTGTGGGTGAAGTGGTGGAGATTATAAAGAAGTAATATCAGGATCAGAAAAAACGGAGGAAAATAATGAACGAAGTATGGGAGAAGATTTATAAAGCTTACACTTTTTCATTTCCGCTGATGATCATGGATGCAACCGTGAGGGTAAGCACCAACACGGTAGAACCGGGCGGTACGGGGAAAGCACCGGCCAACAGATGGATGCATGCGAAAGAACTTGCTTCCGCATCCTTCAGGCAGGTGGTTACCCCGAACGTCGACACCATTTATTCCCAGATCTTTATCGATCTGAGCAAGGATGCGCTGGTGCTGTACAAGCCGGCGGTTTCCCGCTATGTTATGTTCCAGGTCATGGATGCGTGGTCAGACACGGTGGCCGTCCTGGGAACCGGCGGGGATACGGATGATGAGCGCACATATCTTCTGACGGGACCGTATTTTTGCGGGGAGGTTCCTGCCGGTATGACGCAGGTCCGGATACCCACGTGTACTGCCTGGCTTCTCGGAAGGGTGATTTGCTTTGGCCCGGATGATATAGGAAATGTGTATAAGATACAGAAGGAAATGGACGTAAAACCGCTGACTGTATGGAAGTCCGGCGGCGAACTGCCAAAGGGCAGCTATGACCCGGATAATGAGGGCGTTCCCATCCGTATGGTGTTTTCCATGGGACCGGCGGAATATTTCAACCGTGCCAACAGGCTGATGATCGATAATCCGCCCTATGCAGCGGATGCGCCCATCCTGAAGGAAATCGCGCAGATCGGGGTAGGACCCGGATTGACATTCGATCCCCGGATACTCGGAAAAGACGCTGCGGACCATTGGAAGCATATGGTCGGAGGACTGGCGAAGGGGCTTGTTGCCAAAACGGCCGGATTTTTAGTCAAAAACAGGTCGTTCCAGTTTCTCGGTGATCCCATAAGCAGGTTTAAGACGGAGTATGAATACAGATGTCTTACAGCCATAGGGGGCTTCGGAGCCAATCCGGTTGACGTGGCAGTGTATATGAGATCAGGCGCGGATGATACGGGCGCGGCATTAAATGGCAGGAACAAATATGTTATGCATATTGAGGCGGGAGCGATGCCGCCGGTCAAGGAGAAGGGATTTTGGTCCGTTACGGCTTACGGTGACGACGATTTCCTGATTGAGAATCCCATTGACCGTTATGCCGTAAGTGACAGGACGGCCTTTGAAAATAACGAAGACGGATCTGTTGATATTTATATTCAAAAGGATGAGCCGGAAGGGCATAAAGCGAACTGGCTTCCCGTATCGGGAGACGGATTCCATCTGTTCCTGAGGGTATACCGTCCGGAGGATTCGGTGCTGGATGGCCGTTGGGCGGCGCCGTCGATCAAAATCAGATAAGGGGAACCTGTTTATCAATACATGCAATAAATGGTATAATATTAATGAATTTATGAGAAAGTGAATCGGGTTTTTAATAGGAATATCTGCATGAGGCATTACACAAAATGATTACCGTCGGTATCCTGCGCTGCAATGTGTGCGGCGCTCCCATGTATCCCAACCCGGCCAGGCAGGCGTTTTGTTGTCCTTTCTGCGGTAATGAGTCAGCCTATGGCCCGCAACTGCCGCGGATGAAACACGAACACAAAAAACTGGAATTCACGGAAGAAGGGTATTTCAGCCTGAAGCGGGTGGCAGTTTTAACTTCTTTATCATCTGTAGATGATGATCTTCTTGCCAAACGCAAGTGGAGAACCTTTGACGAACTGGTGCAGCTTTTTGACCGTCGCGCCTTCGTTACCAACATAAACAGAAAAGAGTTTACGTTTGCCTGCCCGGCCTGTGAGGCGCCGGTACTGGGCAACGACCTCATGAGCATGTTTGAATGCCAGTATTGCGGAACAAAATACTCTTTTGAAGATGCAGCGGAACACGGCTATATCAAAATTGCAAGGATCATCGGGTACGAGGGGATGCTGCCGAAACAGTGTCTTCCTTATGAGGTTACACCGGAACAGGCGGAAGTTTTTATTCGCAGACTTGCTGAACAAAATAATCTGGAACAGGAAGGATTCCCCGTAAACAATCTGCTGCGGCAGAAAAAGATGCTGTCGGTTTACGCGCCGGGTCGCTTATGGGACCGGAAGTTTCTGTTAGAAGTTTCCATGAACGGCAGTCTGTCCAAACTTTATGTGGAATGGATCAACTGGGTCAGTCTGTGCAACAGTCTGGATTCAGAAACTTTTGACCGCCTGCAGCCCTGGAATTTTGAGAAGGCAGGGCCTTTGGTTCCGGAATATGTGGAAGGGGATGTCCGCCTGATGGCCACCCTCAACGACAACGATGAACTGGAACTGCGGCAGGCCTTGCTGAAAAAACGGCTTACGGAAGAAATCAGCGAAGCGTATGATGTTAGAGAACCCCGGATCCTTAAATGGGGCGATGATTTTATCAAGCATAAAAACGGAACCATTGCCATGCCGGTTTATTATCTGGAATACCGCGATCCGCAAAACCGACGCTGTCTGAATGTTATGGTCAACGGGCAGACCGGCAAGACGGCAGCTTCTATCAGCGTAAACGGGAAAGAGCGCTGTTGTGAATTATCGCCGGGCAAGTTTACCGATATGACAGGGGAATGCTCCATGCATGCGAAACCGGTAAAAGTGAAATATGTGAAATCGAGGTTTCTGTATGAGGCGATCAGGTAAGGCAATAATACTTTTTTAAAATAAATTATTTTAAAGAAAGAGGTGCGTATCATGAAAGTGAAAAAACTGTTAGCAGCATCATTGACCGCGTTGGCAATCAGTGTTTCTGTTCCTTGTTTTGCGCAGATTCCTTCGTCAATTATGATTATTGGCGGCCTGTACATCGGGCAGAGCTTTTCTGAAGTTATTTCAGTTTACGGTAAGCCTGTCGCAGAGAGAGAACCTGCCGGCAGAGGAATGATGTATACTTTCACTAAAAACGGAGCTTCGTTTGATGTGCGTATTTGCAATGATAAAGTTTCTGAAGTGGCAGTAAATCAGATTAACGGCCCTTCGACTATTTCCGGTATCAAAATCGGTTCAACACCGGAGGAAGTAACGAAGACTTATGGCAAGCCTGATGTGGAAGAAAAGTTTGGCGATGAATACGTCATGAGCTACAATAGTAAGGTAAGCAATGAATTCACCTGGATACTTTCATTCGTAGTAAAGAACGGAAAAGTCATCCGGCTTGGTCTGGATGAAGTTATGAACTGATAGAGAATCGCCTTCAGAACAATAGCAGAACATTTTATAAAGGGGTGATTTGCATGTTACATCATTTCAGGCATTTCTCACCGATGATTATTTCCTGTGCTTTAACTGTTATTTTGTCCGCGGGTTTTATTGCCGACGGAACGATTGTAACTAAGCATGATTCCGACGGTACTTTCCGCCATCCAATAGTCTCACTCCTGCAGCCCGGCATCGCAGCCGCCCAGGCAGAATGGGATAACCCAAAATTCCACAACGCGGCGGAAGACCTGTGGGCCGGTGAGACCTATATCACCGGACGGGACGTTAATATGCGTTCCGGACCGAGTATCGATTCGGAATCACAGGGCTTTTTTCGTTTTGGCGAGCCGGTAAGAATCAAGGAAGACCTGGGTGACTGGTACAAAGTAGAGTGCCGGGGTTCCGTCATTCCGGTCTACGTATACAAAAATTTTGTGGGAAGCTGGAGTGATGTAAAAGCAAAATATATTCCGGGTTCAGATTGTATGATGCAAATCGACAAGTTACTCGATTGCCTTAACATGGCGGCGCCCTTTTATACGAAAGGGCTGGACCGGGAACTGAAACTGAAGGAGATTGACCATTATCTGGATGTAATCGACAAAACGTATAATTACATTGAATCCAGCAAGCTGCCTCCGGAGGCCATTAAGGACATGTGCAAGGCCGTAGACATGATTGAAGAGATGTTTCAATGTCAGAGACGCTTTGTTACCAACCCGGAACAGGCTGCCAATTTGCGGGACGAAGCCTGGCCTGATTTGATGGTTTATTTCCAGAAGCATTACGCAACGCTGGAAAAATACAGGTGAATTTTGACAGTCAATACGATTTGTGAATCATACAGTTGGCTTTTATAACAACAAAATAATAACGAAAAGAGATTATAGTGTTTATGGAGGCTGTCCCATGAATCCTTTTATTGCTTATTGCGGGCTGGACTGCGAAACCTGCGAGGCTCGTCTTGCAACAATACATAACGACAATGAACTGCGAAAGAAAATCGCGAAAGAATGGTCTGAACTGAATCACGTTGAAATCACTCCTGCAATGATTAATTGTGAAGGGTGTCGTATTGACGGAGCGAAAACGCCGTACTGCGATTCCCTTTGCCAGATTCGTCAGTGCGGACTGAAGAAAGGTTATGAAATCTGCGGCGACTGCAGCGAAATGGAAACCTGCGAAAAAGTCTCCATGGTCATTAGCAACAATAAAGAAGCACTAAACAATCTGAAAAGTGGCAGGGCTTCGAAACACGGCGAAAGGTGATGCTATGAAAATTGAATGGGTAGACGGATTCGAAATCCGCGTGAAAGTCGATCATGACGCTGTGGTAATAGCTGCCAATAAAGAGGGGATGCTTTCCCTGGCAAAGCAACTTACTGCGCTGGCAGAAGCCGTGCCGGGACAACATATCCATTATGACGATTATAATTCTCTGGAAGATGGATCGACAGAAATGATCATTGTAAGAGAAAAGTAACTTTTGTGTACGAGAACAGTTTATAGAAAATAGTAAGGAGCGGGTTTTGATGTTATCGTTTGCAAAGAAATTAATTTCTGTATTAGCCGGGATGATGGTGTTTGTTTCCGCATCAGCCGTTTTGGCAGCAGAGTCAGACGCATCGTTAAAGTGGTGGCAGAAAACTTCCGTATACCAGATTTATCCTAAGAGCTTTGCAGACATCAATGGTGATGGCATCAGCGACCTTCAGGGTATTACAGAACATCTGGATCATATTAAAGACCTTGGCTGCGGCGCCATCTGGATCACACCGGTGTATCCTTCTCCTATGGTAGACAACGGATATGATATCGCAGACTACAAGGGCATCGATCCTTCCTACGGCACGATGAAAGATTTTGACAAGCTTGTAGCGGAGGCAGGCAAACGAAATATTCGCATTGTCATGGATCTCGTGTTCAATCACAGTTCCGACCAGCATGCCTGGTTCAGGGAATCGAAGCAAAGCCGTACTAATCCCAAAGCAGATTGGTACATCTGGCGGGATGCCAAACCGGATGGCAGCGCGCCCACAAACTGGCGCGGCATTTTCGGTGGGTCCGCCTGGACCTGGTGCGAAGAACGGCAGCAATATTACCTGCATACGTTTGCCTCGCAGCAGCCGGATCTTAACTGGGAGAACCCGGAAGTGAGAAAAGCGCTTTACGACGCGGCCCTTTTCTGGCTGAACAAAGGCGTAGGCGGTTTCCGCATTGATGCCATCACGTATATCAAGAAGCCGGAATTCCGCGACGGGAAGCCGGACGGTGAGGATGGAATGAGTTCCATTCATTTTATGACGGCAAATACGCCTGGCATTCTGGATTTTCTACATGAATTCAAGCGGGAAGTGTACGAGGGAAAAGATATTTTCACGGTAGGCGAGGCCAACGGTGTTGCGCCGGAAGACCTGCCCAAGTGGGTAGGGTCGCAGGGCGTATTCGATATGGTGTTTGAGTTCAGCCATATGAACCTTGCCCTCAAGAACGGGGAAATCTGGTGCCGCTATACCAAATGGAAGCTGCCGGAATTGAAAAACGCGCTCACTGCCAGCCAGAAAATGACGGCTAACAACGGCTGGTGCCCTGTCTTTTTCGAGAATCATGACCAGCCACGCTGTGTAAATCACTTCTTTCCGCAAGGGGCAGATACCAGAAAAGCAGCTAAAGTGATAGCAACGGTTCTTCTTACCCTGCGGGGAACGCCGTTTATCTATGAAGGGCAGGAGCTGGGTTATACCAATGTTGCCTGGCCTTCTATTGACAACTACAATGATATTTCTTCTCACGGGCAGTACAAGATTGCGTTGGAAGAAGGGTTTACGCCGGAACAGGCGATGAAATTTGTTCACTACTTCAGCCGCGATAACGCTCGCACCCCCATGCAGTGGAACACGGGCTTGAACGCCGGGTTCAGCAGCGGAAAACCCTGGCTGCCGGTGCACGACGATTACCTTGCGGTAAATACCCTGACGGAATCCGAAGATCCCGGTTCCGTACTTTCCTGGTACAAAACAATGGCGGAGTTCCGCCGTTCCCATAAAGAACTGACAGAAGGCAGTTACGAAGAGCTGTTGCCGGAAGATGAGCAGGTCTTTGCTTTTGCCCGTACTTCAGGTAAAAGACGTTTGGTAACAGTTGCTAACTTTTCTCTCCGGGAAGCAAAGCTTCCTGACGGTTTCATGAAAGGCAAATCGATTCTTATGAGCAGTGAACCAGGCGGAGATGCAACGGTTCTTAGGCCTTTGGAAGCACGTGTTTACCGTGATAAATAATGATATCTGAAAAGATAAAAGGATCGCCTGTATGACAAAACGGAGACAAAGGCGGATGGAAAAGGGGAGTTTTGAAGGAGCGCCATGAGATATATTACGGACGAATACACGGTTTATTATAATGACAAAATTATCGGTTACTACTATATTTTCAGCGACCGTTCGGTAGACTACCGCACAGCGTGGGGCTGCCCCTGGGATTTGGAAGACAACCTGAAAGAACTAGGGCTCGACAAAGAAATTGAAGAGGCAAAATCCGTCAAACTGTTTTCCGAACTGATAAATGCTGCGAACCGCGTGCCCGGAAAAAAACGCATCATCTATCAGAAAGATCCTTTGAGGCTGGAACGGGAGCCCCGGGAGACGGGCGTGCGGTTTTCGGTTTACCGGCGCAATGCAGAAAAAGGGAATCCGGATTATTCACCGCTGCGTCACGACGCTCCTCATTATGAAGGTCCCAATACCCCGGAAGGGATGCGCGAATGGGCTTCCTGGTACGCTTTCAATAAAATGGACGACGGTACCTATGAAGCAGAACTGGACGAAGCCTGGTGGTGGGGAGGCGGCCATAACGACGGCGGCACCATGCGCCGTGAAATACCGGAGGAGTGGTTTGAACTGCCCTACGAGGAATTTCTCTGTAATGTGGTGACTCTTGCGGCGGCGTCCCACTATGGATTTACAGCTGAAATGTTAATGAAGAAGGAAGGGCTGAAGGAGTTTTTCGGATTTGGAAAATGACGACCAGACTATTGTAATTATCAGAATTTAGTTGATATGAGTTACAAAACTGCAATGGATTCATTAGATATCAGCAGAGAGTTGTGTCATGCAGAAAACAGCAAAAATAATTCTTTTTATCATAGCCCTGGCATTTTTGAGTACTGCGGTTTTCTCACAAGAATTTACTTTATTGAGGAAAGCAACAGAATCACCCAAAGCATATTATCTCGATGAGATAAAAGATACAGCTCAAAAAGTCAACTCCCTGACGAAAGAGCCAGCATTGGTATTTTTCCTTTGTACCGACATCCATTATAATACTATCAAGACAGACAATCGGTTAAAACTGGACAGTGTCACAGATATGACTGTGAACATGGCAGCGTTAAAAGAACAAATCAAAGTTGACGGCCTGATCTGTCTCGGGGATGTGGTGGACGCGAAACCGCCGTTGAAAACGGAAGAAACAAAGCAACAAGTTGGATATGTCATGAAGCGGCTGCAGGGAGTAGGTTTACCGCTGCTTTACTGCATAGGAAATCATGATGATAACCGTTATGTTTCACGCAAGGACGCATCGCTTTTTACCCCGCAGCAATTAAGTTCCATGTATATGAGTTACACCCTCCCGGATAAAGTCACTGATCCTTCCATGCACGGGTTAAATTACTATGTTGACTATGACCGGTGTAAAATAAGGGTCTTTGTCTTGGATTCAAATTATCAGAATCCCAAGGATAATTTTCATTGGAGTTACGGGTTTGCGGACAGCACCGTTGCATGGTTTAAGAACCAGCTTAAAGAAATCCCGAAAGAATGGGGCGTACTGGTATTGACCCACAGGCGATTTGTCCAGAACAAAAATCCGGGAAAGAACTGGATTTACAACCAGTTAAAAATGGTGGAGACAGTGGAGAGCTTCATTGCTGACGGAGGCAGTTATATTGCTACCGTTTATGGCCATATTCACAGGGATTACAGTAACAGCAAACCGTTTTTAGAGTTTTCGACAGGGGCGCAGAAGTGCCAAAATATCAAAGGCAATAAGGGTGACGCATCTGCTCACGAGCGAAAACTGAATACCGCCTCAGAAGATTTGTGGGATGTGCTGGTTATCAGGCCGCGAAGCAGAAAAATCAATACAATTCGTTTCGGTGCAGGCACTGACAGAGAGTGGTCGTATTAAAAGACAGGTATAAGAGGGCTACAGTTTACGCAGACCGGGACTTGCGGAGGCTAATATGGTGGATTATGGTTTAAAGGACAGAGTAGTCATTATAACAGGCACAAAAAATCCTAAAGGCTATTTTGTGGGATTGACAACGCTTGATTATGTTTTTTATGTCGATTCCCATCCTCAGAAGAATGCAAAAACAAAAACAAATAGTTACAAAAGGTTCGTAGGAGGACCGGCTGCCAACGCAGCAATCACGTATTCATTGCTGGGTGGAAATGCTTCGTTAGTAACTTGCCTCGGTAATACTGTTGAATCAGATTATATTCAAAAAATCCTGAATGAATATGGTGTGACGGTTTTAAATTGTTCAGATGATGACGCGATGCCTAATATTGCTGCCATCGCTGTAGATCAAAACGGCGACAGGAAGGTTTTCAGCGGCCAAAACCAATTTAACAAAATTAATGTCCCTAAGCTTGACAAACCGGACTTCTGCCTGTTTGACCTGAACCAGCAGGAGCTTTCCCTTGGAATAGTTATGAATTGTGAAGGTGAAATTGTAGTAGATGCCGGCTCCTGGAAAGGGGAAACCTCTGAATTTCTTAAAAAGGCAAGCATTGTAATTGCCTCAGAAAATTTCAGGGATCCGTTGGGACATGATATCTTTGCAATAAAAGAGTGTGTAAACGCAAAGAAAGCGATAACCAGGGGGGGAAAACCGATTCTTCTTGCAGACGGTGAAATCCCGGTAGAACCCGTAGCTTGCGCAGATAGCCTGGCTGCCGGGGACATTTTCCACGGAGCGTTTTGTTTTGCATATTATCATAAGCACAATGAATTTAAAACAGCCCTTTCATTTGCGTCAAAAATTGCTGCGGAAAGCGTAAAATTTATTGGCCCCAGGGAATGGGCGAAGCATATAGAGTCTTTGCGTTAGATAAGTATTTCTGCCAATGTCAGCTTGTGAGGAACTGAAATTATGAAACGGTTTGTATTAGTCTTTGTGTGTATCCTACTGCTTGCAGGTTTTTTGTTTAACGGACAATTAGTAAGCGCAGGTGACAAAATTATGATGATGCTGACAGGAAAGAAACCGGCCACACTTTCGTTTCATTCGTTCGATGGCGGCGGACCGCAGTACAGTATTGTGCTTGATTCGGATATTGTTTCTTACAAAAGCGAGAGACGCTATAATAAACCGGACCATAAACGGCTGAAAGGGGCAGGGTATGACGTGATCTTTACGTTTACGGGCCTGAAGGCAGGGGAAACCGTCCTTACGGTACAGAAACGGTCGCCGATCAGGGAAACGGACAGCCAGGACAGGAAATACAAAGTGACGGTAGATAAGAATCTGAATGTGACCATAGAACCAGTTACTATTTATGAGGAACGGAGCAAAAAATAACATGGCATTAGATAAAATCATCTATTACGACAGCGAATTCATCAAAAAGTTTGAAGAATTAAAAACTCTGCTTGAAGACGAAGACAGACCGAAGATTTATCAGTTTTTGCTGAAAGAGTTCCAATTCATTTTCAAACTGAATCAATATTACTGGAAGCAGATTGCGGAAAGCAATGCACGGGAATTTTTGGAAGAAGAGGAAGAAATCAGGCAGGAACTGATGCGGCCCCTCTCATACCGGCAATACCGGATGATTGAAAGGTCGTTTTCGCCATGGCGCGAGGAAGAAGAACATGTCATTTGGTCTATATGGGATTTTTTGCACGACAACGGCCGGATCTACCATAAAAAGGTGATGAGTTCTGCAGAAGTGAGCGGCTGTTCCATGATTTTGGAGAACGTATATAGCTGTCTGGCAAGAACTAAAAAAGATAATAAATAATGTTAGGAGGCGGTATGATGAAATTAATCAAATACAGTACAATCGCAGTTGCGCTAGTCGTTCCCTTTTTCCTGTTGATGGGATGCGCCGGAGCCAGCTGGAGTTTCTCGGATATCCTGCCGGGCAATGGCCCGAAGATAGTAGGAACTGACGTTAAAATAGATGACATTACAGAATTTTATTTCACTTACGACTCTTCAACGAACCCGCCGCAATTCCAGCGCTATCGTTTTTCTGTGAAAGACGGGGCCTATCTGTTTTACCACGAAAAGCGGGAAGGCAACCATTGGCCGCTGAGAGAAAAAGACATCACCGTTTCCGGCACAAAGGATCTCTCGCCGGAAGAGTGGAAAACCTTTTTTGACTATTTAAAAGACGGAAAAGTGGAAAAGAGAAAAGAGCATACTGAATCCGGTGGAAGAGGTCCCTGGCTGTTTTTATACTGGAAAGGGGACAAGTCCAAAATCCAGGAGTATTCCTTCGCAAATTATGGGAAACAGGTTTCCTTTGAAAAGTTTTGTATTAAGTTGAAAGAGGAACAAATAGGAAAATAGAATGAACGCTCGTGTGCGGGGAAAGGGCTTTATTATGAAATTTGTTTTATTGCTCATTGCCGTGATACTGCTTTTTGTTGTAGCAGGATGTGAAGGAAAGGGAAACGGATTGAATATACTGCCGAAGAACTCAGCAAGCGAAAGCCGCGGTAAAAACCCGGGCGGCACCGGCCAAACCATCGGTAAAACGGTGACACTGTACGCAGAACCTTCCGTCAAAGCGAAAACCGTGGGTACATTTCCCGAAGGGACAAGCGTGATTTTAAAGCACAAGAAGACAACAGAGACGGAAGGCATCTGGATTGAAATCAAGCGGAAAGAAGAGAGCGGCTGGGTGCAGGGCTGGGTGAAAAGCGAATCTATTAAATTCAACTGGAAGGAAGACAGCCTTGATAATCTGATAGAATATAATAAATAGTTTTCATGAACTACTGATCAATTCATCACACACTGTCATGCAAACAAATTATTAATCCGTATTTCCCAAATGTTTAATTAGAGAGGAGAGGTGAAGCTATGATTACGGCCAGGCAGGCGTATGCGATCGCCAAAGAATGGATGGGACCCTTTGCGGAGATAATTGCCTGTTATGAAATTGAAACCCATTTTGTTTTTCTTCGGAGACACAACAGGGGGAAACTGTTGACGGATCAGGCTTCCTTCTGGATCGACAAAGAAAACGGCGCGTTAAAAATCATTTCGGCTCTCCCGGCTACAAAAGCATATGAGTTGCTGCAAAACGGCAAACAGCTGAACCTGGCAGAGATTTGCGAGTAGGAATGTGTAAAGTGAATATCCTTCATGAAAAAGATTAAGAAAACAAACGCAGCCCGTATATTGGACGAGCTGCATATTCAGTATGAGTTGAAAACCTATCCAGTAGATGAGGAACATCTGGATGCCGTCCATGTAGCTAAAGAAGTTGGCATGCCGCCGGAACAGGTCTTTAAAACCCTGTGTGTACGCGGCGATAAAACGGGAGTTGTCTTTGCCGTAATACCGGGGAACGGCGAACTCGATTTAAAGAAGCTGGCCAGGGTGAGCGATAATAAACGGTGCGAACTGGTACATCTGAAAGAAGTCCTGCCGCTGACCGGATATATCCGGGGCGGCTGTTCGCCGTTGGGCGCCAAAAAAGATTACCCGGTGTTTATGGATGAGACGTGCCAGCTGTTTGACGTTATCGCCATCAGCGCCGGCATGCGGGGAATGCAAATCATGGCTGCCCCGGATGATCTGGTAAAGGCTACCAAGGCGACGGTAGATGACCTGGTGGTAGGGTAAATATTATATTGTAAATGTTTTAATGAGGAGGGATATTTCATGACAACGTCTCAGGGTTTTTTAAAAAGGTATCCGATAATTATTGCTTTGATTGCGTTTGTGTTGGCTATAACAGGAGTCCTGTACTCTCCCCATGAAACCTTTTTGAAGATATTAGAAGTGCGAGTCGTGCTGTGCGTGATCATGTTGTTTTTCCTCTGGCTGATTTCGGGAAATAAGACACTGTCCCAGATCAATAACCAGACCGGGTATGTGATCAAAAAAGGAGCAGGGCTCTGGATTATCGCCCTGTTTGTAGGCTTATTCGCCTTTTACGGACATCTGACGCGTGCCGGCGGGATGCCGGCAGGATGGCAGTCGCGGGCAATCATCATTTTCTTTATGTACTTTTTCATTTGCCTGTTTGAGGAACTCTGCTTCCGGGGAGTTCTGAATGATGCCATTGTCTATCAGTTCAGGAATTCAAAGCATGTTTTTCTTATGAGCGCGTTGATCTCTACGCTGATTTTCGGAGCTGCGCATTGTTTGGGATCCAGTCTGACCAGCGGCCTGGCATGGGCGCAGGCTGTCTTGAAAACGTTGTCATGCGCGGTCTTCGGCTTTGCATTGCTGGTTCTGTACTGGAAAACACGCAATATATTGGCCTGCGGGATCGTACACACTTTGTATGATTATTTTGTTTCCTTCAGCTCGTCGATCTTCATAAGTTCACCGAAGCTCAGCTACGGTACTTATATAAGACCGGATAAGGCTGGAAGCATGTTAAATATTCATTATGTTTACCCAATCACTATTTTGATCACCGGACTGATCGCTTGGAGGATATGGAAAAAAGTCGGTAAGACGATTGACTTTGAAGAGATGCGCAAGAACTGGTAAACCGGTTTTAAAAGAGAATGAATCGTTAAATTTTATTCTACTATAATCGATTCACAATATGCACATCAGGGTTGCCGGAGAGAAGCCGATAATGATGAAGATTAAACAGTTAAAAGATTATAAGAAATTCAGAAACAGACACCTCATTGTGTCTGTTATAATCCTGTCTGTCATAGCTATTATCATTATGGCTTTCTTCCGTATCATGTATACTGTCGCGAAACAAAAGATTCTGAATGTTTGGGAGAACAATGTTATACAACTGGCGAAAAGTACGGAATACTATCTGGCCCGGCCGGCAGATGCTGTTGAATTCAGCGCGGTCCATGTGGAGGACATGATAGCGGAAGGCAGGTCGAACAAGGAAATCGGTGAACATTTTATAAGGGAAATGGCCAACGTCGCTTCTCTTGTGGAAAACAATTATACCGGCGTGTACGGTTACTGCAGAGGCGATTATCTGGATGCTTCAGGATGGGTTCCCGATAAAGATTATGAGCCTACCCAAAGACCATGGTATATTGCCGCAAAGGCTAACAAAGGCAAAGTCACACTGGTTTCGCCGTTTTTAAATCTACAGACGAAAACTATGATGATGTCCATCAGCAAACTCCTCCGTGACGGTGAAAGCGTTTTATCCATAGATATCTTTATGGACGGTTTGCAGAAAACATTGGACGAACTTGCCCTGGAAGAGGGTGTTAAGGCTGCGTTAATTTTGGACAGCAGCGGAAACGTAGTAGTACATTCCCGGCACGAAGAGATGGGAAAGAACTATCTGCAGGATGGGAACAGCTACCAGAAAGAACTGGCAGAACGCGTAAGATATATTGCAGAGAGAAAGAATTTTTATGATGCCGGCCCGTCGGAAGGGGAGATTATTTTTGCTGAGCGGATCAACAATACCTGGTGCGCCGCGCTGATTTTAAATGAAGTAAATTTGCTAAGTTCTGTCAGGTATTTAAATAGCATTTTGTTTTTGATCCTTGTTTTGTTATTTTCCGTATGGTACGGGATTACAAAAAGTATCAATCGCAAATATCGGGAAGCGGAACGTCTTTACCAGGAAATACATGCAGTGGCAGATATTTATGACTCCATGACACTGGTAGACTTAAAGACAGATCAAATGACGGTACTTACGAGCAACGATAAGCACGACTGGCTGTTGGAAGGTAATTTTGCCGACTACAGCAAAAGGATTGTGCATTTGGCTGAAAGGATGTCTTCGGCTGAATCGCGGGATATGCTGATTCAGTTCATGGATCCTGCTACGTATGAAGAACGGCTGCAAGACGCTCGTGCTGTTTCTTATGATTTCCTGAATAATGAAGGATGCTGGCTGCGTAACCAGCTGATTATGGTTGACCGCGACGCCCAAGGCAAACTGTGGCATATCATTTGGGCTGTTGAGTCAATAGACAGGGAACGGAAGCAACAGGAACATTTGAGAAAGCTTGCGGAAACAGATGCATTAAGCGGGCTGTATAACAGGAGAACCGGGGAAGCGCGAATCCGTACCATGCTTGCATCAATATCAAAGGGAATGTTTGTTCTATTGGACATTGATGATTTTAAGTTAGTTAATGACAGGTTCGGTCATGCAGTCGGGGATGCTGCCATCGTTGCGCTTGCAAATGCTCTTCGTAAAACCTTCAGGGACAGCGATATTGTATTCCGTCTGGGAGGAGATGAGTTCGCGGTCTTTGTTCCCGGTATAGAACAAGAAGACGCTAAGCACAGACTCATTCTGCGGCTGCATCATGAGATCAGCTGTATCAGCATTCCTGAAATGATGGACAGCAAGATAAGCGTCAGCGTTGGGACGTCAGATTACAGTGCGGAAAACAATGACACTTTCGAGACCTTGTACCTGCGGTCTGACCAGAACATGTACGATAATAAAAAGAAGAAACACGGAGTATAGAAAGTTATCGTTGCTGCTGTCCAGCTACGGGTTCAAGAAGAAGTTCAATCCATGCTGATTTGTTTAAGGAAGGGTATTGTATGAAGAAAATAATATCTTTTGTTTTTATGCTGCTGTTACTTGGCGCACAGACGGCCGCTTTGGCGGATTCCCAGAGTTATTCTGAGGGCGTCGACACATCCTGCAAAGTCCGTTTTGCCCCTTACGCCGGTCCTCACCGTGATATGTTTCTGTCTGAAGGCGACAGGATTGCGGTGATTTCCCCCTCTGCACTGCCAAGCCGTGAGCAGGTCGACGCCACCGTTAACGGTCTTCGTTCCTGGGGGTATATCCCCGTGGAAGGGAAGCATGTTTGTGATAAGGTGCGTTCAAAAGAGGACTGTCTGGAAGATCTGCGGTGGGCATTGGAAGATCCGTCCATAAAGGCTGTATTTTGTGTTCGCGGCGGGTACGGAGCATCGGAAGTTATGGATGAGATGACTTTGCGCGCCCCGGGACTGATAAATTCTTCCCGGAAACTCATCATCGGATACAGCGATATTACCGTCTTTCATTCCGCGTGGACGAGCGCCGGCCTTCCGTCGGTCCACTGTTCCATGAGCGCGACTTTTACGGACCTTCCGAAAAAGAATGCCAGCGTGGAAAAACAGATGCTGAGGGGAATCATTCCAGCCTATGAATGTAAAAACGGTCCGCGTTACCGTGAAGGTGAAGCGGAAGGAATCCTGATCGGCGGGAATCTTTCAACCTTTACCTCCGTTCTGAATACGGCCTATGACGCGACGGCCAGGCAAGTCCCGTATATCCTCTTTATCGAGGAAGAAAGTGAAGACCTGCAGCATATTCACAGGTATCTGACGATCCTGAAGCATTGCGGCGTACTGGAGCGCGCGTCTGGGATCATCTGCGGGGAGTGGGTCGACATGCCGGGGTTTGAGGAGGGTGATTATAGCGGCAGTTCCCGCGGCGGTATATATCAATCTGTCGCGGATATGATTGTCAGGGAGTTCACGCAGGGACTGGTTATCCCTGTTGCGTTCGGATTCCCCGCCGGCCATGGCAAAGTCAATTATCCGCTGCTCATGGGTGAGAAGATCCGTCTTACGGTAAACCAGAAACAATTCAGGATTGAATGGAACAGGCAGGATTAAAATCAATTTATACTAAGTGGCAGAGGGAGTATTTTAGAAAAAGTTTAAGATTATCAGGACAATTGTATTTGGAAATTTTAGCACACAGACACAGCTTGTTTTATGATTAATTCAGGCTGTGTCTATTTTATTATAGCTCAAAATGTGCTAAACTATATATGCGCAGAGTTTTTTCCTGTTTTGTGTGCAGCAGGATTGTAAAAAGCTTTGTGCCGGAGGCAATCGTTCCGAAAAGAAAGGAAAGATTGCATGAGCAAAGTTTTGAAAAATGCATTTTTAAAAATTGAAGATTTGAACCGCATGAACGACGCGTTTGCCAAATATATTTTTGCAAACGAAAAACGGAAGCAGCTGACACTGGGGTTAGTCAACAGTTTCTTTGAATTTGAAGGGACTGCAGAGATTAAAGATTTCGAATTTGTTGACAGGGAACTTGACCCGGACAGGGAACAAGGCAAAGGCGTGGTTCTTGATGTGGTAGGCAAAAGCAGTGACGGAACGCTGGTTAATGTAGAAATCCAGTTACAGCAATATGACTTTATGGATCGGCGTACCCTGCATTATTGGGCGCAGCTGTATCATCGTCGACTGCAAAAAGGGGAAGACTTCCACAGCCTGGCCCGTACGGTAACCATCAATATTTTGGACTACCGGTTGTTTACTGATGAAGAATGGCCTGAGTACCACAGTTGCTTTGCAGTGCTGAACACAAAAGATTTGCAACACGCACTGACGAAGGATTTGGAGATTCATTTTGTAGAATTGCCGAAATGGCAACACGATGGAAGCCGGAAAATGAAACGGCTGGAACGCTGGCTTGCGTATTTATCTTCAAAGACAACGATGGAGGAAAGGAGGCAGCTTGCCATGGAAGACGCCGATATCCGTACAGCAATGGAAGCTGAGAAAGATTTTGTAAAAGATCCTCTTTGCATTACCGCTTATGAACAGCATCAGAAATACCTTTGGGACAAACGGGCGCGGGAAGATTTTGTGCGTAAAGAAGGTTTTGAAAAGGGAAAAGCAGAAGGAATAGCCGAAGGTAAAGCTGAAGCGCTGAAAGACTTCATTGCTGCCCTCCGAGCTAGCGGAAAAAGTGAAGAGGAGATTGCCGAAATCTGCCAGAAACTGAAGTCCAAGTAATGTTTCTGCAAATTACGAAATGTCGTGGGAATACATTTTATAATATAAAACGATAGCCTCTGTAATTGAAAAAGCACACAGACACAGCTTGTTTTATGATTAATTCAAGCTGTGTCTATTTTTATATATAAAAATATGATATAATAATAAGAATAAAAGGGGGGAAGTAGATTCCAAAAATATAAAAACTTTTGCATATGATAAACAAATTATTCAAATTTGGACTATAGAACACTGTGTAAATTGCATTTTTTAAGGAGCGAAGTTATGCAGATTCTTGATAATGTTCGTAACACGGTAAAAGAAGATTTGCAGGTTACCATCAAAAAAGGCAGCAAGATGTCTGTGGCGGCAGCCTGTTTTTCCATTTATGCGTTTAAGGAACTGAAAAAGCAATTGGAGTCTGTAGAAGAACTTCGCTTCATTTTTACATCGCCAACATTTTTAAAAGAAAAAACTCCCAAAGCAAGCCGGGAATTTTATATTTCCCGTTTGAACCGGGAACGCAGCATTTACGGAACCGAGTTTGAAGTGAAGTTGCGCAATGAGCTGACACAAAAAGCCATTGCGAAAGAATGCGCCGAATGGATCCGCAAAAAGGTTAAATTCAAATCCAACACCACAGGGGAACAGATGATGGGCTTCATGACGGTGGATGAAACTTCTTATATGCCTTTTAACGCGTTCACTACGGTAGACCTGGGTTGCGAGCGGGGCAACAACGCATATTATTTTGTTCAGAAGTCCAATGAACCGATTATCGTCCGGCAGCTCCTTAACACCTTTGAAGAAATATGGAATGACAACAAAAAGCTCCAGGACGTGACTGACCTTGTGGTTGAAAGCATTTCTGCCGCGTATAACGAAAACGCACCGGACTTTATCTATTTCTTTATGCTATATAACCTGTTCAACGAATTTCTGGAAGATATTTCCGAAGACGTGCTGCCAAATGACGCGACTGGTTTTAAGAGCAGCAAAATCTGGAATCTGTTATACGATTTTCAGAAAGATGCAGCGCTGGGGATTATCAACAAACTGGAAAAATACAATGGCTGCATTTTGGCTGACAGCGTGGGCCTGGGCAAAACCTTTACGGCTTTGTCTGTAATCAAATATTATGAAAACCGCAATAAATCCGTGCTGGTGCTTTGCCCCAAAAAGCTTTCAGAGAACTGGAGCACCTACAAAAGCAATTATAAAAACAATCCCATCGTGGAAGACCGCCTGCGTTATGATGTGCTGTACCACACAGACCTTTCCCGTAATGGCGGAAAATCCAACGGCATAGACTTGAGCTTGATTAACTGGGGCAATTATGATTTATGCGTAATTGATGAATCTCACAATTTCCGTAATGGCATTGGAACTCATAGCAACACAAAGGAAAACCGTTACCAGAGGTTGATGGACCGTATCGTCCGGGCCGGTGTGCGGACGAAAGTGCTGATGCTTTCCGCAACGCCGGTGAACAACCGCTTCACCGATTTGCGCAACCAGCTGGCACTTGCCTATGAAGGGGAGCCGGAACAGTTTGAAGCCAAACTGAAAACAAATAAATCTATCGAAGATATATTCCGTAACGCACAGCGTACCTTCAACGAGTGGAGCAAACTGCCTGCAGAGAAGCGCACCACCCAGAACCTGTTGCGTGCGCTGGATTTTGACTTCTTTGAAATACTGGATAGCGTAACCATTGCCAGGTCCCGGAAACATATTGAAAAATATTACAATACGGAAGAGATTGGCAAATTCCCGGAACGGTTGAAACCTGTTTCCGTATTTCCCAGCCTCACCAGTAGCGACAAGGAAATCAATTACACCCAGATTTATGAACTGCTTATGACGCTGAACCTTACCGTTTACACACCTTCAAACTTCATTTTTGATTCCCGCTTAGATAAATATATTGAACAAACCGACAGCAGTTTAGATAACCTGTCCCAGCGCGGGCGTGAAGAAGGCATCCGCCGCCTGATGAGCATCAACCTGCTGAAACGGCTGGAAAGCTCTGTCTATTCATTCCGGCTGACCCTGAAACGAATCCAGCAGTTAATCAACAGCACCATTGAACTGATCCATGCTTTTAAATCCGGAAGCAAAGTAGTGGAACTGACAGAGTATTCTGATGCCCGTGACTTTGACGGTGACGACCAGAACACGGATTACTTTACTGTTGGCAAAAAGGTGAGAATTGATCTGGCGGATATGGATCTGCAAAGCTGGCTGCATGATTTAACCAATGACGCAACGCAACTGGAAACACTGCAGGGTCTGGTTGCAGACATAACGCCTGTACACGATGAAAAATTGCAGACACTTTACAAACTGATCCGGCAGAAGTTAGAAAAACCCATTAATAAAGACAACAAAAAGATTATCATCTTTACTGCGTTTTCTGATACGGCAGATTACCTTTACAAAAATGTGAGCAGCTTTGTAAAGAAAAACTTTGGCTTGGACACAGCAGAAATCACTGGCTCTGTTGACGGTAAAACAACCATTCCCAAATTGAAAAGTGATTTGAACACCGTGCTTACTGCCTTTTCACCCATATCAAAACGCAAAGATATCCTAATGCCGGAAAGCAATGCAAATATTGATGTGCTGATTGCAACAGACTGTATTTCCGAAGGGCAGAATCTACAGGATTGTGATTACCTTATCAATTACGATATTCACTGGAACCCGGTGCGGATCATCCAGCGCTTTGGCCGCATTGATCGTATCGGCAGCCAAAACCAGTACATACAGCTTGTAAACTTCTGGCCGGATATGGACCTGGACGAATACATCAATCTGAAAAGCCGTGTGGAAACCCGCATGAAAATTTCCGTTATGACTTCCACCGGGGACGACGACCTGATTAACGCGGAAGAAAAAGGCGATTTGGAATACCGCAGGGAGCAGCTGAAACGGCTGCGGGAAGAAGTAGTTGACCTGGAAGATATGTCCAACGGCATTTGCATTATGGATTTGGGGCTGAATGAGTTCCGCCTTGACCTGCTGGAATACCTGAAACGGCACGAAGAAATTGAAAACGCGCCGAAAGGCATCCATGCCGTAGTTGCAAGCGGTACGGACGCGCCGCCGGGCGTGCTGTTCGTATTGAAAAATATCAATGAAAGCATCAATATAGACCACCGCAACCGGGTGCATCCATTTTATATGGTTTATATCAGCAGCGAAGGCGAGATTGTGCGCGATTACCTTGACCCGAAAAAGCTGCTGGACACATTCCGCTTTTTATGCAAAGGCAAAAGTGAACCAAACATTACCCTGTGCAGCGTCTTTAACAAAGAAACGAAAGACGGACGGGACATGAGCGAGGTTTCCGAACTGCTTTCCGAATCCATAAGCTCTATTATGGATGTGAAAGAAGAAAGTGACATTGACAGTTTGTTTAAAGCAGGAGGAACCTCTGCTTTGGTTTCCGATGTTTCCGGGCTGGATGATTTCGAATTAATTTGTTTCCTTGTAGTGAGGTGACTACATGCTGGGACTTCCGAAAACTACCGAATTTAATAAACGCATACCCAAACAGAAATTTTACGGCAACCTTTCCCTTTCACCTGTAGTGAAGAAACACTTTGCGGAACAGATTCGTATCATATACTGGCGGAACAAAATAGCAACATCAACCGTAAACCTTGTGGTGGGAGAAAACGTAAAAGAGTTGCAGGTGTTTGAAATTTTGCTGAACCAGACGGAACTGGATGAAGCCGTACTGACACAAATTGACCGGACGCTGCCGTATCATATTTTGTTTGTGCTGACATATGACGATAAGCAGCGAGCCTGCATCGCTTATAAAAAAGCCACAGCTTCCGGCGGCTATGCTTTTAAAGTGCAGAAATACTATTATACTGACTGGTTGCCGACAGACAAAATGCAATTAGCATTTGCCGGGCGCAGCCTTGATGCTGTGTATGAAAACTATGTGCGGCAAATTGCCGGAAATAATATTGAAACAAACTCAAAAGGCAATTTGCAAAACGATGTGGAGCGCAGCGAACGCAAACGGATATTACAAAAACAGATTGATGACCTGCTGGCAAAAATAAGGAAAGAAGTACAGTTTAACCGGCAGGTAGAGCTGAATGCAGAAGTGAAAAAGCTGCAGAAAATGTTGGATAGCGTGTGAAGCTCAATGCGGAGATAATAGAAATCGTTGCCCGGGAGCAGGTACTGCGCGATGAAATTGACAAAATCATTGCGGAGATTGAAGGAGAGCAAGAGGTATGAGTAGTAAACTGATAAAACAAGATGATTCATATCGGAATTGGATACAGGAAGTCAGCAAGAGATTCCGGCAAAGCCAGTTAAAAGCTGCTGCGAAAGTTAACAGCGAAATGTTACGCTTTTACTGGATATTAGGGTGCGATATGGATGCAAAGAAAGCGTCCTATGCGTGGGGAAGCAGGTTTTATAATCAGGTTAGCAAAGATCTTAGTGATGAGTTGCCTGATGTAAAATCTTTTTCACCGAGAAATTTATTATATATGCACCAATTCTATAAAGCGTTTCCTGATGTATTAATTACGCATCAAGCTGAGGCGCAATTAAAAGATGGATTAATTACGCCCCAGGCTGAGGCGCAATTAGATAACGGAATTGTGTTTGCGATTCCATGGGGTCATATAAAGGTAATTTTAGATAAATGCAAAGGTAATCAGGAAAGAGCGTTGTTCTATGTGCATAAAACCATTGAAAACAATTGGTCCAGAGCAGTCTTGTTAAATTTCCTTGATACCGACCTTTATGAACGACAGGGAAAGGCAGTGACCAACTTTGCATTAACGCTGCCTGCACCGCAGAGCGATTTGGCACAGGCTGTTACGCGCGATCCTTACAATTTTGATTTCCTTACCATTCGTGAAAAATATGATGAAAAAGAATTGAAAGACGCATTGATGGATAATATTGAAAAATTATTGCTGGAACTTGGTAACGGATTTGCGTTTGTTGGACGTGAGGTACGGCTTGAAATAGGTGAAACAGAAAACTTTGTTGACATGCTCTTCTATAACATAAAACTTCATTGCTATGTTGTGGTAGAAGTTAAGGTGAGAGAATTCGAATCCGGCGATATGGGACAGCTTGGCACATATATGGTGGCGGTGAATCATCAGCTGAAAGGGGAAAAGGATACTCCGACGTTGGGGCTGCTGATTTGCCGTTCCAAAGATAATGTCAAGGCTAAATACGCGTTGGAAGCAAGCAGCCAGCCAATGGGAATTTCGGAATATGATATCAGCCACTTCATGCCAGAAAATTATCGCAGTTCTCTTCCCACGATAGAAGAGATTGAGGCAGAGTTAGCCGTAGGGCAAGTTACATGAGCAAGTTAGATGAATTGATTGCGAAACTGTACCCGAATCCAGAACCGTTCTAAAAGGGTTTTTCTATTGCAACGTTAGAAAATGTCAAAAACATTCTGAACAACAGAAGTTTTTTGACGAGGAAATTCCGTTTTAGGAAAAGAAGAATACCGTTTATTTAGAAAATGAAAGCTGGTTGAAAGGATATAATACTATGGGAATTAAATCATTTGAACTGGAACCGACAAAAGAAAATCTTCTGGAAACATTAAAGAATGATACGATAGGACGTAACCAATTCATTTATCACTTTGTTCGTCTTTGTAATGCTTTAGATAATAAATGCTCAATTGCAATAGATGCACGCTGGGGCAACGGAAAAACATTTTTTGTAAAACAAACTAAAATAGTGCTTGATACATATAACCCCTATATCAAAGAATTGACTGACGAAGACAAAGAAACCGTGAAAAAGAGGTTTGGGGACTTTGTGGACCAAGCAAGCGGTGATTCAATTTTAAAACCACAAGTCTGTGTTTATTATGATGCCTGGGCAAATGATAATGATTCAGATCCAATTCTTTCACTAACAAATGAAATCATAAGAAGTACGGCTTCAGAATATTCTTTTGGAGAAAATTTTGATTTAAAAAAAGTATTAGAATTTGCTGCTCCCATAGTTTCCTTTTTTACAGGCTTTAACGGTGAAGGTCTGATTAAATTGTTAGAAACAAAGGAGCCATTAGCTGAAATAAAAGCACAGAAGGAGATTCATAATAAAATAGCAGATTTTTTTAATTCATTGTTACCAGAAAAAGGTGAACGCTTAATTATATTTGTTGATGAACTTGATAGATGTAAACCCAACTATGCTGTTAAGCTGCTTGAAAGAATTAAACACTATTTTTCCAATGATAGAATTACGTTTGTATTTTCAGTTAATCTTGAAGAATTACAACATACTATTAAAAAATGTTACGGAAACGATTTTGATGCAATCCGGTATTTAGATAGATTTTTTGATTTTCGTATTGAACTTCCACCTGCTGATATGAAAAAATACTACCAGTCAATTGGCTTGAAAGAAACCATGAATTACTTTGAATTGGTATGCCAAGAAGTGTGGAAGCATTTTAATTTCAGTGTAAGGGAAACAGAAAAGTATTACCGTATTGCTAGGTTAACAGTTGGCAATAAGATTGATTATAGCGAGAACCGAATCTATACAATGGACGGTTTTGCATTCCAATTTGGATTGGTTTATATAGTGCCTATAATGATTGGGTTACTAATGTGTGATATAAATCTCTACTATGAGTTCATAAATGGGAAAAATTGTAAACCAATGATTGATATATTGACAAGCGAAGTAATAAGAACGTCGGCTTTTTCAAGATTGTTATCAAAGGGAGAAGCATATTATCAAAATACTGAAGGTAAAACAACTGTTAAATTAGAGGATAAATTACAATCGGTATATGAAGCTATTTTTAAAGATACAAATGAATATTTTCAAGAAGAAAAAGTTGTTGGCAGTCTTCGCTTTAGCAGATATACAAAAACACAGTTACTTGATGTTGTAAGCATGTTATCTGATATAGCTGCATTTGAATCTTGAAGGGGGAAAAAATGGAAAAAATGCGGATGGAAACGCTTGACATGGTTTCTGAAAATATTAAAAAGATTGAAAACCTGTTCCCGAATTGCATTACGGAAACTGTTGATGAGAATGGCAAGCCAAAGAAAGCCATTAACTTTGAATTGCTACGCCAGATGCTTTCAAGTGATGTAATTGAAGGCAACGAAGCCTATGAATTTACCTGGGTTGGTAAAAAAGCTGCCATTGTGGAAGCGAACAAACCAATCCGTAAAACGCTACGTCCTTGCCTGGAGGAAAGTGTAAACTGGGATAAAACAGAAAATCTTTATATTGAAGGCGATAACCTTGAAGTACTGAAACTTTTGCAGGAAAGCTATCTTGGAAAAGTAAAGATGATTTATATTGATCCGCCGTATAATACGGGGAATGATTTTATTTACCGTGATGATTTTAAAATGGATCAGGATGATTATGACGAGCAGACAGGTAATATTGGTGAAGAAGGTGAACATCTTTTTAAAAACAGTGATTCAAATGGAAGATTTCATTCTGATTGGTGTTCGATGCTGTTTGCAAGATTAATGATTGCGAGAAATATATTAAGCGAAAATGGAGTTATATTTGTCAGTATTGATGAGCATGAAGTTGATAATTGTTTAAAAATACTTGATGAAGTTTTTGGAAGGACTAATCGTGTCGGTGTAATTATAATTAAAAGTAACCCTCGTGGCTCAATGTCAATTGGCGAACTAGCTAATCTACATGAATACTTAATTGTTTACTGTAAAGAAGCTCTAAACGGGAAAATAATAGGACATAAATTAACTGAATCGATGACCGATGAATACAAATTTAAAGATGAATTTGGCAGTTATCGCCTTTTGGGCTTAAGAATGAGAGGTGGGTTTTGGCGTAGATCTGAAAGACCAAATTTATATTTCCCTATTTTTATTAATCCTAAAACCGGGCTTATTTCACTCGAACATAATAAAACATATACTGAAAAAGCACTCCCAGTTCAGCCGACTACTATGGAAGATGGTACTTGGAGATGGTCGAAAGAAAAAGTCGAATCAAATTATCAACTGCTTTTAGGAAAAAAAGTTAATAGAAATGGAAAAGATGTTTGGGATGTTTTCCAAAAAGATTACCTTGAACGTGAAGGTGAACGAAGAACAAAAGCAAAATCAATTTGGGAAGATGCTGAAATTAATTATCAAAATGGAACGGCAGAGATTAAAAGTCTTTTTAGATGTAGTGTATTTGATTATTCAAAACCTGTATTTCTTTTAAAAAAAGCAATCGAAATGGTTGGCATGGACAATGATGATATTGTTATGGATTTCTTTTCTGGTTCTGCCACCACTGCACATGCAGTTATACAACAGAATGTTGAAGATGGAATAAAAAGAAAATTCATAATGGTACAGTTACCTGAACGGTGTGATGAAAATAGTGACGCTTTTAAGGCGGGCTTTAATAATATATGTGAAATTGGCAAAGAACGTATCCGTCGTGCCGGAGCAAAAATCAAAGAAGAAAAACCGTTAATCACGCAAGATTTGGATGTGGGTTTCCGTGTTTTCAAACTTGACGACAGTAATATGAATGATGTTTATTATTCTGCCAACGAATATAAACAGGATATGCTTTCGCTGATGGAATCCAATGTGAAAGAAGACCGGGCGGATTTGGATTTGCTTTTTGGTTGCCTGTTGGAGTGGGGGCTGCCGCTTTCTTTGCCTTACACATCTGAAAAGATTGAGAATTGTACGGTACATACATATAACGACGGTGACTTGATTGCCTGCTTTGATGAAAATGTTCCGGAGTCTGTTATCAAAACGATTGCAAAACGGAAACCGCTGCGTGCTGTGTTCCGTGATTCCAGTTTTGAAAGCAGTCCCTCTAAAATCAACCTCACTGAAATTTTCAAGATGTTAGCGCCGGATACGAGAGTCAAAGTAATTTAAGGGAGACAGTTGCGAAATGAAACTGCAATATAAGCACCAAAAGTTTCAGGCGGATGCCGCTAGGGCTGTGGTGGATGTGTTTGCCGGGCAGCCGTATTTGACGCCGTCTTATATGATTGACCGCGGCGCGGAACAGTTACAGATGGGTTTAATGGAAGACGAGATTTTTACCGGCTGGAAGAATGAGCCTATTGTCCCCGGTCTTACGGATAATATCATTCTGGATCGGGTACAGAAGATACAGCGAGCAAATCTCCTGAAGCCTTCGGAACAGCTGGAAGGCCGCGCCAACGGATACAACCTGACCATTGAAATGGAAACCGGCGTTGGCAAAACCTATACGTACATCAAGACAATGTATGAACTGAACAAGCATTACGGCTGGAGCAAGTTCATCATCGTGGTGCCCAGCATCGCCATCCGCGAGGGTGTATATAAATCGTTCCAGACAACGGAAGAACATTTTGCGGAAGAGTACGGAAAGAAGATTCGCTATTTCATTTACAATTCTGCCCAGCTGACGGAAATTGACCGGTTTGCTTCAGATAATTCCATCAATGTGATGATCATCAACTCCCAGGCGTTTAATGCCAAGGGCAAGGATGCCCGGCGCATTTACATGAAGCTGGATGAATTCCGTTCCCGGCGTCCCATTGATATTCTGGCCAAGACCAATCCGATCCTGATTATCGACGAACCGCAGTCCGTAGAAGGCAAGCAGACAAAGGAAAACCTGAAACAGTTTTGCCCGCTGCTGACGCTGCGGTATTCCGCAACCCATAAACTGGACAGTATCTATAACATGATTTACCGTTTGGATGCCATTGAAGCGTACAACAAGCAGCTGGTAAAGAAAATATCGGTGAAAGCAGTTACGGCTTCCGGCACTACGGCAACAGAAAGCTATGTATATCTGCAGGGTGTTAATGTTTCCGATAAAGCAGCGCCCACGGCTACCATCCAGTTTGACTGCAAAACGAAAAGCGGTATTAAACAGGTAACGAAAACGGTTGGCCAGGGTTATAACCTGTATGACCATTCCAACGGATTGGATGAATACAAAAACGGTTTTGTGGTAAGTTTCATTGACGGACGGGATAATTCTGTTTCGTTTTTAAATGGAGTGAAGCTGTTTTCCGGTGATGTGACTGGAAAAGTGAGTGAAGAGCAGTTGCGGCGCATCCAGATCCGGGAAACAATTCTGTCGCATATCGAACGGGAACGAGAACTGTTTTATAAAGGTATTAAGGTACTGTCCTTATTCTTTATTGATGAAGTAGCGCATTACAAGGAATATGATGCAGCCGGGCAACCGCAAAATGGCAGCTTCGCCAACATGTTTGAGGAAGAATACAATGACGTAATCAATCATTTGCAGTTGCGGCTTGGGGAAGAAGAATATATAAAATATCTTGGCGCAATCAAAGCGCAGGACACTCATGCCGGTTATTTTTCCATTGACAAGAAAGGACATCTCACCAACAGCAAACTGAATGATAAAAAGGAAAGAACCTCTGACGATATTGATGCCTATGATCTGATTATGAAAAATAAGGAGCTGCTGCTGGAGCGGGACCCGAAAAAATCCCCGGTGCGGTTTATCTTTTCCCATTCAGCTTTGCGGGAAGGGTGGGATAATCCCAATGTGTTCCAAATCTGCACGCTAAAGCAAAGCAGCAGCGAAGTGCGCAAACGCCAGGAAGTGGGTCGCGGACTGCGCCTGTGCGTGAACCAGGACGGGGAACGCATGGACAGTAACGTGCTGGGCAGCGATGTACATAAGATTAACGTACTGACGGTTATTGCCAGCGAGAGTTATGAAAGTTTTGCCAGAGGCCTGCAGAATGAAATTGCGGAAGCCGTTTCCGACAGGCCGCGTTCTGTTACGGCTGAATTGTTCCAGGGCAAAACGATTCAAGACAGTGAAGGCAATACCCAGGTTGTGGATATGGAACTGGCCAATGCGATTTATCGCAGTTTGATCAGAAACGATTACATTGACGACGACGGTATTTTGACAGATACCTATTACGAAGATAAAAAGAATAATGCGGTCAAGGTTGCGGATAAGGTTAAGGATTGCGTAGCTTCCATTATAGAGATTCTGGATTCCGTTTACGACAGCCGCGCCACGATGCCGGAAGATGCCCGCGCGAACAATGTGGAAGCCAAACTTAGTCAGGATAAGCTGGAAATGGCGGAGTTTAAGGAATTATGGAACCGCATCAATGCCAAGAGTGCCTATGTGGTTGACTTTGATTCTGCAGAACTGATTCAAAAAGCAATTGCCAGGCTGGATAGGGAACTTCGGGTTGCTAAAATTTACTTTAAGGTTGTAACCGGTTCCATGACCCAGATTGAATCAAGAGAGGCGTTGCAGCACGGAGATTCTTTTGTTGTTGAGTCTCGCGAAGATAAAAACAATTATAATGCGAAAACCAGTATCGCGGCCAACAGCAGCGTGAAGTATGATTTGATTGGCAAACTGGTAGAGGACACGGGTCTTACGCGCAAAGATATCGTAGCCATTTTGAAGGGCATTGATGAAAAAACATTTATGCAGTTTAAAGATAACCCGGAAGATTTTATGATAAAAGCTGCGCGCCTGATTAACGAAGAAAAGGCTACAGTGATTGTGCAGCACATCACATACAACAAGCTGAATGAAAAACATGATACTGATATTTTCACAGAACCGACTCTCAAAGGCAAGCTTGACCATAACGCCATAAAGACCCAAAAACATTTGTATGACCATCTGATTTATGATTCAACCAATGAGAAAAACTTTGCGGAACAGCTGGACGTGGACAAGGATGTGGCTGTGTATGTGAAACTCCCTGGCGGCTTTTACATTTCAACTCCGGTTGGCAAATACAATCCGGACTGGGCCATTGCATTTTATGAAGGCAACGTCAAACACATTTACTTTGTGGCGGAGACAAAAGGTTCCATGTCTTCTATGCAATTGCGTGAAATTGAAAAATCCAAGATCCATTGCGCTACGGAACACTTTAAGGCGATAAGTGGAAATAATGTGATGTACCATGTGGTGGATAATTATGAAACACTAAAAGAGTTGATAAAGGGGTAAGTATGACAGGCTTTAATGCAAGTTCCATTCATGCGTTTTTTTGCCTAAACCCAAAGCTTCCACTCTCAGGAAGTTTGAATTTACTATCGTACTGTTATTGCTATCAAAGCTTCAAATAAGGTTCTACCTTTAAAAACATAAGAGTTAAGGAAACCAAACCCCGCACCACAAGCGGGTTGGCGTTTCAAAGTTGGTCGTAATTACGACCAGGCTGGCATAACAAGCTTGTTGATTGTATGTGCAGGGAAGCTGGTAGCAGTGGGTCTGCCGGATTCGGTGTTTAATAACAATAAATTAATAAATGTTTTGCATATAAAGACCGCTTCTGATATAATACTAATCGGATACTGATTGTAAAATTTGTATGTGGAAAGTTTTAAAATATGAAGAAAAATGAAATTGCAAAATCAGTCATAAAGAATATTGGAAGCATTGCGAAAACCGCAGATTTTCTTGCGGCGGGTCTGTCGAAACCGGATATCAGTGAACTTTGCAACAAAGGAGTTCTTGAACGGATTCGGCAAGGCTTTTATCAGCTTGCGAATGATATAACAATAACAGAAGCGCAATATCTTTCTGCGCTTCTTCCGGACGGAATCGTCTGCGTGGAATCCGCACTGTTTTATTACGGATACAGTGACTTTGCACCACGCGTATGGACGATAGCGGTGCCGCGTTCCATTTCGCTGACGAGATTAAAATTTGATGTAGTTCCGGTAAAAGCATATTTCGTTCAAAAAGATGTTTTTGAAATCGGAAAAACCAAAGGTTCTTTTGATGGAACAACTCTTTTTATCTATGACCGAGAGCGAACGATTTGCGATTGCTTCAAGTATCGGACAAAGCTAGACAACGAAACATTCAACAAAGCAATTAACGCTTATGTTGCAGATGGTAAGAAAAACCTGAACAATCTTTCCAGTTACGCGAAAGAGCTGGGACTTTATAAACGTGTCATGGATTTGATGGAGGTAATGCTGAGTGTCTGACATGGCAGCCTCCGTATTAGCAAAACTGAGAAATAAAACAAAAGAAAGCGGCAGAAGCTACCAGCTTTGTTTACAACTTTTTTGTCAGGAAGGAAAATCATAACTATGACTAAAGACTCAATGGAATTTGTAGTGTATCTTATCCACGCCTGTGCTGACCGCTGGCACATGACACCGAAACAAGTTTACCGGAAATTAGAAGAAGCTGGTTGTATCAAAGGATATCTGGCTCCGCACTATGAGATTCTTCATACACAAGGAACTGATTATCTTGTCGATGATATTAGAACATACTTGGATGTGAGAGTGGTAAGTATTGAACAGTAAATCACAAGCTTTATTCAGATAAGAATTTGGCAATTGGGCAGCAGCAGTGACGATTCAGTAAAGAATGTAGCGATTGAACAACAAGAGGCGAGCGATTTATGACATGGATAACCGTATTGTTACGATAGGACGCTGGCACTATTTACAGCCGGAATTACGCCCAAACCAAGAAGGGAATATTGTAATTATACATAAATCTTCTGTTGCTCCTGCTGAGATATATGAATGGGGCATGAACGCTGAGAAACAGGCCTATGAACGTTACCGGTGGTGTGAAGATGATTTTTATGAGGACAGCAATTATTGCGACAGCATTTCCATTAATAAATTAGTTGAGGAGATTGATAGGATTATTGATCTTTTTGTTAAAAATGACTTCGCGGATTTTGCCAATGAATACCAAAATATCAAAAGCAAAATTACTGCCGGGGTTAATGAAAATAAATGAAACAAATCACAATTAAGAGTTTTAATACTCTGTAAGGGAGTCACAAACCATGAAACAGGAAACCATAGACAGGATTAGAAAATTTACGGAAGACCGGGATTGGGAGCAGTTCCATACGCCGGCTAATCTGGCAAAGTCCATCTCCATTGAGGCTAATGAACTGTTGGAGTGTTTTCAGTGGAGCGATACGGATTATGATATCGCCCACGTCCGTGAAGAGCTGGCAGATGTGCTGGTGTATTGCAGAAACATGCTGGATGAGCTGGGCCTTGATGAAGATGAGATTGTAAATGCGAAGATGAGCAAGAATGAAGCAAAGTACCCTGTGGAGAAAGCAAAGGGTAAGGCGGACAAGTATGACAAACTGTGAGGAAGGCTGTGGCCGTTAGGTGACAAAATGAAAAAAATAACAATAGAAATTGATACAGAATTTATTCCGGCTGTTTCGCTGTTGAAATTGGCGGGCGTTGTGGAGAGTGGTGGCCAGGCTTCTTATGAGATAGAGCAGGGACACGTAACCATGGACGGAATCGTATTAAAAGAAAAACGAAAAAAGGTGAGACCGGGAAGCACTGTTGTTTTGAACAATAAATTTGCAATTTATGTAACCGGGAAAGAGTAATTTCTTAAAAGGTTGAGTCATGATAAAGATATTATTTGTTTGCCACGGGAACATCTGCCGTTCCCCCATGGCGGAGTTTGTGATGAAAGACCTGGTGCGCAAGGCCGGGCGGGAAGAGCAGTTTATCATTGCTTCCAAAGCGGCGCGGCGGGACGAACTGGGGCACGATACCCACTATGGCACTAAGGCAAAGCTCCGGCAGATGGGCGTTCCTTTTGAAAAACGGAAAGCCGCGCTTCTGTCAAAATCAGATTATGATGCCTATGATTACCTCATCGCTATGGACAGGGAGAATGTTTCAGACATGCTTCGCCTGTTCGGCGGTGATCCGGAGAAGAAGATACATATGCTTCTGGAATTCGCCAGTTTAAAGCGGGAAGTAGCAGATCCCTGGTACACAGGTAATTTTGATGAAACCTATGAGGATGTACTGATGGGGTGCAAAGGGCTGCTTGAACAATTTTAATTGTTGGTGAAGCAGAAATAGCGTTTTGAAGTACTGGAATTAAGTAATGATTAATGCGGCAAACCAGAATCATTTTACGGAGGAATGCAGATGAAACGCGTGCGTACATGTCTAACCATGCTAATGACGGTAATGCTTCTGTTGGTTTCCGTTTCGGCCTGGGCCATGCGTCCGGAGGAAGGTATTTACGAAAAAAGAGACGCTGACGGCAGGATCACGGCAAGAATGTTTGTTATTGTTATGTCAGGTTATGCTACAAAAGCGCAGATTTTCGGGTCGATGAATATGTCTTCCACCGGGTATATTATTGCGCTGCAGGCGCTGGACGAAGAGGGCGATGTGACGGAAGAACTGGCTGCTAACTATTCTCAAAAGACCCCAATAGCCGGCGCAGGGGAGAGCGGCATCCGGCTGACAGGGGAAAATGTCCGTAACTCTCATGATTTTTATAAGAAGTTCACTCCGGAAAAGTTCAGCACTTCCTTTGGCCAGCAGGTTGAGTTTACATTTCGGGATCCGGGAAAAGCCACTGCCCATCATTGTGGCGAAGCCCTGGACGGTGAATATGTGCTGAATCCTGACGCGACCGATTGTTATCCGATTTCGGCTGTGGTATATGCCTATGAACATGCCTACAACTTTAACAGTTTTTTAAAATCTAAAAATAATCCTTCCTACACTTACCAGCTGCGGGAGGAGCAAAGGGAGCCGTATCACGGCAAGTATTACAACCTGAGTGTATCCTTAGAGGGTCAGATGAATATGGGGAATGTGACAGCAGAAAAGAATTTGCGTATTGTCATGTTGAACCGTGAGCATAATTATTATTTCCTGTTTGTAAAAAAGAATTATCATGGAAATCCTTCCTGGGTGGAGAATGCATGGGGTGAATTTACCGGCACAGCCGATACAACGGTCAACGCGTTGTACCTGCATCGTTATATGACACTCCATGCGCCGGAGATGGTGAAAGACCCCTACGTCTTTCTCCGCAGGATGGATTTCTACAGTGGGAATGGACCCGACGGGAAACGTGTCACAACCAATTCGTTTGCAGTGTGGTCGATGCATAACTATACGCTGATGCAGCTGGGAAGCGCGCTGGTCAGTGATGATGGCAAAATTCGCATGCGCAAGGGAATGGGTCGCGGAGCCATCAAAGGCGAAGCTGTGCGGGTTCGACAGACACCCGATACCAACGGTAAGATCCTGGTCGAATTGAATACGGGCTACCCCCTGACTGTACTGGGCTTTGCTGAACAGACCGGCGATCATTCGTATACTTTTCCCTGGGCAAAGGTTCGCTTGGACAACGGTACCACCGGTTATGTATACGGGAAATTTATCAGCGGGGTAGACACGCCGTTTAATTAATATAAAATCCAATGAACGAAAAACATATTTTAGTTGCTAACCTTACTAAGATCCATACAACAAAACTGGGCATCGCCAGGATAAAGAAGAATCTTAACTTAGATACCGACGATGTGGTTGCGTTTTGCAAGAATAAAATATACGCGACTGACTGTTTTGTTTATAAAGAAGGGAAAAATTATTATTGCCTGATTGACGATATCAGGTTTACGATTCATGCAAACAGTTATACAATAATTACAGCACATAAAATCACTACGGATAAGCAGTTTGTAAAAGGAGTACCGGACGAGTTATGAACAATGACTGGAATGCAAAGAATTATACAAACAATTTTTCTTTCGTCCATCAGTATGGAGAAGATGTGCTGAAGCTCATAGATGCTCCCGCCGGGTCCAGAGTTTTGGATCTTGGCTGTGGCAACGGGGCTCTGACCAAAAAGCTTCAGGAGCTTGGCTTTCAGGTGCAGGGCATGGATTCTTCGGAGGACATGCTGACCATTGCGCGGCAGAATTATCCGGACATCAGGTTTGAGTATGGTGACGCCACGCAGTTTACGTTGCCTGAAACGGTAGATGTTATCTTTTCCAATGCGGTGTTTCATTGGATCGATGCGGAAAGGCAGGATGCGTTGACGGCGCATATCGCAAACGCGTTGAAGCCCGGTGGCGCACTCGTCTGCGAATTTGGCGGCAAGGATTGCGCGGAGTCCGTCCATGCTACACTGGAGCAGTGCTTCGCAAAGCGAGGTTTACTGTATCAACGGTTTAATTATTTCCCCACCATTGCCGAATACACTGCCGTTTTAGAACGTAACGGGCTGCGTCCGGATTACGCCGTGCTGTTTGACCGTCCCACACCGCAAAGCCCGGGCAAGACTGTTGTGGACTGGATAGAGATGTTTGTCAGGGTTCCTTTCCGTGGAATGGAGGAGAAGCAGAAGGCTGAAATTTTGCAGGAAGCGGAAAACCTCTTGCAGCCAAAACTCTGCAGGGATGGCAAATGGATCATAGATTATGTGCGGATCCGTGTCAGGGCAAGAAAAATATGATAAAATAATAATTAACAAAGAAAAACGAGGTTAAGCATATGGTAGGTATTTTTAAGAAACTTTTTATTGGTTTGCTGATTCTTCTGGTGCTGTGCGCTGCGTTCTTCTTTTTGTATGTGGTGAAGACGCCGCACTATTCCCTGTACCAAATCCATAAAGCGGTGCAGACCCATGATACGGTTTTGTTTGAGCGTCATGTGGATCTGGATACCATGTACAGCAAGGGTCTCAACGATTTGATTTCTTCCGGGCTGAAGGGGAAGAAGAATATCGGCGTGGACCTCTTTGCCGCCGGCATCATTAAAGCCATGAAACCGATGGTAGTCAGCGCCATGAAAGACGCTACGCTGGATTCTGTAAGAAAAGTTAAGAGTAAACAGGCCCCAGCCCCGGACAACAACGGTCAGCCTGCCCAGACGGAAAAAGAAGCGTTGAAGAAACAGAAAAACAAAATTGAAAACTCCATCCCGCTTTTGCAGAAACTGAAGAAGATGCTGGATGTATCCAATCTGAAAATCAAGGACGGTTCTGTGGTCAAAACAGAAAACAATTCAGCTGCGATTGCTGTCATTTTGCATGATGAAGAACTGAATAAAGATTTTACTGTCAACCTGCGCATGGAAAAGCAGGCAGGCGACATATGGCAGATAAAAGAGATTACGAACTTTGTTGACGTGCTGACGGAAATGAATGACGCCATGAAGGAAGCAGTGAAAAAGGCAGCCAAAGAATCCGTGCAGAATAAGAAGGAACAGAAGTAAATAGTATAAGTAAATTCTGGTGATGAGAAGTTAATTGGTTAGTTGGAGTAAATCTGTTAGGAGTTGATAAGAATGGAATTCAGAAAATTCGGTGACACCTATGTCGTGCGCCTTGACCGGGGCGAGGAGGTCATTGCCAGCCTGACGGAACTTTGTGCAAAGGAAAACATCGTGCTGGGCTCCATCGAGGGATTAGGTGCGGCGGACCATGTGGTCGTGGGTCTGTACAATGTAGGCAAGAAGGAATATCACAAGACGGAATTCAACGGGCCGATGGAAATCACGGCGCTCACCGGTAACGTATCCCGCAAGGACGGCGAAGTGTATCTGCATATCCACATCAATTTGTG